>JABWCQ010000002.1:0-300000 GCA_013360195.1 bacterium
AGCTATGAGGACTTTCCACCAAGCGGGGGTAATTATACCTACAGTGCACAAGCTATTGGTGATTGCGGAGCTTCGAATGTGCTTGATAACGTCTCAGGGCAACTTCTTGACTACCCAATGGGTCCTGCAGAAGCATCAGCAATATCGGACAGTTGCGAGACCATTACTGTCAGTTGGGTTCCCGCTTTAGGAGACTTTGGATACTATGAGGTCTTTCGCGACGGTGTTTTGCTGGCGACCCTTCCAAACACTTCTGTAAGCTACGAAGATGCGAACGCCGTTGGTGGGAATACCTACGCCTATACGGTCGTTGCCGTCAATGACACATGCGGAGCCAGCATGGATTCGACAACGGTTGAAATCGAGCTGGTGCCCGGTTCACCTCCGGCGGCACCGGAAGTGGTGATCACGACGGAGGGGCTTGATGCGCACTTGAGTTGGTCGGTTGTGGATACTTCCGTGAGCGGGTGCGCGGTGAGCGGCTTATGGTATGCGGTGTTCTATTCACCGACTTCGGGCGGGCCGTTCTATTATCATGGGTGGACGCCGGACACGACCTACACGCATGAGGGTGTAGTGAATTTCTCCGCGACGCAGTTTTATCAGGTGACGGCGGTGGATGCGCCGAGTGCACTCGCAAGTTCGTTTGTGAAGGGAATGGAGATGGGAGAGGTTTTGGGGAAAATAGGAAAGAGGAAATAGGAAATAGGAAAGAGGAAAGAGGAAAGAGGAAAGGCGGATTCCGGCGGGGAACCGCGACGCTAAATCCACGCTCGGCGAAGCTGGCCTCGCATGGCCCCCCGCTGAAGCGAGGGGAAACAGAGCAGAGGGGTCCTTCACTAAATCCCCGCTCGGCGAAGCTGACCTCGCTTGGCACCCCGCTGAAGCGAGGGAAACAGAGCAGAGGGGTCCTTCGCAAAATCCCAGCACGGCGAAGCTGGCCTCGCTTGGCCCTCCGCTGAAGCGAGGGGAAACAGAGCAGAGGGGTCCTTCACTTCGTTCAGGATGACATAGGGCTTTACAGTTCGGTTCGCAATTCGGGTGTTACGAGTGTCCCATTCAGGAACTAATCGACACGAGTGTAGGTTTAGCAATACGGAACGAAACATACTCCCTTAACTCGCACCTTGACAAGGCGGGGGGAAATGCTTATATTCCCTGTTGTTAGAAACCCAGAAAGGAAGCTATAAATGGCAAAGAAACAGACCTTTACCGACAAGTTGTCGAAGGTAAAGTCGTCCGGTGCGAAGCACTGCCCGGTGTGTAATGAGATCCAGACTTCGGTGCGCGTACGTGAATTTGTTACGGAAGGCGGCCGCCGGAATCAGACCTCGAGGATGGTCAAGGTGTGCAAGTGCAACTCTGCTGAGGTGTACGGTTAAGCCTTTGCAGCGGATCGTCATCGCAACGAACAACCCGAATAAGTTCCGCGAGATTCAGGAGAAGCTGACCGGCCAGCCGGTGGAGCTCTTGAGCCTCGCGGATTTTTCATTGCCAGCGACCGTGGAAGACCAGCCGGATTTACTGGGGAATGCCATCAAGAAGGCGCGGGAAGCTGCCCGCGGGACGGGACTTTGGGCACTGGCTGATGACACGGGACTTGAAGTGGAGGCACTCGGTGGTGCACCGGGAGTCTATTCTGCGAGGTATGCCGGAGAGGGGGCGACGTATGCGGACAACTGCGCAAAGCTCTTACGAGAAATGGCCGATGTGCCGGATGACAAACGGCAGGCGAAATTCCGGGCGGTGATTTGTCTGACGACGGAGGACGGAACCTATTGTACTGAGGGGAGGCTGGAGGGGCGTATTACCCGCGAGGCTCGTGGTGACAAGGGATTTGGATATGACCCGGTGTTTGAACTGGCTGACGGACGGACTTTGGCGGAGCTTGAGATGAGCGAAAAAAACCGCCTGTCACATCGTGGACTGGCGGTTGAGAAGATGATGAAGCTGCTGAAATTTCTGCTCTCAGATTCCGGCAGGGAGCCGCTGCGTGCTTGACAAGCACTTCGCTGAATCCCTGCCCGGCGAATGAAGACTCACCCCCGAACCCCCTCCGCTTAAGCGAGGGGGAATTTTGTATCAGAAGGTGACCATTGTTTCAATGCGGACGGTGCGATAGGTGTCGCCGTTGGCATAGGTGACGCGGTGGTCATAGACGATGTTGACGTTGTGCGCGATGCCAAAGAAGACCTTGCCGCCGTAAATGGTGCCGTCAGAGAGTTCGTTAAAGAACTCAGGTTGATTGGGCTGATAGAAGTAGCCCGCGACCTTGCGAATTTTGGAGGGATTTTCGGGCGGAGTCGCGGCGGCCTCACCGTAGAAAGTTTTGCCGGAGGGATAGTTTTCGCCGTGCATGTCCAAGGCCCAGCCGTAGAGATAGCCGATGTCGGTGAAGGAGAGTGTCAAATCTCCGTAGAAGCCCTCGGCTTTGCCGAGGCCTTTCAGGACGGATTCCTTGGTGGCGTAGGTGCTGTCACCGACGACTTGGGCCCGCTCGAGTTCGTAGGAAAAATCGAAATAATTTCCTATGAACTCTTTTTCGTAACGGCGATACTCAAGACCAATTTCGACGGGATGAAAGACTGCGCGCAAACCGGGAAAGGCCCAGCCCCAGCCGAAGTCGTGAACTTGCGCGGCTTGTGCGTAGCCCCAGAGGGAAAATTTCCTGGGCCGCAAGAGGGGAAGCCCAACATCAATGCCGGTCATCATCATTTCATCGGTGCGGTTTCGATAGTCCTCAGGGAGACGATAGATATCGGGCAGATAGCCCCATTCGATGAGCTGAGCGATCTCTTCAGGTGTGAGCAGGTTCATGATCTCCTGCACACGCACGCGGTCGTCGATGTCGCCGAATAAATCAAGGCGATTGGGAACGCCGTCGTCGTCGGAATCGGCGAGACCGGCGTATTGATTTCCGTCGAGAGCGAGAGTGCCGCCGATGGTGAGATTGGATTTGGGAACGGGTTTCAGAGCTACGCGCGCAGCGACCACACCGGGGCCGTCGAGTTCGCGGATGTTGTTGGTCATAGCTTGGAAGGAGAGAAACCCTTTCTTGCCGGCTTCACCTTCGACATATGTACCGACTCGCTTAATCTCGGGATATTGAACGGTGTTGGCATAGCGGTGCATGACGATGCCATAGCCGAGCGTGACGTTGTCGAGGGCTCCGACCCGCAGGTAAAGCGGATCGCCGGGCGCACCGTAGCGGATGTAGTAGATTTTTTCGACGGCATCAAGGGGCTCGTCCCACTCATCCTCTTTGAGATTTCCTTCCTCGTCCATGCGCACGGTCAGGTCGAGTCCGACTCCCCATTTTCCGAGAGGGACATCCGGTCTGAGGCCGAATTGCTGATAGAGTTTGCCGTTAATGATGACCATGCCGATGGTGCCGTTCCAGCGAATCTTATTGCCTGTGGCGGCGGCTCCGCGGTAGGGAGGATCGAAGGCCGGGTCGAGAGCCTCCTGCGCGGACGCGGAAAGCGCGGCTGCGAACAGGGCGGCAAGCAAGCAGAGGAATCGGAATTGTGGGGCCATAATGATGGTTAAGTTACATAAAATCGCATGGTTTGTCAAGCGTAAGCGTATAAGAAAACTTGCATTTTGGGGGTATAAAGGTTATATTTATTGGCTATGACAGGAATTGTATATCTGGATAATGCGGCCACGACTCAGCCTGATCCTGCGGTGGTCGCGGCAATGTCGGACGCCCTTGCGGAAACGTGGGGTAATCCATCAAGTGTTCATGAGCGAGGCAAGCAGGCAAAGATGGCGGTGGAGACGGCTCGCAATTGGATTGCGAAGCTGGCCGGATGTCACGCGGACGAAGTGTATTTTACTTCCGGTGGGACAGAAGCGGATAATTGGGCACTTGAAGGCGCAATGGATGCGAGCGATAATTCGCACAATCACTTTGTGGTTTCTTCGATCGAGCATCATGCCGTATTGGATTGCGCAAAGGCCTTGGACAAAGCGGGCGCGATGATGTCCATCGTACCCGTTTCGAAGGATGGGTATGTTGATCCCGCGGACGTTGAGAAAGCAATTCGCCCAGAGACTATCCTTGTTTCGGTGATGCATGTGAACAATGAGCTGGGGACGATACAGCCGATTGAGAAAATCGGGGAGATTTGCAGGCGGCGGGGCGTTCTGTTTCACAGCGATTGTGTACAGAGTTTTGGGAAGCTGCCGCTGAATTTCTCGTCCATGGAATTAGACATGATATCGATATCAGCGCACAAGATTCACGGCCCGAAGGGGAGTGGTGCGTTAATCGTGCGACGGGGAACGCAGCTTGGGAGAAGACAGCACGGGGGCAGTCAGGAACGCGGACGGCGGACGGGCACGGAGAATGTTGCGGGGATAGTCGGTTTTGGCAAGGCGGCAGAACTCTGTCTTGAGAACATGCGAAGCGAAGGTGAGGGAATCAGAAAACTGCGTGACGCGTGTGAGCGTGAGTTGAGGTCAAGGATTGCCGACCTTATTGTAAACGGAGGCAGCGAGAGAGCAGCCAACATTCTGAGCGTTCGAGTGCCGGGCTGTGACGGCGAAGAGCTGTTAATCGCGCTGGACATGCAGGGAATATGCGTTTCGACGGGGGCCGCGTGCAGTGCAGGTGCGACCGGAGCCTCGCATGTCATGATGTCGCTTGGCCTGAGCACCGAAGAGGCAAGGTCGAGTCTGCGAATCAGTTTTGGACGGTTCTCCAAAGAATCCGATGTCAGGGCACTGGTCGAAGCATTGCCGAAAATCGTTACACGACAGCGGGAACATCGTCGAGCAACGGCATGAGAAAGTCTTCGCCGCTGAAATGGTTTGTGATTTCCGCCGCACTGTTCACAGTTGTGGGATGGACAGTTTATTTGATTACTCAGAAGAACAACGAGCAGAAGTTTTCTGTAGAGCGATTGTGGCAGGAGCGGGCCACGCTGACCAAGAGTGACATGCGGTTTGTGTCACGCGGCAAGGATTTCGGTCACTATGTCATTCGTGCTGTGGGGGAGAAGGGGGACACGGTGGAGGCGGCATACAGGGTGCCAGCAAACAGCCGGAAGCTGAAGTCATTGTTGTGGGTGTATGACTCCCCAAGTGACGTGAATTTGAGCGCCATTCTTGACGGCAACACCCGTGCGCAGCATGCGGCGGTCGTTGCATACAACGTGCATCGCTGCTTTGAACGAGACGAGAATGGTGAAATCAATTCTTCGCGCGCCAATTTGTTCAACGGTCTCTGGAGAACCCGGCGGGACATAGATTTGATACTTCAATTGTTGAAGAAACATCAGGTGCTGGACAGTACGCTTAATTTCGTTGCGGGTCAAGGGAACGCAGTTACACCGCTGCTGGGTGCGCTGGCGAAACAGCCGCACAGTATCCGCGAAGTCGCGCTGATAGAGGCATCAAGCGGCTTGACGGAATGGGGCAAGATGGATGAATCCGGTTTTGCGACTTCTTACAAATTTGCACTTGAGGGACTTGGTCGAAAGCGAGTGTTGATAGAACCGGAAGGAGCCGAGCCTTTTCAGTGGGAAGAGGGAGGGAACAGGCTTAGCGGCGATATCCTAAGCATGGGGGCCCTGGCAGGAGTATCCAGTACGGACCGCTTGCGAGCCGGAATTGAAACGGCATTAATATGGGCAGTGGGAGGCGATACGACATCAGTACCGGTCCGGCCGGACACGACATTCACAAAAGTAGTCAAAGTGGCATCATAAGATGACGACAGCAGCTCCAGCGATTCATACAAACTCAAAGACCGCAGTGAAGACAACGGTGGCGGTTGCCATGTCCGGCGGCGTGGACAGCTCGGTGGCAGCTGCCCTGCTCGTGGACGAGGGCTATGACGTCATTGGTCTGACGATGCATCTTTGGACGGATGAAAAAGGTCAGGAGATGTCGCTAAACCGTGCGAGCGGATGCTGTAGTATCACAATGGCACAGGATGCGCGTGCGGTTTCAGACAGGCTGGGAATAAAGCACTATGTGCTGAATTTGTCCAAGGAATTTCACGGCTCCGTCGTTGAGAATTTTGCAGGAGAGTATTTGGCCGGAAGGACGCCAAATCCCTGTGTCCGCTGCAATACCTTTGTTAAGTGGCAGACATTGCTTGACAAGGCACAGAAGCTTGGATGTGAGTATCTTGCAACAGGGCACTACGCACGAGTGCAGAAGACCGGGGACAGGGCTATGCTATTGAGGGCTCGGTATCTTGAAAAGGACCAGTCTTATGCCTTGTGGGGTCTCTCGCAGCACAGCTTACATCAAACGTTGTTTCCGTTGGGGGATTTGCCGAAGTCGCGGGTCAGAGAGCTCGCTCGCGGACTTGAATTAGTAACGGCTGATAAGCCAGAGAGTCAGGATATTTGCTTCGTGCCGGACAACAACTACCGCCGCTTTCTGCAGGACAATTTCGCAATGGAATTGAAGGTACTGGGGGGTGGTGAGTTCATCGGTCCGGACGGGCGAGTGCTCGGGCACCATGAGGGTATAACAAACTTCACAGTTGGTCAGCGCAAGGGGCTGGGATTATCCGCAGGTCGGCCGCTTTATGTCAAGCGTATCGAGCCGGAGACTGACCGGGTATATTTGGACTACGATGAGAATTGTCTGGATTCAGTCGCGTTTGGTCATGACACGAATTGGGTGTCGATTCCGCGACCGTCCGATCCCGTCAAATGCGATGTGAAGGTCAGGTATCGGAGCGAAGCGGTGGCTGCAATCGTTACGTCATTGCCGGACGGCAAGGTGAGAATCGAGTTCGACACGCCCGTACGGGCGGTAACGCCGGGTCAGTCAGCGGTATTTTACGACGGGGACATCGTGCTTGGTGGAGCAATACTTACCAGTATTGAAGGAGTCTCTCAATGAGCAAGCAAGGTTCATTTCCTCGAGTGACGGCACCACAAATAGTGGCCTGCAAGTCAGAAGGGAGAAAGATTGTCGGCCTGACCGCGTATGACGCAATCTTTGCGGCCCTTGAAGAAGAGGCCGGAGTGGATTTTCTCCTTGTCGGGGACAGCGCGGGTAACGTGGTTGCCGGTCACGCGACCACGATTCCGATGACGATGGATTCGATGCTATTCCTAACGCGGTGTGTTTCTCGCGGCACATCGAGAGTAATGGTAGTGGCGGATATGCCGTTCGGTTCGTTTCAGGTATCAGCAGAAGAAACTGTGCGCAATGCGATACGATTCTTGAAAGAGGGTGGTGCGCAAGCGGTGAAGATAGAGGGCGGCGGATATCTTGTGCCAACGGTGAAACGGCTTGTGGAGGCAGGGATTCCAGTCATGGGACATTTGGGGCTGACGCCGCAAATGATAAATGTGTTCGGCGGATATGGAGTCAAGGCGACCACTGAGAAGGAAGGCAAACAGCTGCTTCTCGAAGCGCTGGCACTGGAGGAAGCCGGCTGCTTTGCCATTGTACTGGAGAAAATCCCGGCCAGTCTTGCCGAGAAGGTTTCCAAGCACCTTCGCATACCGACCATAGGTATCGGTTCTGGCGTAAATTGCGACGGGCAGATACTGGTGAATTATGACTTGCTTGGAATATTTGACAAGTTCAAGCCAAGATTCGTCCGGCATTACATGAATGGGGCAGACCTAGTCAGGAACGCGGTTTCAAACTGGGTAAATGACGTGCGGGAAGGGGCATTTCCCACAGCAAGTGAGTCTTATGAGGCTCCGGAAACTAATGAAGAGAGTAAGGCTGAGAAACGCAGCCGCAAAGCATAGTGAAATTGCTAAAGACTCGCGCCGAGCTCAACGATGAGCTTGAACCGTTCTGGAAGTGTGCAGCGCGAATAAGCTTGATTCCGACGATGGGCGCCCTGCATGAAGGACATATGAGTCTTGCGCGCTTGTGCGGTCCGTGTGACGTCCGGGTACTGAGCATTTTCGTGAACCCCACACAGTTCGGTCCGAATGAGGATTTGACAAGATACCCCCGGACATTGGAAAACGACATTGAACTTTGCGAGCATGAGGGCATTGACTTTGTGTTCGCACCGTCGGTTGATGACATGTACCATTCAGATTCGGGTATTACTGTTAATCCCGGGGCGATGGGCAAGGTATGGGAAGGTGCAATACGCCCGGGGCACTTCGAAGGAGTATTGACAATTGTTGCAAAACTCTTACATCTTGTCCGGCCGGATGCGGCGAATTTCGGTGAGAAGGACTTTCAGCAGCTTACGCTGATTCGCGCGATGTGCAGGTCACTGGACTGGCCGGTAAGCATAGTTGCAGGACAGACGTTGCGTGAATCGGACGGTCTTGCCATGTCTTCACGAAACCGCTTTTTGAAAGAATCTGAGCGTGCGCAGGCAAGCGTTCTTTACAAGGCCTTGCTCACAGGCCGCGACTTGATTCGGAGTGGCGAGAGGGACGTTGAGAAAGTCAAGCAAATCATGTTGGCGGATGTCAGCAAGTCAGCCGACGCGCAAGTCGAGTATCTAACAGGTGTAAATAGCGAAACACTTGTGGAAGAGGCGATTGTGCCTGAGAACGCAAGACTGATAGGTGCGATTCGGTTGGGCAGTGTTAGATTGATTGATAATATGGCAGTTTACGACGCTTGAGCGGAACATTCAACCAAGTAAAGAAGTTTTTCTAGTGATGGATTCAACGCTGTCCGTGGTTATCCTTGCGGCCGGGAAGGGCACCCGCATGAATAGTGACCTCCCAAAGGTACTGCATGAACTTGCCGGGAGGCCGTTGATCCTGCGGGTGCTTGATACTGCAGCCAAGCTTGGTGCGGGTCAAACGATTGTGGTCGTGGGGCACATGCGCGCACTGGTCGAGCAGACGGTGCGAGATATTGCCACGGGTACGGTTGTACAGGATCCACCTCTGGGCACTGGCCATGCGGTCTTGCAGGCGGAAGAGGCGATTTCACCAAATTGTCAGGAAATTCTGATTTTGTCAGGTGACGTCCCACTTCTCCGTTCCGAGACCTTGACGGAGTTGATCAGGTGTCATCGTGAGGGCGGAGCGGATCTGACCGTTCTTTCCACAACGGCACCCAATCCGTTCGGTTACGGCCGGATAGTCCGTGACCTTGATGGTGAATTTACGGGAATTGTCGAGGAAAAGGACGCCACGACCGAGCAGCGTAACATTAGTGAAATCAATAGCGGAGTTTATCTGGCGAAGCGAGAACCGCTTTTTCAGGCATTGCACAAAGTAACCCCTCACAATGCCAAGGGGGAGTATTATCTTACGGACATCGTGGGGATTCTTGGCAAAGCCGGCAGAGTGACTCAGGCGGTGAACTGTGCGGAGTTTGGGGAGTTACAGGGGATAAATACACCCGCGGAATTGGCCGAGGCGGAAGCCGTTTGGCTCGCCCGCCAATCGGCCTGAAGTGTTGATTATTATGAGGTTTGTGCTTATCTTTAGGAATACTCAAACGAGGTTGGAGAAGTCTATGCGGTCGATTACGGCAGCGTGCTTGTTGATTTGCGTTCTTTCGCTACATGCGTTGGGGCAATACCGAACGCAACCGACGAGTGGTTCGACGTCCGAGTACCTCCGGAGTCATGAACAGGGTCTTGGCTTGAACGGAGTCAAGGGTCTGCTTGATCCGTCTCGAATGCACATGTCGCATTCGGTAAGTTTTGGTTACGCAAACGGCGGTGGGACAAGCGTCTCCCGCGGGTTGTACATGAATAGGCTGGATTATCAGATATCGGCGCCGTTAAGCGTGACAACGCATCTCGGTTATCAATTTCAGCCGAGCGGACCAGCGGAGTGGAATCCAGCAAGAACCGGGAATGACTTTGTCGGAGCGGTTGACCTGAATTGGCAGCCGAGCAAGAATTCTCTTTTTCGATTGTCAGTTGCGAAAGGGATGACTCCATATCGTGGCTGGGAGTACAATAGCTATGACTACTACTCACCATGGCAGTTTCCCGGCCGTCCGTGAGCCGGCATGCTTTTGACTGATGCTCGACTGACCGTTTCGTTAATCACTCGCCCGCCAAATCGGTTGGCCACTATTAGCGACCGAGAGTCCTGAGATCTCGGTCATTTTTTTGAACCGGTGCCCAGGCGTTTTTATCCCCAATATGAAAATAACACCGGACGCCGTCGGGTGCAGACTGGCACTGGATGGCGGCTATTGCTTTTTGTCATTTTACCGTTTGTTCTAATTCTGCTTGGCGTTGGTTTGTTTCGCGGGAATTCCGAGACCAGCAAGAGCCTTGAAAGACGATCGATCGGATCGACCGATGACATAGCTGGAAACCGGTCGGGTGAATTGCTCGATCAAATTGCTCAGATGCCGCCAGCGGAAGTTGATTCACCTTTTGCCGATTTGCTATTGGAAGCAGATGAGGCACATGTTCCCAAGGATTCAGGGGTGGCGGAAGAGATTGGCGATGAAGAAAAGGCAGAGGAAGGCGAAACATCTTCGGAGGAAGCAATGCCGAGGATTACTCTTTTCAATGGCTGCGGTGTCAAAGGGATAGGGGCCAGGGCCAAGTCAGCTCTTGAAGCGATGGGTTTTGAGGTTGTGGAAGTGCGCAATGCGCGTAACTTTGACTACGGTCGAAGCGAAGTATTAGACAGGCGACAGGACTTGAAGAACGGCACAACGGTGGCGGAGCGGCTTGGGATTGTTCCGGCACTTACAGCTTGGGACACCACGAGAAGTGATCGAAATTCAGACGTGTCACTGATTGTGGGATCAGATTACAAGAAGCTAAATTGGAAGATTAGGTAATAAAGTGTACGGAGAACGCGACTGAGCACGGTTCGACCATTGGAGCTTGCCAAGCATGCCGCATTGGCGGCGCTTGAGAAAAAAGCTCTCGATGTCAGGATACTCGACCTGACCAAACTTGACACGGTTACGGATTACTTTGTGGTCTGCACGGGCGAAGTGAATCAGCAGGTGCGTGCTATAGCCACGCATATCGAGAAAAGCGCGCGCGAGCATGTCGGCGAGAAGGTCTTTCACAAGGAAGGAATGGACTCGCTGAATTGGGTACTCTTGGACTTTGTGGACGTGGTCGTTCACGTATTCCGGCCGAGTTTCCGGGATTATTACCGGCTTGAGGACCTATGGAGCGACGCGGATGTCATCGAAGTGAGCGATGAAGAAGGTTTTGTCGAAGTATCGCGCACAGGTCATGTTGCCAAATCGAAGAAAGCGCTGACAACCGGCAACGCGACAAAGAAGAGTGCGAAGAAAGCTGTCAAGAAGGCAGCAAAGAAAGCAGCAAAGAAAGCTGTAAAGAAGCGCGCGAAGAAGTCAGTGGGTACATCTGTAAGCAAGACACCAGCCAAGAAGAAGGCAGTCAAGAAGGCGGCCAAGAAACCTGCCGCCAAAAAGAAGTCCAATTTGGCGTGAAGCGGGTACACGAGCATATACAGTCGGCCATTTCAAATGTTTTGGCGAAGCAGGGTGTGTCTTCGCCGACGGTCACTTTGGAAAAACCGCGCGATCCGGCACACGGGGATATCGCCACCAACGCGGCACTTGTACATGCAAAGCTTCTTGGCAAACCGCCTCGTCAGATTGCGGAGATGATCGTTGCGGGTCTTGATCTGGATGAGGGATTGTGCAAATGCGAAGGCGTCGCCGGCCCGGGTTTCATAAATTTTCGTTTTGCTGACAAGTACTTGCAGTCGATAGCCGCTCTGGCTATCAATCGATCGGATGAGTTTGGAGATTCGCGAGATTTATCGGGCAAGCGAATCTTGATTGAGTTTGTGTCGGCGAATCCGACCGGCCCGCTGAATGTGGTAAGCGCACGCGCAGCGGCAGTCGGGGACAGTCTGAAGCGGATATTCACAGCACTGGGGGCGGAGTGCGATTCAGAGTTCTACGTGAACGACGCAGGGAATCAGGTCGAATTGCTCGGCAAGTCGGTTTATGCACGGTACGCCAATATTTTCGGCCGAGAGTCGGAGATTCCTGAAGGCGGATATCATGGCGAGTATATCACCGAGTTTGCAAGTAGTCTTGCAGAGCAGCAAGGCGACAGATTCCTGAACGATCCGGATGCAGCGGAGAAGCTCGGTGTTTTGGCCATTGAACGTCACGTATCAATGCACGAAAAGTCGCTTGCGATTTTTCGAGTTGAGATGGACAACTGGTTTCGAGAAAGCAGTCTGAGAAAGTCTGGGTCCGAGTGGAAGGCCTTGGAGGCATTGGAAAGGCGAGGAGCCATTTTTGACAAGGATGGGGCAAAGTTTGTCAGAACATCTGAGTTTGGCGACGGACAGGACTGGGTCGTCGTCACGTCGCAAGGCAAACCGACCTACTTTTTGCCTGATATCGCTTATCATTGGGACAAGTTTCGGCGCGGATATCATCATATCATAGATATACTTGGTCCGGATCATCATGCGTACCTGACCAAGATGGCCGCGGCGATGAAGGCACTTGGCGAGGATTCGTCCCGGCTCGAGATCATGCTGCTGCAGCACATAAACCTGCTTCGTGACGGTGAACCGGTAAAGATGTCAAAGCGAGCGGGCAAGCTTATTGAAATGGATGAGTTGCTTGAAGAGGTTGGGGTAGATGCGGCACGCTATTTCTTTCTCTTACGAAGGACATCGACACCGCTGGACTTTGATATCGAGCTTGCCAAGCGGCAGTCAGACGACAATCCTGTATTCTATGTGCAGTATGCACATGCGAGAATAGAGTCCATTTTCAGACGAAGCGAGGTCCCGGTACCGGAGATTCCTGAAAACTTGGAACTCTTGACCCATGAGGAGGAGCTTGTCTTGTTGCGGAGACTCCGTGAATTGAACGACGTCCTGTATGAATGCGCGTTCAGTCGCGATCCCCATGCCTTGACAAATTGGCTTAGAGAAGTATCGGCTCAGTTTCACAGATTTTATCATCATTGCAGGGTATTGACGACACCGCCGGAGCTGCAGGCTGCGCGGTTGTGTCTCTGCCGTGCGACACAAATCGCTTTGCAGCGCGGCTTGACGCTCTGCGGAGTATCAGCACCTACGGAGATGTAGCATTGGGACAGAGAAGTTCTAGCAAGACGCGAAGGTTGAATAGCGGCGGAAAACCGGATGTCGTTGTCGTAGGCAGCGTTGCCATTGACGTTTTACATACACCGATTGTCGAAGGAAAAGTCGTGCTTGGCGGTTCGGCGTTTCACTTTTCAAATGCGGCATCACGATTTGCAAAGGTGGGTATGGTCGGTGCGGTTGGCGAGGACTATCCCTTCGAGCAAGCGGAATTCCTGCGGCGTCGTGGCGTAGATTTTCACGGTGTGGAAGTGAAGCCAGGCCAGACCTTTCTTTGGGAAGGTCGATACCACGAAGGGTTTCGCACCAGGGAAACGATTCGAACAGAGCTAGGGGTGTTTGAGCACTTTTCGCCGAGTCTGCCGGCAGGCTACCGAACGCCTGACATCCTGTTTCTGGCGGCAATTGAGCCAAGGCTGCAGCTAGACGTACTCAGGCAGGTAAAGCGGCCCAAACTCGTCGCAATTGACACTTTCAAACTCTGGATTGACATTGCTCGGCAGGACTTTCTAAAGGTACTTGGAAAGGTTGACCTTTTGTTTGTTGACGAATTTGAAGCACTGTGGTTAACGGAGTCTTCAAACTTAATCGGAGCGGCGCGTGAGCTGTTGAGAATGGGGCCGAAGTGGGTGATTGTCAAAAAGGGCGAGCACGGCAGCTTCTTGATAGGTCCAAATGGTGTGTTCATGTCTCAAACATATCCCGTTGAACAGGTGATTGATCCGACGGGTGCGGGGGATTCGTATGCGGGAACGCTTCTGGGCTACCTTGCGGCATGCGGGACAGTAACTGACACAAACATTCGCCGCGGAATGCAATGGGCAAGTGTTATCGGGTCGTTTTATGTGGAAGGATTCGGCCCGGACGGTTTGAAAGACCGCACGCGCGCGGAGTTGATTGACCGCTACAATGCATTGCAGTCCATGACTCGAGTACCATGAGCAAAGTTACCCCGCTCAAATGGGCAGGCGAGGAGTTGTTAATCTTAGATCAGAGATTGCTGCCCAAGCAGGAGAAATGGATCCGGGCAAAAAGTGCAGAGACGGTCGCAAAGGCGATTGAGAGTCTTGCCGTGCGCGGGGCGCCTGCCATCGGGATTGCTGCGGCCTATGGAGTCGCTCTTGCGGCAGTTTCCTCAGGAGGGAACTGCAAGAAAGTCACGTCGGCGATTGACCGTTTGAGGATTACGAGACCGACCGGGTTCAATCTGTTTTGGGCGCTGCAAAGAATGCACGCTTGTGTATCACCGGATGAAAGAACTCCGGTCGCCCGCATTGTTCGCGAGGCAAAGGCGATTCATCGTGAAGATGCAGACGCATGCCAGCGGATGGGTGAATTAGGTGCGCGACAAATCAGACGCGGCGAGGGGATTCTGACTTACTGTAACACGGGTGCGTTGGCGACAGGTGGGATAGGTACCGCGCTTGGCGTCATAAGGACGGGTTACAGTCAAGGAAAAGTGCGTGAAGTTTATGCGTGCGAGACCCGTCCTGTCGGTCAGGGAGCGCGGCTAACAGTGTGGGAGTGCGCAAAAGACGGGATTCCGGTTACATTGATTTGCGACAACATGGTTGCTGCATTGATGTCGATGGGGAAGGTGCAGCGGGTTTTTGTTGGCGCAGACCGGATTGCTCGAAACGGAGACACGAGCAACAAGATCGGCACGAGGGGTGTTGCCATACTTGCGCACGAATTCGGAATTCCTTTTCACGTGGTAGCGCCGAGTTCGACGTTCGATCTGGACATTGCGAGTGGAAGAGAGATTCGCATTGAAGAACGTTCAGCGGCGGAGGTTCTGAAGGCTACTGCAGGACTTAACAATGTCAAAGGCATGCGCGTGTGGAACCCGGCCTTTGACGTCACACCTTCCAAGTACATTACTTCAATAATCTCAGAGCGGGGAGTCCACCGAGCACCTTTTCGCTTTGGGAAGTTGAGATAACGGTTCCAAACCAAATTTGAGTGAGATTGAGCATGAAGCGCATCATTACATTTATTATCCTGATGAGCGTCGGCGCTGCTGCTGCGTTCGCTGGAATGGAATTGCAGTCAGCGAAGATATACAAGAAACAGGGTGAGATTGCGAAGGCGATTGAGTTTTACGATCAGGCGGTTGGAAAGGAGCCTGACAATGCCGAGGCGTTGTTTGAGCGGGGCGAACTACTGGGTATGATCGCGATGGACAATGTACACACGGGATTGCGTAAGAAGCTTGCCGGTGAATCAACAGATGCGCAAAGAAGTGTTTTGGAGCGTGCTATTGCTGATTTCAAGGGAGTGCGCGAGCTGTCGGCGAGCGGTGACAAGAAGGCGAAAAAGTTTGAGTCAAAGATACAAGACATCATAGAGCGTTACTGGTGGGAATTTTACAGTAAGGCCGTTGCAGCGGATTCGAGTTACCGTGCCATGGAAGGGGCGAATAGCATGGAAAACGCGACGGTTGTCGTCGAGCAAGGGTTGAAGGCGGCCGAGACCGCCATCATGATTGACCCCGAGCATTGGAGCAGCAGATTCGTGTATGCACAGCTGAAGGGTTTTCAGGAGCGGGACGAGAGCTTTGTCAAGGCCTGGGAGGAAGCTGGAACGGCCCTTGAGAATTCTGATTTGAAGACCAAAGAGCCGGAGAATTACAAGAACAACAGGTATTACGTACAACTGCAGTTGATTCAGCATTACTATTCGTCGCAGGATTACTTGAAGACTATCGAGATGGCGGACAGGATGCTCACCGAGGATCCCGGTTCGGTAGAAGCTGTCCAGTACAAGGCGTTTTCGCTCGCGACAATGGCCAATGATGAGGACCGGTCGCAGGCAGAGCGGGATTCGTTGAAGCGAGTAGCTTTGAAGGCATTGAATGATGCGAAAGTGTCCAATCCCGACGACGAGAACATAATCTTTTACATTGGCCAGTTTAATTTGCAATTGGCAGATACATCCGCGGCACTGACGGCATTTGATGAGTTTTTGACGAAGTCACCAAGCGACAGAGACGTACTCTTTACACAAGGTCTGATTTACCTTGAGGGGGAAAAGTATGGGGACCTTGGCAAGGCTGCGGACAAGTTTAAGGCAATCACGGAATCGAGCCCCGAAGACGGCCCTGCGTGGATTAATTATGGTATCGCGCTGATTCGTCAGGGGAAGTCAGAAGAGGGAGCAAGAGCAATTGAGAAAGGCGATTCTCTGTCCAAGGGGCAGTAGGCTCGTCGCAGGATGCCGGAACAAGCGGGTTTGAAGGTTCCTCAACACGTTGCAATCATCATGGATGGCAACGGTCGCTGGGCGGCCGCAAAGGGTCTGACGAAGATCGCGGGGCACAAGGAGGGTGTGAAGTCGGCTCGTGAGATTGTCAGGGTGTCTGGTGAAATCGGTGTGAAGTATCTGACATTGTACACATTCTCGACTGAGAACTTTCGCAGGTCACGAGTCGAAGTGGACGCGCTCATGACACTTCTTGTCACAACGATTGGCAAGGAAGCGCGAAACTTGAACGAGAATAACGTGAAGCTAAGCGTTATTGGGCGACTGGAGGAAGTCTCCGGAGTAACCCGACGGGCACTGGAATCAGCGGTAGAAAAGCTTGCGAGCAATACCGGTCTGCATTTGATTCTTGCGATTGCATACGGCGCCCGGACAGAAATTGTTGATGCGGTCAATCGTATTCTCAGTTCCGGCAAGAGTAGTGTTTCTGATCGAGATATATCTCAGAATCTTTACACTTCGGAGATACCCGATCCGGACTTGATAATCCGAACGTCAGGCGAAATGCGATTGTCAAACTTTCTGTTATGGCAAGCAGCATATTCGGAACTTGTTGTGACTCCCGTACTATGGCCGGATTTTCGACGTGAACAATATCTCAGCGCGATTGAAGAGTATACGCTTCGGGAGCGCCGATTCGGAGCGAGACTGAAATGACTCAAATCGTAAATTGGGAAGAGCGGCTGTCAAGTTCTGACTATGGATTGATGCAGTTGGCGCCATATCCGGTAGCGTCGCCAGCCAGTGTTGACGCTCTTGTTGGTATCGTGCAGCAATGTGCAGAACTGAATTGGCGCGTCCTGCCGATTGGTCAAGGAAGTTCGTTCCCGCAAAACTTTTCACTAAGATCTGAACGAACATTCGCAATCTCAACCTCCAAGCTTCGTGAGATTTGCCGGTTAACAAACGGGAGAACTTACTGTCAGCCGGGAACTCCAGTCCAGCGAGTATTGATAAGCGATCATCCTTTGCACAGAAAGACGATAGGCGGCTTTCTATGCGGAGGCGGTGACTCTTCTGCCCGGAACGCGGTACGGTCATTCTGGCATACCATTCAATGTTTGGAAGTGATTGACGCCAAGGGGAGGACGATGGCGCTACCCGGTCCTGCTTCACCTCAATTTCAACTTGGCCCATCGTCTTCTATTTTGATAGAATCACGCGGCAAGGCCGGAATAATAGTCGGAATTGAGTTCTGCGCGGATGAATTGCCGATAGACACCACCACCAAAAAACTTGTTTCAACTGCAACTGATACGTTGACTTCCCCATTGAGCAGGCAGGCGAGTGTCCGAAGTGCAGACGCTCTCTCTTTATACGACTGGTAGAAGGCCATGACTGAACATAGGGGGTTCAGGAACTGGCGCGGCTGGCGCCGAGTGGTGTGGGTTGCCGGTTTTGCGCTCGTGCTCATGACGTCAGTTGTACTGTTCTTTCCCAACTCACTCGTGAACAAGCAGGTGGCCGCTGGAATAACAAGCTATCTCGTCGAGCAGTTAGGTCCAAGCGCAATTTGCGGCGAAATTGAGCTTGGTTGGCGTCACATTACTTTGCGGGATATACTGCTGCCTCTCGGAGGTTCGGGGTCCGAATTGACTATACCGTCACTTGAAGTTTCGATTGATCCGCTTGTCGCAATTTCCCAGCCAGGAGCATATGAGCGTATTGTCAGAACGATAAGTGTCCATGACCCGCGATTAACTCTAGTTCTTGAACAGGGTCAAAGCGCAAAGCAGGCAGAGTTACGAGTACCGGAAGAGGTTTTTATTGCGCTTGAACGTGTTGACAGCCTGCGCAACGTTGTCATCGACAGGGGCAAAATCACCATTCTGAAGGAAGATTCAACTTTGTTCACGGTTTCTGACGTTCGCGGCAGTTTGAAAAACGAATCAGGGTATATTGACCTTTCAATAGGCGCCAAGACAAGGGGAACCGTTCCTTCCGCAATAAGATTCACCGGCACAATCTTTCCTCGAGAGCGAACGTTTCAAGTTTCGGGTTCAGTCGAGTTAAATGAAGTATTAATCGGTCTTGGCGGTTCGCAACGAGACTCTTTAGCGATTACCTCAGGCGAGATCAATGCTGAAGTTTCACAGTCGCACGACTCATTAACCTTAAAATGCGGTGTGGTCGCTTATGGAACAGAGATAAGCCTATCAGGGAAATCACTATATGTTCCGGAGGCGAGGCTTGAACTTCGGAATGATGTTCTGAAGTGGTCGGATATCCGGATAAGGGGTGAAGGGATTAATGTCCACTCGAGCGGAACAGTGGACCTGTCTGATTCACTGAGACTGAGCGGCGCATTGAATTCCGAAGTGTCGTTGCCTGATGCACTCGGAGGATTTGTTCAATTTCCTCCAGGGACACGGGGCAAATTTCGAGTGAGCGGAGATTTGTCCGGGAGTTTGTTCTCGCCATTCCTCGACCTTGCGATTCGAGGCGACAGTATCACGTTCGCTTCAGAGCCAATTGATAGTCTGTTTGGCAATGCTCTGCTAAGTCGCACGGCAATAACTTTTGACTCAGTGCAGGTGATTTCCCAGTGGGGACCAATAGAGTTGGGCGGAGTTTACTCATTTTTTCAGAGTGATTCTCTGCACATATCCGGATGTTTTTGGCCGATCGATTTGCCGAGCTTGCTTGGTCAACAATGCGGAGTGCGGCAAGTTGAGTTTGCAGTTGACGGCACGGCAGCTAAACTTGAAACGGGCCTCGTTGTGCGCGATTCGACAGGCGAACTTCTTGGAAGTGCCTCGGTCTTCGAATTTGATAAGACATGGAACTTTGTATTCCACAATCCCGACGGAGATAATGGACTAATACGATTCGGTCAACGTGAAGGCGCATGGAAATTGTCGGCATCGAACGCACACTCTCTGGTCCCGATTGCATTTCCAGGAATGAAGAGTGCATTGGAAACTATTCGGCAGTTCGAGTTTAACTTTGAAGGGGATCGAAATTCCGGTAAGAGCGATCTGGTCATTCAGACAGATGCTGAGAAGAACGAGGGTCTGACCAGAATCCTTCGAAATTTGGAGTTTGACGGTAATTACGAACGTAATGTGGCAGACCAGTTGGGGTTTACCGGCAATTGGTACGGGATTTCCGGTGACGGCGAGGAGTTCTTTGGACAAGGTAAAGTGCAGGTTGCCGGTGAGAGGATTACGATAGAGAGCATCTATATAGACGAAGCCGGCGCGCTGTCAGGCACAATTGATGTAGATTCATCTCAAGTTGACTTGCGAATGTCCGTGGATGAATTGCCGTTGTCGAGAATGCCGTGGATAGCTCCTGCCGCTGAAAAGTGGCGACTTTCGGGAGACTTGTCAGGCGAAATTTCGGTGGCAGGCAATGTGGATTCGCTTGAGTGGTATGCGGACGTAAGTCTCGTTAACGGAATAGCCCAAGGTGTACCGGGGTACTGGGGACTTTTGACCGCCGATGGAAAGAAAGCGCGTGCCGATCAGCTCTACTTAAGCTTCGGAAGGGGAGTCCGAAGTATCTTTGAAGCGACGGGCAGCGTTGATGCAGGTTCAAACTCAGTCGACCTACGCGTCAATTTTCCAGCTTCGGATTGTGCCGATTTCATTCAGGCTCTTGCGGGAAAGACCGGAATATTGTCCGGTGACCTTGATGGAGAGGTACTGATATTCGGGGACTTGACTCGGCCAGACGTTGTCGCCAGTGTGCGAGTCGAAGCGGGCGAATTACTTGGCGAACTTGCTGTCGACAGGTTCGCAATTGATGCAACATTGGGGACAGAGATTGATGGGCGCAGGCTGCTCGCCATCCCACAGCTTTCGTTTTACAAGGAAGGTGAGTATTCGTTTTCCGGCGAATTGTCCGCAGAACCAGTTGAAGGCGGAAGATTCAAGGCATATCTTGGAGGCGAAGGGGACTTTCTAGACATGCTTGAACAGGTTGACGCGGATTTCACTTCCAACGGCAGCCAATCAAAGCTGCATGTCGAAGTAGGAGGAACATGGAACAATCCTCGATTTGAGGGTGGCGAGCTGACAATACAGAAGGGGGCGTTTACCTATCCTCCTGCTGCGCCCGGCGAGCTGGTCATGACAACGTATATTAGTTTGAACAGCTCTGGAGTTGTTGACTCAGGTCTAATTAGAATAGATGAGGGTTCCGATTATCTACAGATTGAGTTGCTTGATTCAAGTGACGATAGAGTCATCGAACGAGACCCTCTCATAATACCAAAACCTCGCATTGAGTTGGGTGTGCTTTTGATCAGCACATCTCCGGACGGTATTAATGTACGACTCCCGGGCTTCATGAAGCCAGAATGGCTTGGACGGTTAAGAACATTGTCTGCAGATGAATCGGGCATTAGTATTAGCCAATTGGGCGACTCTCGATTGAGTATAGCAGGTGACGTACAGATTGAAGACGCACGTTTCACGTTTCCGTTCATCTCATACGGTGGCAACCGAATGCGACCCGTTACGAAATGGCTGGTGGATAGATTGTATGAGGCAGAATGGGACCTCAGTATTACGATGGGGAACGGTTCGCATTATGACGTCGAGATTACAGGATTCAAAGACTCGGAGTTATTCACACAAATTGGCCGGAATGCCTTTCTTGGCACAGTGGCTGAATATCTTGATCATATTTCGGTAGACGCACTGGTTTCACCTACTGAATCACCATTGGTCATGGTCGGCTCACTTCAGGACTCAAGTTTAAGGATAAGCGGCAGATTGACGAGTACGAGTGGGAAAGCTGACTATCTTGACCAAACATTTTGGATCGAGGAGCTGCAAGCGGACTTCGACGAGACGGACATCTTCCCGGTTATAAGCGGACGAGCTGCGACATACGGCCTGGACTCCGTCGGCAGAACCTTGCCGGTATTTCTAACAATATACGAAATAGACGAGGAAACCGGCACGCGAATACCGTACGGGAGATTTGAAGACGTTACGTACGTCCTCGAGGCTGACGGTTATCCAGCACAGGAGCAAGTCCTCGGGCTATTGGGCTATGATGTGACGGAATTCTCGCAAGGGAAAGCCGAGCAATTGTTAACACGCACTGCGATGACAGCCGCAAAGAGATTATGGCTTGATCCAATTTCAAGAAAGCTCGAGCGCGCGACATTTCTCGACGAGATTTCTCTTGCGCCAGGCGGAGGGGCCAGCGCGAGTGTGTTTCGACAGCAGAGAAATGAGGTACTGGTGGACACTCTTGAAGCGACAGGTGTAATACGATTGCTTAAGGGCTCAAACGTTACTGTGGGGAAGTACGTGACAAAGGATGTATTTGTCACGTACACCGGTGAGCTAGCGGAAGCCGCAGGAGAGATAGAAGGCGGACGGCTCGGACTCATCCATTATTGGAACCTGCAGTATCGCGTAATTCCCGTGAGTCCGGATTTTGTGCTTGATTTTGCCGTTGAGTACGATGAAGCCAGCCGCCAACGCGATGAATCAGTTGCCCTAAAGTATTCTTTTGTATTGGAGCCTTGATTGAAGAGATTCGTCTTGACATTTCTATCCGTCATATTACTTGTTCTATGTTCAGTCCCAGCGCTCGCGCAGGATCGGCTCCGCGTCCTGGGGATTTCAATTGAAGGCAACGAGGCAACGGACGCAGGCTTGATACGCGCCCATTCGGGACTTTCCGTTGGAAAGGATATCACTGGAGACGATATTCAAAGTGCGATTCGGCAGCTTTGGAAGCTGGGGTTGTTCAGCGACGTGAAAATTGTTGAAGAGCGTAGCACTGCAGAAGGTGTGTACCTCAGAATTGACGTAAGGGAGTTTCGAAGATTAGACAAGATAGAAGTTAAGGGCAATCGAAAGCTCAAGGGTGATGACCTTAAAAATGTGCTGACATTGACAACCGGCCAGGTTGTGCGCCCAGCAGATGTTTCCAGACTAAAGCAATCCTTGACCAAGAAATATGAAGAGATGGGGTATCTGCTGTCAGAGATTCAAATTGAACAGGACACACTTGAAAGCAACGGCCGCGTCCGCGTAAACGTCGAGATTCAAGAGGGTGACCGGGTCAAAGTAAGGCAGGTTGAATTCGAGGGCAATGATGCATTCGCCGACAAGAAATTGCGCAAGCGCATACGAACCACGCGAAAAACGCTGTTTCGGTCGGGAGAATATAAACGGGAAAAGATAGAAGAGGACAAGGCAGCACTCGTTGCGTTCTATCAGAGTCAAGGTTATCGAGATGCGGAAGTTGTAGGTGACACGGCAGTCTATACAGAAGACAAGCGCGGCCTGATTCTAACTTTCAGCATCAATGAAGGTCCAGTCTACAAGTACGGCACATTCACTTGGGCGAACCAGAGATTGTTCTCTGAGGAGGAATTGAGCAGGAAACTTCGCGTGGAGTCCGGTGAAAAATATAATAGAACGGACTTCGACAGAAGCATGGCCGAGATCGGTTCGATGTACTACGACAAGGGGTACATTTATGCAACGGTGAATCCGGTAGAAACGGTGAAAGACAGTCACATTGTCGACGTGAAACTTGAAGTTTCAGAAGGCAGTGAGTTCAAAGTAAATCAGATTTACGTTACGGGAAACACCAAAACGAAGGAAAAAGTGATACGCAGAGAGTTCACTTTGTATCCGGGTGAGACATTTGATGTTTCAAAACTTCGCCGATCAATTCGCGAAGTGACAATATTGAATTATTTTGCCAGTGTAGTACCGGATGTATTGCCCATATCTGACAATCTGGTCGATCTATATATCAACGTAGAAGAGAAATCAACTGACCAGGCAAACGTTTCGGCGGGGTATAGTCAACGAGACGGTTTCATAGGCTCGGTTGGATTCCAGATGAACAATTTGCTCGGAAACGGGCAACAGTTCGGATTAGATTGGAGCTTTGGGAATCGCTATCATTCTGTCTCACTCAGCTTTACGGAACCTTGGTTCAGAAACACCCGGACTTTGCTGGGGGTAAGTTTCTTTGACACATACAGAAGCCAGAACAACTTATACGGATTCAATGAGAACATTATCGGCGGCACACTTAGAGTAGGACGTCGGCTACGATGGCCAGATGACTACTTCCGGATAGACTACATTTATCGTCTTGACAGATCAATATACACCGACTTTACGGACGACTTCATTGGCAACAATCCTCGCAATCTTGTGGAGGATGATCCTCGGATTTCCTCGAGTTTGACTCAGTTGATAACCCGTGACAGCAGGAATGAGGCAGAGTTTCCTTCACAAGGATCAGTCAACTCCTTGCGCCTTGAAATGACGGGCGGGCCAATGCTTGGAGATGATCAGTTCTTCAAAACGGAACTGGGCAATCAATGGTATTCGCCGCTTCTGGGTGATCTTGTCTTGATGTCAGAAACAAAGGCGGGAGTCCTTGAGCAGTTGAGCGAAGATTCGCGTGACGTGCCATATTTTGATTATTTCTTTATGGGAGGTTCGGGCCTCTCACTTGGCACCAGCCTCCGAGGCTATGACGACCGTGACGTCGGACCACAAAGCGGCAGCTATGCCTTGGGGGGCAAGACTATGTTCAAACAGTCGCTTGAGCTTCGATACCCGATTGTAAGGAATCCGACAATCTACGTGCTTGGATTTGCTGAGGGTGGTAACGTTTGGGCTCGGTACGAGGACACTAATCCTGGCGATCTCCGCAAATCGATTGGCTTCGGAGCCCGACTATTCATGCCTTTCATAGGCATGATCGGTCTGGACTACGGGTACGGTATAGACAACTATGACAGCCGTGGAATTCGGTATGGCCGATGGCTGCCACATTTCCAATTTGGTCGCACATTCTAGTTTAATCAGAGGATTTGTCATGACACGCTTCAGCGTAGTTATACTTGCATTTGCATTGGGCATCGCGCCGAGCATTGCAAAGGAAATTAAGATCGGCTATATAGATTCAGAAGCAATTCTTCAGCAGTATCCTGACTATCAGGAGGCCCAGCGCAAGCTGCAGGAGGAAGAGCAGAAGTATATTTCGGAGGCGCAGGCGAAAGAGCAAGTTGTCAATTCGATGCTGGAAGAAATACAGCAGCAAAGTCTCATGCTGTCGGCCGAGGCTCGTACCGAGAGAGAGCAGAAGCTCATGGAGAAGAGGCGCGAGCTTGAGCAGTTTCGTGTTGAAACTTGGGGAGAAGGGGGCAAGCTTTACACGAAAAATCTTGAACTCTCACGACCAATTCTCGAGAAAATCAACCAAGCAATTGAGAAGATAAGCCAGCAGGACGGCTATGACATGGTATTTGATGCGGCTGGTGGAAACATTGTGTTCGCACTTCCGCAGCACGACATAACTGAAATCGTACTGGCAGAACTCAAGAAGGAGTAGTCGTGACAAGCATCACGGCCGGTCAGCTGACCAAACTTGTGAACGGTAAACTTTTCGGCGATGGCGATAGGGAGCTTATCGGAGTTGCACCGCTTGAGACGGCGGATCGCTCAGAGGTTTCGTTTCTCGCCAATGCGAAGTATGCCCGGCTGCTTGAGGAAACACAGGCAGGTGTTGTTTTGGTGGCACAAGGAATTCGGAGATCTACTGGCGACTGCATAGAGACTCTTGATCCTTATGCCGCATTCGTAATGGCGCTGGAGTTTTTCAATCCTGCGCCGGTATTTGGTACCGGCATTCATCCCACTGCAATTATTTCCGAGGAGGCCGCAATTGATGAGGATGTGTATGTTGGCCCGGGATGCATTATCGAATCATCAGCACGGATTGGCAAAGGCAGCAGACTGATAGCAATGAACTACATCGGCCAGAATGCGCGCATTGGGGCAGGGAGTATCTTACACCCGGGTGTCCACGTAAGACATGATTGTGAAGTCGGCGAACGAGTTACAATACACTGTGGAACGATTGTTGGTTCAGATGGATTTGGATTCGCAATGGAAAGCGGCCGATTTCGCAAGATTCCGCAAGTTGGAATTGTCGTAATCGAGAGTGACGTTGAGATTGGTGCAAATTCGACAATTGACCGCGCGACAATGGGTGAGACTCGAATTGGAGAAGGCACCAAGATTGACAATTTGGTACAGATCGCGCATAACGTACGAATCGGGAAGCACTGCGTCATCGCAGCACAAGCGGGAATATCGGGATCTACCCAGATAGGAGACTATTGCCGGATCGGAGGACAGGCAGGGTTTGTCGGACACATACGAATCGGCGATGGTTCAGCCTTTGGTGCTCAAAGCGGCGTTGCGACGGACGTTGCAGCAGGTGAGATTCTCTCCGGCAGTCCCGCACGCCCGCACAATTTGTGGAAGAGAATGGAAGCAGCGCTTCCGAGACTTCCGGAATTGCTGCGTCGGGTGCGAAGGATAGAGGAGCGTTTAGGAATCGAGCATCGCACAAACGAGGAGAAGAGTGAGCGATAAGCAAAGGACAATCGGCACGGCGATTAGCGTGTCAGGAATTGGATTGCATACCGGAAAACCGGTAAGCATGACTTGCAAGCCTGCGCCGGCAAATCACGGTATCGTTTTCATCCGTACGGACCTTCCCGGGTCTCCACCAATTCCCGCCCTGGTCGACTATGTGATCGATATTGCCCGAGGTACCGTATTGGGAATTGGGGATGCTCGAATACATACGGTCGAGCATGTGCTTGCCGCGATTGCCGGGCTTCAGATTGATAACCTGGTCATAGAGCTTACGGACGAGGAACCGCCTGCTTTGGATGGCAGCGCGTTCCCGTTCATAGAGGCATTGCGCAAGGCTGAGATTGTCGAGCAAGACGCCGAGCGAGTGTACCTTGAACTGGAGAAAACTCTCACATACCACGATGACAAGGCCGCTATTGACATCGTGATGGTGCCCTCTTCGGAGTTTCGAATCACATACATGATCGACTATCCGAATACATTGCTCGGCACTCAGTACACGTCAATGTATTCGATCAGCGAGTTTGTTGACGAATTCTCCAAAGCCAGGACATTTTGCCTGTTGTCAGAAATGCAGGAGCTAAAAGAGAGGGGGCTGATTAAAGGGGGCAGTCTGGATAATGCCGTAGTGTTCGTTGACCAGACGCTAGATGAGGCACGATACAGCGAACTGAAGAAGTCGTTCAATTTCTCGGGGGAGTTGAAGCACGATGGGAAGGTACTAGGAGATTTTCCGCTTCGGTTTCCGAACGAGCCTGTCCGCCATAAGACGTTGGACTTGGTCGGTGATCTTTTGCTTGTCGGGGCGCCACTAAAATGTCACGTGCTTGCAGCCAGAGCCGGACATTCATCACACGTTGAAGTCGCTCGAATGCTTCGCCGTTACCTTGAAGCACAGAAGGTCGCCAGAAAGTTCGGCGGCAAGAGCGGCCAAGGGTACGTTTTTGACTCCGAGGCAATTGAGCGGCTGCTTCCGCACAAATACCCGATGCTCCTTGTTGACAGAGTATTGGAATTGGTTCCCATGGAGCGAGTGGTAGGCCTAAAGAATGTCACCCGAAATGAACCGTTCTTCAACGGGCATTTCCCTGGCCATCCCGTCATGCCGGGTGTCCTAATTATTGAGGCAATGGGACAAACCGGTGGAGTTCTGCTCTTGAACTCCGTCGAGAATCCCGAGAACAAAGTGGTTTACTTTACAGGTCTAGAGAACGTGAAATTCAGAAAGCCGGTCACCCCTGGCGACCAGATTAGATTCACTGTTGATATGCTTCTTTTCAGACGAGGAATCTGCAAGATGAAGGGAACGGCACATGTTGATCAAACACTTGTTGCGGAAGCAGAAATGACCGCAGCAGTCATCGATCGCCAAGGGTAAAAGCTATGTCAAGAATTCATCATACAGCTCAGGTTTCCCCGAACGCAGAGTTGGGCGACAATGTCGTGATCGACGCGTATGCAGTCATTGATGAAGACGTTAGTATCGGAGATCATACATGGATTGGGAGCTCATCCCGTATTTTTTCAGGTGTGCGGATCGGCAGCGGCGTCAAAGTCTCACCGATGGTGTCAATTGGGGGCGAACCTCAGGATAAGAAATTCACCGGTGAGCCATCGAATGTCTTCGTAGGTGACAATACGATACTTCGCGAGTTTGTAACGATTAACCGTGGAACAGCTGCGACGGGCAAAACAACGGTCGGATCAAATTGTCTGATAATGTCCTATGCACACATAGCACACGACTGTCGCGTCGGTGATCAGGTTATTCTATCCAATTGTGTCCAACTCGCAGGTCACGTGCATGTTGGAGATTATGCAATACTCGGCGGCATGGTGCCAGTGCATCAGTTTGTGCACATTGGGCGTCATTGCATGATTGGCGGAGCATTCAGGGTGCCAAAGGATGTACCTCCGTATGTACTTGCTGCCGGACATCCGTTATCCTATATGGGACTGAATGTAATTGGACTGCGCCGCCGAGGCTTCACGAATGACCAAATAAGAATGTTGAAAGAGATATATTTGCTTCTATTCAGGTCAGAGTATAATGTCAGTCAGGCTGTGAATGAGATATCGCGGCGCTTTGAAGGACACGAGTATGAGAAAGAAATCACTGAGTTTGTCAGAGCATCCAAGCGGGGTCTCATGCCAGGTCGTAGCAGAAACAAGGTAGAAGAGGAATCCATATGAGACTGGAAATCAGACAAGATGGCCCTTTGTCTGGAAAGTTCTTAATGGAGCGTGATTTTCACGACTTGGAGATGGCAGCCAAGGGTCAAAGATCCGCCCCGAGACTGTATCTCTATCAATGGGAAGTTCCAACGCTATCACTTGGTTATCACCAGGAGACAGGAAAAATAGACCTCGCGAAACTTGAAGCAAGCGATGTTCCTCTTGTCCGGCGTCCGACTGGAGGTGCAGCTGTGTTACATAGTGAAGAGTTAACATATTCGATTGTCATACCCGAAGCCGATGATCTGCGCATTGGTTCTTTACTTCTCGAGTTCGCTGGTCGGGCACTAAAGGCGGGACTTACGGCAATTGGTGTGGACGCACAGTTAGATGAACGCGGAGAAACGCTGGCTCCCCTGCAAAACCGGACTTCATGTTTTGCGCGAACGTCTCGCTGGGAGGTTACTGCGAATGGAAAGAAGATAGTTGGAAGCGCACAGCGACGGCTGGAATCGGCACTCCTGCAGCACGGATCAATATTGATCGGCCCTGACCACTTGCGGATCGTGGATTTCCTCGTTACAAAAGACGAAACAGAGAAGATGCATCTGCGAGCAAGACTGGCCGACAAATCCACATGTGTAGGGGAAGAAATTGGCAAGTCAGACATAGTGCCCGCGTTGCGCGAGTCAATGGCAGATGCGTTTTTGACAGAATATGAACGATTTCGCAGCCGAGTCGATGACACAAGAATGGTGACCATAGATTGAAACGTATATTGTTGCAGGGATCCACTGGATCAATAGGCAATTCAGCTCTCTCTGTAATAGAGGTAAATGAAGAGCACTTTTGCGTCGCTGGATTATCAGCGGGGCACAAGGAACGCGAGCTATTGGCGCAAGCCAGACGTTGGAAACCGGAGAGTCTGGCTCTGCTGAAACCATCTGACGAAGCGAAGTTTCGATCTGCGGCCTATGAGATCGGTGTAGCGAAGATCTTCACTGGACCTGATGCCTTCACCAGACAAGCAGAAGAGCTCGAATACGACTTGCTGCTTAATGCGGTCATGGGTTCGGCCGGTGTTCTGCCGACGTTTGCCGCACTTCGAAAATCAGTTAACGTTGCACTCTCAAACAAGGAAACTCTGGTAGCCGCCGGCGAATTGGTCATGGCGTGTGCGCGTGATCATGGCGCGACAATCCTACCAATTGATTCTGAGCACAGCGCGTTGTATCAGTGTTTGCAAGGTGAACGAATTTCAGATGTGCGAAAACTGTGGTTGACGACTTCAGGCGGTCCTTTCTGGAACAGAAAGCCGGATACCCTGCAATTCGTGTCACCCAATGAAGCATTGTCACATCCGACGTGGACAATGGGTCCGAAAATCACGATCGACTCAGCGACTCTTTTTAACAAAGGGCTCGAAGTGATTGAAGCTTGCAGGCTGTTTGACGTATCAATAGAAAAGGTGGAAGTTGTTCGGCAACGCGAATCAGTGATTCACTCCATGGTCGAGTTTATTGACGGAAGCTTCAAAGCTCAGCTTTCAACGCCGGATATGCGATTGCCGATCCTGTATTCGCTTAGCCATCCGGTCAGAATAGCTAGTAACATTGTTAGCACGGCACCGAATAGGATAGAGGCCTTGCATTTTGATGAAGTTGACATCGAGTGCTATCCTTGCCTCAAGGTTGCCTTTCATGCGGCGAGTGCCGGAGGCACGGCGCCGGCAATTCTCTCGGCGGCGGATGAAGTGGCAGTGGAGTCCTTCTTAGCCGGTCAAATCCGGTTTACCGCAATTGCGGAGTTAATAGAAGAGTCGCTGAACACGCTTGAAATTACGCCTGCTGACTCAATCGAAGTCGTCATGGAAGCGGACAGAAAGTCTCGAGTTCTTGTTGGAGAATTAGTCAAGGAGTACACGGGATCAACAATCCTGAACTAACATGCTGGTCACGATTCTTTCCTTTGTACTCGTTGCGGGTATAATTATCACTATCCACGAATTCGGACATTTCGTCGCGGCGCGATTGACAGGAATGCGCGTGAAGAAATTCTCCATAGGGTTTCCACCACGAATATTCACGAAAAAATACGGCGACACGGAGTTCTCCTTGTCGTGGATACCGCTGGGCGGATTTGTCCAGATCGCCGGAATGGTGGATGAATCATTGGACGAGGAAGGTATTACCGGTGCCCCGGATGAATTCATGTCCAAGAATGCAGCGCAAAAGATTTTCGTGCTTTCAGCGGGAGTCCTGATGAATTATCTAACCGCCGTTGTTATCCTCATTGGTTTGACGGTTGCGGTTGGACTGCCTGACGTTGGCAGATCGGAGATTGGACAAACAGTTGAGGGAAGGCCCGCCCATTCGGTCGGCTTAAGAGCAGGGGATCTCATTACGAGCATCGATGGCATCGCAGTTACTGAATGGGAAGAGGTCGTCGAGAGAATCACGGCGTCAAGTGATTCTGTGCGCATGACGGTGCTTCGGGGCAGCGAGAATCTTAGTTTTGTAGTTCCAACGGAGGAGATGCAATCCGGGGACAGCAGCCGGAAGGTCATTGGAATATCGCCCGCAGTCGTTTATCGTGACGCATCGTTCGGCGAGGCAATTTCGAGCGGTTTTGTGTTCTGTTATCGAACAACCGCAAATTTGGCCGTGTTTATTGGCGATCTTGTTTCCGGAGAGGGAAGCCTTTCACAGCTTTCCGGACCTGTTGGCGTCGCACAGTTGTCCGGGGAAAGTGCACGTCAGGGTATGAGCGAGTTCCTCTTTTTTATTGCTTTCGTCAGCGTATCGATCGGTTTCCTAAACATCTTGCCTTTTCCAGTACTTGATGGTGGCCACATTGTAGTGGTCTTGATTGAATCGATAATCAGAAGACCGATTCCGACCCGGGTGAAATTGGCAATCCAGCAGGCTGGCATGGCAGCGTTGCTTTTGCTGATTATTGTCGTGTCCTATCATGACATCGTGAAACTATTCAGCCGCTGATGAAAACGAAGACCATTAGTGTTCTTGGAGTTGTTGTGCTGCTCTTGGCCGTGGCAGCAGGCGGTCAGGAGAGTATGGATGGCGCTGACGTGAGAGCACTTGATCAGTTCATCAAGGGTAACGCGGCGGCTCAGCAGGGTAACCCGTACCAGGCAATATACTTCTTTGAGGAAGCCATAAGATATGATTCGGATTCACCGTTTCTCTATGTGGCGCTGGCGGAGCAATATCTGGTTTTGGCTGATGAGAACAAGTCGTCTGAAGCAATTGAGCGGGCTGAAAAGGCGCTTCAGCAGGCACTTTCCATAGACCCGATGTATGAACCAGCACTTGAACTTCAGAGCAGGCTTTTGGCCGCGCGCGGAAATGCAAGGGAGGCAGAGAGAATTGTACGCCTGCTCCTCGATAAGAATCCGAATAATAGGGGCTATCAGATTGATTTATTAGGTCTGAGCCTAAGTACGGGATCATTTGACACGGTAGATTCGCTGTATACGGAAATCTCAAAGAGTGATGGCGAAAACCTTGACCTTACCCGGCGAATACTCGCGATCTATCTCGTGTCAGGAGAGAGCAAGAGAGCAATCCCATATTTAACCGAGTTGTATAATGCGGATACGACAGACGCGGGAATTGTATACACGCTTTCGACGTTATACTTGCAATCAAATGACACATCGCGTGCACTTGAAGCCGTCGAAGAGGCGATACGCCTTGATTCTTCTGATGCGAGATTTTGGTACTTGCGACTCGTAATCGAATACGAGGCCGAAAGATACGATAGTGTCCTTAGAATTGCGGAGTCGGCCCGTAAGAGCGCCGGAGACGATGCGCGAACCTTCAATTTAGAAGGACTTGTTCATTTGCGTAATATGGATTCGACCAGAGCAAAGGAATGCTTTCTTCGAGCCTTGGAGCTTGATTCAACTTTGTACCCATCGGCAGGCAGTCTTGCACTTATTTATGATTCAGAGGACAGCGTTGAACAGTCCGAGCGATATTACAGTATTGCTATGTCACTTTCAGACAGTGCCGCAATTTACTTAAACAACTGCGCGTATATGTATGCGGTGAGGGGATTGAAACTGGAGACAGCCATGTCGCTGGTCGACGAGGCATTAAAGAAGGAACCGGAAAATCCATCTTATCTTGACACAAAAGCATGGATTTATTTCAAGCAGAGTAGATTCAAGGACGCCTTGAAATGGATAAAGAGGGCATTGAAACATGATCCGAGGAGTGCGCCAATCTTTGAACATCTCGGGGATATCTACGAAGCAATGGGCAAGCCCAGCTTAGCATCAGAGAACTGGAAGACTGCACTTGAACTCGACCCAAAGAATGCGAGTGTTCGTCAAAAACTCGGCGAATAGAATCGCCGTACTTTTCTGTTTATTGACATTGTGTCAAGGCTGTGCGTCTACTTTGCCGGAGTTGAAGTTTCAGAAGGCGGACCAGCGCTCGACGAGACCCGAGGAATTTGAGTGGCCGATTGGTAAGACAAGTCTTGCCAAAGTAAAAGTCAGTCTGGATTCTCCGAAAATGCGCGGAAGCGCGAAGGGCACGATTCGAGCGACAAGAAATGGACACGTGCTATTGGAAGTACTTGGACGTAACGACGTCTTCCTGAAGGTCTATTTTACGGACAAGCAAGTTATTGTCTGGCCAGAGGCAGGACAGCCCCAATCCAACATGATTACCGATATCCCCAGCATCAACGATGTGATGAATCAGAGCATGCCGAATTGGCGGATTGATGACATACTGCCGATCTCAATGGAATTGAACGATGAAGGTGAGCGTAGCTGGGCATTAGGAGGGGACTCGCGCTATCTTGAGAGAATTCGACGACAAGGGTTCGATGACATATATAAAGAGTACTCAAAGCCGGAACGCGATTCAATATGCCCGTTCAGGAAAGTTGTGCTTCGTGACAGCAGCGGGAAATTTAGGATGACCTGGACGATCAAAGATTAGTACCGAACTTCAGCAACTTCATTCGAACATGAGTTCACCAAGTATCAGTGTTGTAATCACGCTTTTTGACGAGGTTGAGTCACTGCGGGAATTACACAGACAGTTGAGCGATTCACTTCACGCCCTTGGCAGGCCATACGAGTTGCTTTTTATCGACGACGGAAGTAGGGATGGATCACTTGATCTGCTTATAGAGCTTGCTCGAATTGACGAGCACATCAGGGTGATATCGCTGAGGCGCAACCACGGCAAATCTGCAGCTCTTGCTGTAGGCTTTCAGGAAGCAAGCGGTGAATTCGTAATTACAATGGATGCGGACTTGCAGGATAATCCTGCAGAAGTCGGAGCTTTGCTCGCAAAGATCGAGGAAGGATATGATCTCGTATCCGGTTGGAAAAAGATCCGTCACGATCCACTGGAGAAAACTCTCCCGTCAAAGTTTTTCAACATGGTAACAAGCAAAGTCTCCGGAATAAAACTGCACGATTTCAATTGCGGACTTAAAGCCTATCGACGTAATGTTGTGAAGGATTTATTCGTATACGGCGAGCTGCACCGATTCTTGCCTGTGCTTGCGCACAAAATGGGATACAAGTGCACCGAAATTCCGGTTGTTCATCGAGCGCGGCAATTTGGTCACTCGAAATTCGGAATGAGAAGATACTTGAACGGTTTTCTTGACTTACTTACGGTTGTATTTCTGTCGGGCTTTAATCGAGCACCTCTGCATTTTTTCGGCACGATGGGTCTGCTAAGCGGACTTGTCGGCTTCTTCATCAACCTGTACTTGTCAATAATCTGGATGATGGGGACTCCGATTGGGAACAGACCGTTGCTTTTTCTTGGCGTTTTACTCATGGTAATTGGAGTCCAATTTTTCTCGTTCGGCTTAATTGGCGAGATGCTGACACATGCTAATGAACGGCAAAGAACATATCCTATCAAGTATGATAGCAATAGCTCTGGCATCGTTTGAGTATCAGAATCGTCGGAGAGTGATTGAGGCTAACTAGCAACAATGCGGGGACGTTCAAAGGCGTCCTCTTTCTTATCGCAATCATTCTGGTGATTTCGGTGCTTGCGTACTCGCAGTTCATTGTAACGCAGCTCAAGGAGAGTACTCGCAAGTCGCTTACACAGAAGATTGCAACTTACACAGCGCTTATTCGAAGTGACAATCCTGAGTTGATAGGATTCGCGCTGCAGCAGATCCAGGATGTTGATTTCCCAATCATTGTGACAGACGACGCGGGCATACCGAAGCTTTGGAAAAACGTGGACGTATCTCCTGGAGACAGTTCAAGTGAATCAAGACAGGAAATCGCCAGGCTTGTCCGGGAAATGGATGCGCAAGGAAATCCGCCGCTGCCAATCAGAATTGCAGAAGGGACGACAGACTGGTTTCATTACGGCGATTCTTTAGTGATTCGTCAGCTCCGCTGGCTTCCGTGGATAGAAATTCTAGCGACCGGACTTTTCATTCTTGTCGGCTATGTCGGATTCCAGAATATTCGGCGAAGCGAAGAGCGAATGGTCTGGGTTGGACTAGCAAAGGAGACGGCGCACCAATTGGGAACACCTCTGACTTCACTCCTCGGCTGGATTGAGTTGCTAAAGGCAAATGGCGCAGATGCGCATGCGGTTGCAGAAATGGAGCGGGATCTTGCCAGATTGAATCGAGTGACCGCGCGGTTTTCTCAGATCGGAAGTAAAACTTCTGTGCAGTCAGCAAACGTAAGGTCTGTGATCGAGGAGACAGCCGATTACTTCAGATTGAGACTTCCAAAGGGAGAAAACGCCGTAAGGATTGAATCCGTTTACGAGAGTGAACCACGATTGAGTGTGAATATCGAACTATTTGGTTGGGTGCTTGAGAATCTGATTCGCAACAGTATCGACTCGATGCGAGATGGCGGCGGAAGGATACGCATCCTATGCTCAGAGTCGTCCGGTGTCGCGCATATTGACATTGAAGACAATGGTGTTGGCATAGCACCAAGAAGCAGGAAATTGGTCTTTCGACCCGGGTACACTACAAAGAAACGGGGCTGGGGACTCGGACTTTCGTTATCTCGAAGAATCATTGAAGAGTATCACGGCGGCAAACTTTTCATAAAAGAAACGTCTTTAGGACGCGGGACCACCATGAGAATCGTACTTCCGACTGCGGAGAGTGCAAAGCCATGAAGAGTAGGGGATGGCGAATGGCAACAAGTCTTGGTTTGTTGCTGGTAATACTTGTGGTGCTTGCCGGATTGGAGCTCTGGTCACGCTTGTTTCTAGAGGGAGCTGTCGTGCATGGAGCAAGACGGGAAGTTACCGTACGTATTCCGCAAGGTGCCACACTTGATGATATTTCGACAATCCTGTATCGGGAAGGTCTAATTGAACACCCGCGCCTGTTTGGAATTGCAGCTCGATTTCTTGGAGTGGACACAAAGCTGCAGGCGGGTACAATACGATTGGCGCTTGGCCAATCTTTGGTAGAGCTTATCCAGGCCTTAAGCAGAGCCAAGGCCGTTGGAATCCCGGTCACATTTCGGGAAGGACTCACGATTTATCAATATGCGGGGATCTTGGCCAGGGAGATTGGAATCGATTCTGCACAGTTTGTCAAGGCGGCGTTTGACACACGACTCCTTCTGAAACTCGGTGTTGACAGCCCTTCGTTTGAGGGTTACTTGTTTCCCGACACATATTTCTTCACGGGCAATGAAAGTCCGGAGCAGATTATCGAAAGAATGCTCGCGAACTTTCGTGTGCAACTCCCGCCTGACACCGATGAACGGCTGCTGGCTCTGGGTCTTTCGCTGAATGAGTTAATAGCTTTGGCTAGTATCGTGGAATGGGAGTGTCAAGTACAAAGTGAAGCGCGCATAATTTCATCAGTCTATCATAATCGGCTCCGGAAAGGCATGCTTCTTCAAGCGGACCCCACGGTTGGCTATGCACTTGGTAAAGGTCCATCCCGTCTTTACTACAGTGACTTGAGAGTCGATAGCCCTTACAACACATACATGTACCCGGGGCTGCCGCCGGGTGCAATCAATAACCCGGGGAAGAAGTCTATTGAGGCTGCGCTTCATCCTGCTTCCACATCGTACTTGTTCTTCGTAGCCCAAGGCAATGGGTTGCACACGTTTAGCGGAACATTTGAAGAACATTTGCTCGCCAAGGAAAGACTGGATGATTTGCGACGCAACCAGGCATTGGAAGCAGATACTAGTTCTGGGGGCTAGAGAGTAGTTTTATGTTGACAATGCATCAGGATTTCTTGAGCACATTGAACAACGAGCAGCGTAATGCGGTGACGGTGGACACAGGACCGACACTCATTCTCGCGGGAGCAGGATCAGGAAAGACGAGGGTACTGGCGGGACGCGCTGTCCACTTAATTGAGCACTCACGAGTACCTGCAAGCTCAATTGCCGTGATGACGTTCACGAACAAAGCTGCACAGGAGTTAAGAGGCCGACTCGCCGAATATCTGTCGGGCAAACCGGATCTACCTTGGGCCGGTACGTTTCATAGTTTTTGCGTACGCTTGATGAGGAGTTATTCTAATGCATGCGGAGTACCGCCAGACTTTTCCATATACGATGAAGAGGATAGCGTACGAGTTATATCAGAATTGATGCACGAGCGACAGTTGTCGAATGAAGGAGTTACCGCCCGCCAGGTCAAGAGTCTCATTTCCCGCATTAAGAATGGCGGCAAATTCGATCATCGAAACCCGATAGCGCGTTTGGCTGAGCAACTTCTGGAGTACTATCAGGAAAGACTAAGATCAGCGGCGGCATTTGATTTTGACGACCTACTGTTGGTTCCACTGGAGTGCATGAAACAGAATGAAGCTTTTCGAACCCTTCTCCAGCATAAGTACGATCATCTCTTAATTGATGAATTTCAGGACACAAATCAAGTCCAGTTTGAACTTGCCTGCCTCATTGCAAGTCCGCAGAACAATCTCTTTGCCGTGGGCGACGACGATCAGTCAATTTACAGCTGGCGTGGTGCAAACTACCGCAATCTTCTGGACTTTGGCAAAAAGCTTCCCGGCGCGCGGATACTAAGGCTGGAGCGGAACTATCGGTCTACGCAGCAAATTCTCGATGCGGCAAATGACATTATCTCAGCAAGCAGCCATCGTCATGATAAAAAACTGTGGACGGAGCGGATCTCAGGCGAAAAGGTAACGTTGAGATCATACGGTAGGCCTGCCGACGAAGCGAATGAAATTATCGCGGAAATTGAGCACATTCGCCAAAAACAGGGACTAAGTCTAAGTAATTTTGCAATATTGTTCAGGACTAATGCTATCAGCCGTTACTTTGAAGAGGTCCTTGTACAGCACAGAGTGCCCTACACTGTAGTTGGTGGTTTGAAGTTCTATGAGCGTAAGGAGGTCAAGGATTTGATTGCTTACCTTCGAGTGATTTCAAATCCGTATGATGAACAGGCTTGGACGCGCGTTTTGCGCGAGCTTGCGCCGGGGGTTGGTCAAACTTCCATCGACAAGTTGATTGGTTCATGCAGAGGGAGTTCACTGGGCTGCTCAGCCTTGCTTGATGTGTCATGGGTGGTTTCGACGTTAAGTGGTTCGCCCCGTGCAAAGGCACAGGAATTCATTGCCAGGATTGTCGAACTTCGGGCAATAAGTGAATCGTTGAAGCTCTCTGAAGTAGTCGATAAGGCTTTGGTAGCAAGCGGTATGGAAACGCGCTATTCTGAACTTGAAGACCAAGATTCACGCGATCGACTTGAAAATCTTCGGCAGTTTCAGACCGGTGCATGGGAGCGTTCGCAACAGATGCCGGAACTTACTTTATCAGAGTTTCTCTCTGATTTAGCACTGGTTTCAGATATCGACGAGTTGGAGTCGAATTCAGACAGATTGCCTTTGATGACCATTCACTCAGCAAAGGGACTTGAATTTTCAGTTGTGTTTGTCGTTGGAGTGGAGGAGAATATTATTCCGCACAGCAGAAGCATGGAGTCCAGTGAAGCAATAGATGAAGAACGCCGGCTGCTGTATGTCGCCATGACCCGGGCAAAGGACAGATTATACCTTTCGTATTCAGAGGCTCGTCCGATAAACGGCAGGCTCGAGTACCAATTGCCGTCCAGATTTCTGTCAGATATTGATCCCACACGTTTGAGGGGTGCTGGGGTTCCATCCCGATCGTCTTTTCGATATGTTTCGACCGATGAAGAGCGCGCAATCAGCTATTCCGTTCCCCGTACTTCACGAACTCTTGAGAGACAATCGAGTCTTAGAGGTAGTGTGAAATCTTCCATCGAGTTTCGCATCGGGGATGTTGTTGAGCACGCAGAATTCGGAATCGGCACTGTTACCGCAAAGTCAGGAGACCTGGATTCACTGAAAGTGCGGGTAGCCTTTAGCGGCTACGGTTCAAAATTGTTAGCTGTCAAATTCGCAAACTTGAAGAAATTGTCGTGATTACAGAACAACTTGAAATCATTAGATTGGCATTGGAAGAGGATCTGGCTAGCGGAGTTGATGTTACGACGGACTGGCTGGTTGAGACTTCTCTCGTGGGAGAAGCATGGATTGAAGCGCGCGAAAACGCCTATATTTCTGGCTTGAATACCGTGAAGGAGGTCTTTGCAGCGATAGATCCTGAAGTCGTCGTCACGCCTCTTTGTGAAGACGGCGCGAAAGTAAGACCTTTGAATCGTGTTGTGTCGATTTTTGGCAAAGCGTCCTCAATACTAAAGGCGGAACGAACAGCCCTTAACTTTCTCACACACTTATCAGGTGTCGCAACCAGAACAGCTGAGCTTGTCGAAATTGCACGGCCGTATGGCACGAAAGTGTGGTGCACGCGCAAGACCACGCCGGGGCTAAGAAGGCTGGAAATTGAAGCAGTGAGGGCAGGCGGTGGTGACACCTATCGCGACAGTCTCTACTCTAAGATTTTGATTAAGGACAATCACTTAAGCATCATCGGCGGGATAGAGTCATTGGCTAAGAGATTGGAGGGAGATCTTGATGCGGAGATGAACTTGAGGGAGGGAAAGATCGAGGTTGCAAGTCTTTATGAACTCGATGTCGCTGTCCGAATGGGGTGGAAGAAGGTGTTGCTTGACAACTTTGCACCTGAGCAGGTGCGTGAAGCTGTGGAGAGGTACGCGAAAGACGTATCGCTCGAGGCTTCAGGCGGGATCCATTTGGGGAATATCAGAGAGTACGCGGCAACGGGTATCGAAGCGGTATCAGTAGGCGAGTTGACACACTCAGTTGACTCCATAGACTTTGCATTAGAAGTAGACTGGTCAGTGAACTAGGACAGTGGCTGAATTCAGAATAGACCCGTTACGAGGACATACTGTTCTAATAAACGGCCAGCGTGGCGCTCGACCTTCCGAGTTTACGGTATCAATCACGACACCGGACAACTCGAATTGCGCATTCTGCCGAGGAAACGAGCATATGACGCCTTCTGCTATCGAACAGGATAATGAAGGCAATTGGGACATGCGCCTATTCCCGAATCGCTTTCCTGCCGTCGAGAAGGACGCGAAGTGCAGCATTGAGTTCAACCTGGCCTTTGCTGCAGTTGGAAGTCACGAGGTTCTTGTGGAGACAGCTGATCACTTCGCACAGGCGTTCGATTACAGTGTCACAAAATGGTTATCCATTTTTCAGCTATGGCAAAGGCGACTTAGGGCACTGTATCAAGTCCAAGGCACAGCATATGTACATATCTTTCGGAATCAAGGTTATCGAGGCGGTGCTACTTTAGTTCACCCGCATCAACAGATCGTTTCTCTGCCGGTCGTCCCGGATTACATTGAAAGACGAATCAGCAAGTCTGCATTTGATCAAGATGAAGGCTGTCAGCATTGCAGATGGGTTGCCTTCGAACGCGACAACAAGGTTAGAATTCTGGAGGAACGGTGTGACAGCATATTGTTGGTCGCTTTCGCGCCACGATTTTCATTCGAGATGCAAATCCTGTCAAGTCAGCATATGAGGTTTGATGAGTTGAGCAACGAGCAGTTGCTTGCAGTTGCTGAAATGCTCAGTCGCTCACTCAAGGCGTTGGCAAGGTCAAATGACAATCCGGATTACAATCTAGTTCTATTCTCCACCCCTCCAAACCGGTACGATGCCAAGCTATGGGCTATTGATATCATTCCCAGAATAGGCACTCAGGCAGGTTTTGAATGGGGAACAGGCGTTCACATTGTGTCCATGCCTCCTGAAGAGGCTGCGAGAACTCTCCGAAGCCATTGGCCGGATTGAAGCAAAATAATACAAAACAATAAGTTACAATTAAGTACATAACATTTGCGGTACTCGGGAAGCCTTGACATTTTGGTCGTCATCCATTAAATTTCAAGACTTTGCACGTAAAGGATAAACATAAATGACAACTTTCTTAGCTCGAAACGAGACGACTGAGCGCGGTTGGGTGGTGGTGGATGCCACAGACCAGGTGCTTGGCCGTCTTAGCACACGTATCGCGTCAATTTTGCGCGGCAAGAACAAGCCAACTTTTACCCCACATGTTGACACAGGTGATTTTGTCGTAGTCATCAACGCAGACAAAATTCGTGTGACAGGCAAGAAATGGGAAGACAAGATATACTTCTCGCATTCGCGTTATCCCGGCAGCGGTACGTACACACCTCTGCGCAAGCTTGCGGAGAAGCATCCTGAACGCGTTATTTTCGAATCTGTTAAGGGAATGCTTCCTCGAACCCGCTTGGGCAGAAAACAATTGGGGAAGCTCAAAATCTACGCTGGAGCCTCGCATCCGCACGAAGCGCAGCAGCCCTCTGGGATCAAGTTTTAAATCACGATAGACCATGAAAGACTCACGAATATACGCGACCGGACGCCGCAAGACGGCAATTGCCCGTGTCTGGCTTGCCCCTGGAACGGGGAAAATTTCAGTTAACGGAAAAGACGTACTCGGCTATTTCAAGCGTGACGTTCTGCAAATGCTTATTGAACGTCCATTGACTGTTACCGAGACGATGGGCAAGGTGGACATTCATGCAACTGTCAAGGGCGGTGGCAAGTCCGGTCAGGCAGGAGCCTTCAGACTAGGGATTTCCCGCGCGCTGACCGTTCTTGATGAGGCTCATCGCGCGGTACTGCGGGCGAATGATCTGATGACACGCGATCCGCGTGAGAAGGAACGGAAGAAGTACGGAAAGCCTGGCGCTCGTAAGAGTTTCCAATTCTCAAAGCGTTAAGAAATCAGCAGGATCTCCTGCTATAAACTCTCACTTGGCCTGATCTGACTGTGGGTGTTCCGATCCGGAATTACAGAAAGAACTGACGGCTGGGTAGGACCAACCCCAACTAAGGAGCCTTCATGTCTCGTGTTACATTGCAGCAATTGCTGCTTGCAGGTGCCCATTTCGGGCACTTAACCCGCCGCTGGCATCCCAAGATGGCACCGTATATCCTGATGGATAAGAACGGTATACACTTGGTCGACCTCCGCCAAACACAATCCTTATTAGAGCGAGCCTGTGCCGCTGTATCAGAAGTCGCAGCCAATGGACAGCAAATACTCTTGGTGGGGACCAAGAGCCAGGCCAGAGAAGCGATATCGGTAGAAGGCAAGCGCGCCCAGACTCCGTTTGTGGTAGAGCGCTGGCTTGGCGGCATGCTCACCAATTTCGCCACGATTCGTCAGGGTATCAAGACCCTCGAGAGCATCGAGAAAATGATGACGGACGGTACGTTTGAGAAGATCTCGAAGAAAGAGAGACTGACCAAGCAGCGTCAGCATGCAAAGATGATTCATACTCTGGGCGGTATTCGTGACATGCGTCATTTGCCGGGGGCAATCTTTGTCGTCGATATTATTCGTGAGAAAATCGCGGTTGCGGAGGCCCGTCGATTGGGAATACCTGTTGTCGCGATTTGTGATACCAATGTTGATCCAAGCTTAGTCGACTTTCCCATTCCTGCCAACGACGATGCGTTCAAGTCAATTGCTCTGATAACTCGAGCGATTGCCGAATCTGTCATTGAAGGCACCGCTCGGTACCGGGCAAACGCGGACCTTCGTCAAGCACAAGCTGATATAGAAGCGCGTGAGGCAGAAGCTACGGGTGAAGCACGAATTCGTGAACGTGAGCGTGGCCGGGGCGGCGATCAGGGAGCTGAGTTGCGTCGTAGAAGAGTAAGACGTCCGCATGACGAGGCCAAGCCGACAGGCGGTCAGTAAATTCAATTTTTACCTAATGGAGATAGACAGTGTCTGAAGTAATGATTAATGCCGCCGACGTTGCGATGTTGCGTCGAGAAACCGGCGCCGGCATGATGGACTGTAAGAAGGCCTTGGCCGAAGCCAACGGTGACCGCGACAAGGCACTTGAAATCCTGCGAAAGAAGGGCCAGGCTGCTGCAGAGAAGCGAGCGGAACGATCTGCTGAGGAGGGGGTAGTTGCAGTTGTTACATCGTCAGATGGTAAGAGTGCTGCAATGGCCGAAGTACGCTCTGAAACCGACTTTGTCGCCCGTAATGATGAGTTCAAGCAGTTTGCGACCGACATCGCAACCCTGGTGCTGAACTGGAAGGACGCAGATGGCAAGTCGTTGGACGACCTGAAGAAGTTGCCATTTGGCGGATCTGATGTGGGATCGAGCCTTACTGCTCTCATTGGCAAGATTGGCGAAAAGCTCGAGATTGCACGCTTTGGACGAATTGAATTGACAGACGGCTACGTCGGGAACTACCTACATTCTGACAACAAACTTGGCGTCCTGGTAGCCTTGAGCGGCGTGGATGGATCCAGGAACGAAATACAGACTCTGGGACGAGATCTAGCTATGCAGGTGGCAGCATCCGCACCTGATTTCCTGACGCGTGAGCAGGTTCCTGCCGACAAGATAAGTGCGGAGATGGAACTCGAGAAGGATCGTGCAAGATCAGAAGGAAAGCCTGAGCCGGCCGTTGCCAAAATTGCTGAAGGCCGTGTTAACAAGTGGTTGGCAGGCATTGTCCTGCTTGAGCAGCCATTTATCAAAGAGCCGAAACAGACAGTCAAGGATGTTATCGCTGCAGCGGAAAAGGCAGTCGGCAAACCGATAGCAGTCAAGTCGTATTTGAGATTCCGGGTAGGCGCCTGATTGAGCGGCGAGCTTAGATACCATCGCGTGCTGTTAAAGCTTTCGGGCGAAGCACTTTCAGGCGAAGGAGCTTACGGCATTGACCCTGCGACCATGAATGCGATGGCAGAAGAGGTCGCTGAGGCTACAAGGCTCGGAGTTGAGATCGGTATCGTGATTGGGGGCGGAAACATATTCCGCGGTCTTAAAGGTGCTGCATCGGGAATGGACAGGGTGTCCGCAGACCAGATGGGAATGTTGGCGACTGTAATCAACAGCCTCGCCGTTCAGGATGCTCTTGAGAAGCTTGGGGTTACTACTCGTGTACAGTCTGCGATTCCCCTACAGACTGTCGCAGAGCCGTTCATACGACGCCGCGCGATGCGGCATTTGGAGAAAGGGCGCGTAGTGATTTTTGCAGCCGGCACGGGCAGTCCCTTTTTCACAACAGATACGGCCGCAGCCCTTCGCGCAAAAGAGATGCGCGCTGATGTACTCCTTAAGGGAACAAAAGTGGACGGCATATATACGGCTGATCCTGTGCTTGATAAGACGGCGACGAAATATGACAGAATTACCTACTTGGAATTCGTTGAACGTCAGCTGCGGGCTATTGACTCAACTGCCGTGACGTTTTGTATGGAGAACGGGATCCCTATTCAAGTCTTTAATTTCAAAATTCGCGGAAACCTATTGCGACTCCTAAAAGGAGAGCAAATCGGTACTTTAATCGCGAACCCAATTGCAGCATGATTAAGGAAATTATAGCAGATTGTGATCTGCGAATGAAACGATCGGTCGAGGTATTGCGTCAAGAATTGACGAGGATTCGTACCGGCAAGGCGTCTATTGGACTGATCGAACCAATTCGAGCAGAGGCTTATGGTGCGGAGATGCCACTTTCACAGATGGCCAATATTTCCACGCCGGATGCCAGGACAATTCTTATTCAGCCTTGGGACAAGAGCACACTACACTCGATCGAAAAGGCAATTCAGAAGTCAGATTTGGGAATAAACCCAAGTAATGACGGCCAGCAGATTCGATTGACGCTCCCACCGTTGTCGGAGGAGCGCCGTAAGGAGCTTGTCAAAGTCGTAAAGAAGTATGTTGAGGATGCGAAAACCGCGGTCAGAAACGTGCGCCGCGATGCCAATGAGCACATAAAGAGGATTGAGAAGTCGCACGAGATTTCTGAAGACCAATCGCGGGGTGCACAGGACGACATTCAGAAATTGACGGATAAGCATATCAAGGAGATGGAGCATCTCCTTGAACTCAAGGAAAAGGAAGTCATGGAAATCTGAGTAAGTCTCAGAGCCGTTATGTCCCCGTCCAAGAGTCTCTTTGAAATACTGTCGATTGCACGCGGCAAGCGAGTTGCGGTAATTGGCGACTACATGCTTGACAGGCACATCGTTGGAAGCGTCAGGCGTATCAGTCCTGAAGCTCCTGTACCGGTTGTTGACATAGAGGAAGAGCGCAGCAGCCTTGGCGGGGCCGGTAATGTGGTCGCAAATCTCGCTTCTCTGGGAATCACACCTGTCGCCTTCGGTGTGTGCGGGACGGACAGTGCTCGCGACATTTTGTGTGAGCACTTGGAGGCATTTGCGTGCGACCGATCCGGATTGCTTGCACTGAATGGCCGAAGGACAACTGAGAAGATTCGCGTTATAGCGCATGATCAGCACGTTGTACGAGTAGACAGAGAGACTCAGGATCCGCTTGGCGAAATTGACAGCGGCAAACTGCTCGAGATTCTTAAGTCACAGATCAGCTCTTTGGACGCGATAATTCTACAGGACTACAACAAAGGTGTGCTCACGACTGGTGTCATTATTTCCGTCATGGAGCTAGCCGGCAAGAACGACATTCCTGTCGCAGTTGATCCGAAATTTGACAACTTCATGCAATATCGCCGGGCACATCTTTTCAAGCCGAACTTGAGGGAAGCCGAACGTGCGTTAGGTATGAAGATTCACGATGACTCGTCCTTAGGTGAGGCAATTGGCAAACTCAAGAATGCCTTATCACCCGATGTCCTGATGGTCACTCGCGGCGATAAGGGAATGACAATCGTCTTTGAAGGTGAACTGACCACAATTCCGACACATGCAAGGGATGTCGCAGATGTTTCGGGAGCCGGAGACACAGTCATTTCAACCTATGTGGCCTGTGAGCTTGGGGGAGCCGGAGTCGTCGAATCAGCAAAGCTTGCAAATATCGCCGCCGGCATTGTATGTGAACAAGTCGGTGTAGTACCCATTGACCTTGCGCGTCTGGCTGCAGCGTACGACACTACTGAATTACTTTCGGGCGACTAGCTCAGCTGGTTAGAGCGCTGGTCTCACATACCAGAGGTCACAGGTTCAATTCCTGTGTCGCCCACAACGACGCAAGTAAGAAGGCGGAATGAAAGGACTACTGACTCGACGCGAAGCTGCAGCTAGATGTTACCTTGAGCGATTGCGGCAAGGCGAAGCCGTTTTTACGAACGGAGTTTTTGATATCCTTCATCGGGGACATGTTGAGTATTTGGCAGACGCGAGGGCTTTGGGTCACTTCTTGATTGTCGGTTTGAACTCCGATGAATCCGCAAAACGGCTGAAAGGACCTTCCCGACCTATCAACGGGGAGCTCGATCGCGCGGCTGTTCTTCTTGCATTGAAGTCCGTTGATGCTGTTGTCCTGTTTGAAGAGGACACTCCCGAGGAACTGATTCGGGACATAAAGCCTACCGTTCTCGTGAAGGGGGGCGATTATGAGATCGGTCAGATAGCCGGATCGGAGTTTGTCAAGTCAATAGGCGGCAGAGTCCTGACTATTCCCTTCAGAAGTGGGTATTCAACCACATCAATGCTTAAGCGCTCCGGTATTTGAGGACCTGATTCGTGTTTGATGACTTAACATCCAAGCTGGACAAGGTATTCCGAAATCTTCGGGGCGTCGGGAAGATAACGGAGTCCAACATCCGTGACGGGCTGTCGGATGTACGACGCGCACTTCTTGAAGCAGACGTTAGTCTGCAGGTTGCGCGGGACTTCCTAAGTCGAGTTGAGCAAAAGGCGCTCGGTCAGGATGTCCTGAAGTCTTTGCAGCCGGCGCAGCTTTTTGTGAAGATCGTTCATGACGAACTTGTGGTCCTGCTCGGCGAGAAGGAAGCGCGGCTGAACACTGCCAAGCGACCGCCGACAGTGATTATGGTTGTGGGTCTTCAAGGATCGGGCAAGACAACGTTTTGCGCGAAGCTTGCGCGTCACTTCAAAGCAAAAGGCCGCAGACCATTGCTGATCGCTGCCGACCTTCAACGTCCTGCTGCGCAGGACCAGCTCCAAGTGCTTGGTGAGTCAATCGGCGTCAGCGTTTATCGCGGTGAAAGTAAGAATCCGGTTGAGGTCTGTGAAGCTGGTTTAAGACATGCGCGCAAGGTTAGTCTTGATCCCGTGATCCTGGACACTGCTGGCCGGCTGCACGTCGACGATGACTTGATGAGCGAACTCGAACGTGTCCGGAGTTCAACTGAACCGGCCGAAATCCTGTTTGTCGCAGATGGAATGACGGGACAGGACGCGGTGAATTCTGCAAAAGCGTTTTATGACCGTCTGAGCTTTACCGGTGCCGTTTTGACGAAGATGGACGGCGATACGCGCGGTGGAGCGGCATTGTCAATCCGGGCGATTACAAATGCTCCGATTAAGTTCCTTTCAGTCGGCGAGAAACTTGATCAGCTGGAGCCTTTCTATCCTGATCGCATTGCCGGTAGAATACTCGGGCGCGGCGACATCGTTAGTCTGGTTGAGCGGGCGCAGGCAACATTTGACGAGGATAAGGCTGCCGAACTCGAGGCAAAGCTGCGCAGGGCGGAGTTCACATTATCAGATTTTCTTGAGCAGCTCAGGCAACTGAAGAAAATGGGATCGATGACAGAACTCCTGGGTATGATCCCGGGAATGAGCCAGAAGATGAAGAACGTGCAAGTCGACGAGCGCGCACTCAAACACACTGAAGCTCTCATTCTCTCGATGACTCCGTTTGAACGGGAGCGTCCGCAAGTGCTCAACGCCAGTCGACGAAAGCGGATTGCGTCAGGAGCCGGATTGAGTGTTCAGCATTTGAACAGAATGATCACGCAGTATGAGCAAATGGTTCAAATGATGAAGCAGCTGCGGAAAGCGGGTCCTGGCCAAATCAAGCGTGTTTTCGGAAGATAAGACAAGAATTACAAATTGAATTAAATAGGAATACTACCTTGGCAGTTCGCATCCGTTTAACTCGCGCAGGCCGCAAGAAAGTACCATGCTTTCGCATCGTAGTAATGGACGGCCGCAAACGTCGTGACGGCGCATATCTTGATCAATTAGGGGTCTACTATCCTTCGCAGCAGCCAGCCCTCATTGAATTGTCCGCACAAAAAGCTCTTGACTGGTTACGTAAGGGGGCTCAACCGTCCGACACAGTGCGCAGCCTTTTTTCTCGTGAAGGTGTTATGATACAGTACGACCTTCTTAAACGAGGTGCCACGGCCGAACAAGCCGCTTCGGAAGGTGCGCGCGTAAAGAATGCGGCGCTTCTTCGCACTCAAACAAAACTCGCAACAGTAGCGGACAAGAAGAAGGCCAAAGAGCTTGAACAGGCAAGAGCTGCGGAAGCGGCCAAGGCCGCAGCTGAAGCGTCAAAGACCTCAGAAGCAAGCAACGAAAACGCAGTTAGCGAGCCCCAAGGCGAGTAAACTCGCACGGGGCATTGTACGCCCTTTTGGTTACTCACTTATAACAGACGAGCGAGAGTGCGATGGAAGACTTCATCAGCTTTATCGTCAAACACCTTGTCGAGAAACCTGAATCCGTACGGATTGAGACGATCAAGGAAGAGAATGGGCGGGTACTCTACAAATTGTATGTAGGGCAGGGTGACTTGGGTCAAGTCATCGGGAAGGAAGGCCGAACGGCACGATCATTGAGAACACTCGTATTTGCCGCTGCGGCGAGAAGAGGGATACGAGCAGGGTTTGAGATCGTCGATCCCGCTCTTCCGCCCAAGGGTGCTTCGCCCCCTGCCTGGGATAGTATGGACAGTTCGGGCGAACATGCCTGACACCAGCGGGCCGTCAGAAAGAGTTGAAATCGGCATCATCGTGGGATCTCACGGGCTGCAAGGTACCGTGAAAGTGAATCCTCGTACCGATTTTCCGGAACGGTTTGCGGCCTTGAAATCTTGCTTTGTTTGTCGAGATAGTTCAGATATAATTGAGGTAACTATCCGTCGAAGCAAGTTTTCGAATCGTATGATTTTGCTGACATTTGACGGAGTGAGAACTCGAGAGGAAGCAGACAGACTCAGAGGCTCAACGATCGAAATACCCATTAGCGAACGATGGACTCTGCCAGAGAATACTTTTTACATAAGCGATTTAATTGAATGTGCCGCATCTGATGAGCATGGTCAGCCTCTTGGTACTGTCAAGGAAGTGATACGCGGACCGCAGGACGTTCTTGTGATTCAAGGTGAGTCGGGGGAGTTACTGGTTCCATTTGTATCTGAATGGGTTGGGCGGACCGACATCAATTCAAGAGTAATAGAAATTCGAAATGCGACTCGATTGAAGTACGCGGAAGAGATTCCGCCAGCTGTGGGCGAAAGTGACGATTGACATACTAACTGGTTTTACCGGAATATTCCGTGGACCGTTCAGCGAGTCCATTGTGTCACGGGCTCTTTCGGAGAGAAAAGTGGAGATATGGGTTCATGACATTCGTCATTATACTCATGACCACCACGGCAAGATCGATGATATACCTTACGGAGGTGGGGCGGGGATGGTCATGATGGCACAACCGATCATAACCTGTCTTGACAAGATTCGTTCGTACCGGCAAAGTTTCGACCCTCCAAGACTCATTTACATGACTCCGCAGGGAACGCAACTTAATCAGGAGATTATAGACAGTTTTGCGAACGAAGAGTGGCTAATAATTCTTTGTGGCCATTACAAAGACGTCGATCATCGAGTCTTTGAACGCGATAGGTGGGAAGAAGTTTCCGTTGGAGACTTTGTTGTCAGCGGTGGTGAATTGCCTGCGGCGTTGCTTGTGGACGCCATAGTCCGAAGAGTTCCGGGTACGCTGGGTAATGAGGAATCGGCAAACAGCGACAGCTTCACTCGCGGAGATCTCGATTCCAATTACTATACGAAGCCCGAGAATTATCAGGGCATGAAGGTTCCGGACGTATTGATATCCGGCCATCACTCGAGAATCGCCGAGTGGCGCGACGAACAGCGGCGGGTCAGAACAAGCGAACGACGCCCAGATCTACTGCAGGAAAATAACAAGAAGAAATCGAAATAGAGGCAATCATGAATCGCATTGCAAACTGGACAATGGACGACTTGCGTCAAGACATTCCGAGCTTTGTGCCGGGAGATACATTGAATGTCAGTGTCCGGGTTATTGAAGGCGACAAGGAGCGTATTCAGGCGTTTCAAGGAGTTTGCATCGCGCGCCATGGCGGCGGTCTGGATGAAACGTTTACAGTAAGAAAACTTTCAATGGGCGTCGGCGTGGAGCGTGTCTTTCCGCTCCATTCGCCGCGAATCGCAAAAATTGAAGTGACACGTCGTGGCCGCGTTCGACGTGCAAAATTGAATTACCTCCGCGGACTAACCGGTAAGAAGTCGCGTATCCGCGAGAAAGCTCGAGCACTCGTCACTGAAGACAAGGCGACCGCCTAGCCGGTAAGCAGTTTTAAGAATTAGGTCGCAGGTGTCCGCTACAGGCGGACGAAGAGGGAAGACGGTGCAAATCCGTCGCTGTCCCGCAACTGTATTGGGCTTGTTCCCTTAGCCAGGAGACCTGCCTGCGGCTTTCACCAGCCTTCGGAGACAAGGAAAGTGGTGGAGGCTCTTCGCATGTCGAAGAGAGATTGTTGGAAAAAGCCGGCGGAGCAGTAAATCCTCCTCTGCTGTTAACGCGATCGGCCGCATTTATTGCGGTCGGGATCGCGCTGGGCTATCTTTTCGCCCCTGTTCCTAACGTTGAGTTAGTAACCGCCACATGCTTTTGTGCCGGTTATTTGCTCGGGTTCGGTGCAGGGGTTTTGTGCTCAATCATGATCGAAGCGTTGTTTGCCGGCTTCCATCCCATGGGCAGCTCAATCGGCCTCATGCTGGTAGCACAGTGTCTTGGAATGGCAGGCGCCGGTGTGCTTGGCACTGTCTGCGCACTGCTGACTCGCAACAGAGCAAAGTGGCTAACCGCCCCCTTGGTGACGGGATTTGGTATCTTGTCAACGGTATGGTTTGATTTTCTAACCAACTTGGCCTTTCCCATTACCGCCGGTTTTTCTCTTTCACAGACAGCCGCATCTTTTGGCCTTGCTGCACCGTTTATTCTAATCCACCTGGTGTCAAACACAATCATTTTTTTGTTCGCCGTATCACCTGCGCTTCCGAAGCTCGTGAGAATGATTGAAAATCCATAGCAAAGAATGATTGAGAATTTGATATGAAGAGAAGTACCATCATAGTAATTGCGATCCTTGTTCCATATTTGCTAAGCGGACAGACCCTGACGCGGACAGAAATGTCCACAATGTCCTATGAGGACTTGGCAGATTGGCTTCGGAGGCTGAATGGAACCTACTTGATGGATTATGGCGTAGCCGGTGCACCAATTGTCAACCGGCCGTGGGGTATGAATCCCTGGATAGTAGGAACGCAACGCGATGGGATACCATGGTCGCGTGTCTCAGACGGGCTCTATGAATCCAACCTCGACACTCCTGAGGAGTTTGCAACAATTCGCTTGTCGACACTTGGCGAGGGCACAACGCCGACGATTGAATTGACTACGCGTCGACTAGCTACCGACTCAGCGACAACAGAATTCAGGCTACGAGAAGGATACTATGGATTTGGACGGCTTGACTTTGCACACGGTCAAGAATTGTCTCCAAGAATAATCGGTGAAGTCCGAGGGAGACTTTTTTGGTATGACGGAATGAGGTCTCAGGCAGAGAACAGATATAGTGAGGCACGGTTTTATAATTTAGCGGGACGATTGAGCTATCAAATTTCGAACAAGATGTCCGGCGAGCTTGAGTACGGGGGGCAGAACGTTGATTCCAGGTCACCAGTTGTACTCCTGGAAAACAGTTTTGCACGTTGGCCTGAGATCTACACGGAGCGCGAGTTTGGAACCGCTTCACTGAAATACAGGCTTGGATCCATCGGCATCAGGTTTGGGTTGCATGCTCGTCAGGATCGGGAGCAACGTACAGACCCTGCAAACGGTCATCGGATCTTTAGTCTGCGGGAACAATTTCATTACGGTTTTGCGGAAGGACGTGTTTCTTTTCGCAATGGTGAAGCTAGCACCAGAGTGGCCGCAGAGTCATCAGAATTCGGCTTTGACGATTCCGGTCATTTTGATCAGCATGCAGCCGGATTTGCTGCAGCAGCAAGACGGACATTCCGGTTCATTGAGTTATCCGCGCATGCGAATGTAAAGAGCCTTTCCGGGTCTTCTCAGGCTGGCAGCTCAAAAGTGGAATCTTTGCTTGGAATGTCGGCGCGTGCACCAGTAACATCAGGAGTGAGTTTATTCGGAGAAGGAGCCACTGCGAAGAGTACAGCACCTGCTTTCTGGCGGTATGCAAGCTTTAGCATAGTTAATCGTCCGCTCTTGGTTGATCCGGAGTTTGCCACTGGGCGATACTACTCCGGTGCGATTAGTAACGAGAACTCGGGAGAGTTTTCGATTGAAACAGACATTTGGACGGCTGGAGTGAATGTGAAAAGTGCGCATTCATCCTTAAGCCTTGGTTGGAAAGTTGTCGATAACTTGGGACCCCGATTTGTGTCAATCAATGACACAGTGTTTCTCCAGTCAGGGCATTCACAGAGTGGCAAATGGACAGGACCGGAATTGTACTGCGACTTACCCATAGTGCTAGGTATGAAAGTGCACTCTTTGTCAAGTGCACAGGTTGACAATAGCGACCTTACAAGGGCAATTCAGACACGTACCTTTACAAGACTGGTTTATCAAAACAAGTTCTTCAAATCAAGACTTGGTATTCTGGCATATGCGGCACATGAGCTGATCGGAAGGCACCGAACTGTTTCTGAAGTCGAATCGAAGGTTGTTGGTCCGGCGAACCTATTGCACTTTCGCATCGAGGGTACAATTGAGGGTGTAACTCTAATTTGGGGTGCGGAAAATCTTACCGCTCAGCACTATGAATATCTTCCCGGGTACATGATGATCCGAAAGGAAGAGTACTTCGGGCTAAAATGGACTCTTAAGTTGTGAGAATACGTCTGGCAGTACTAAGTGCATTGATACTGCTTTCAGATGCACACTCCAGCGAAGTTTCGTTCACTTTGCCTGAAGTTACGGTCGTCGGCCTTCACATGAGTTCAATTAGCAGGTATTCTCGAGAAGATGTCAAACGTAGTGGCGCAAATTCGGCGGCCGAGTTTCTGAGTCGCGTTTCAGGACTTTCGATACGAGATGACGGCGCATCCGGTGGAAAGAAGTTTGTTAGGTTGATGGGCGCGAATGTAAACCAAGTGCTTGTCCTGGTTGACGGAATTAGAATCGCAGAGGTGGGGAGCGGGGAATCTAATTTGAGCAGGATCGCTGCGGACGAGATTGAGTCAATTGAAATTGGTTTTGGCAGCCACTCAGAATACGGTGGCGAGGCGATTGGAGGTGTAGTCTCGATCCGCACGTCCATTCGAGCAAAGAGTGACATGCGAATTGGAGTACGGACCAACGACAAAAGTACATTGTTCGAATCTCATAGATCACTATCGCACGGGAGTCTGCGCGCGTGTGTTTCCATAAGCCACGAAAAAGGCAGCGGCGCCTATAGGTATCGAATCACGGAGCAAGACGGGAATGGTTCGCACACTTTGAATCTCGGAGAAACGCGTCGCCGTGAGAATAACGACATTAACAAGTTTACCGTTCGTACAACTGTCATCCGTGAGTTGCAGCATGGTGAACTGCGTGGCGTGGCTGGCTTCGAAAAGTCCGAGTATGGACTTCCAGGCTACTTGGTACCGAGGGCAACACTTCTCGCTCGGCAAGAGGAAGAGTGGCGCGAATGGCAGTTGTCATGGATGCACAGTCTTAAGCGCAAGTTTTTCAGCGCTGCCATTGCCGCACAAAGTCACAACCGTGTATTCAATGACCCTGACCCGCTAAGTTATATTCACTTTTCTCACGAGAAATCTGACAGGTTGACGGGATCCTCTAGTTTTCAAACAAAGATTCTGGGAGGACATCTCAGCAACTCTCTGAGAATCGAGCATGAGCGTTTGTCAAGTGAAGTACTCAGCAATTCTTCCGCTCGCAGAAATAAGTGGCAAGTGGGCGCAACATTGAGCCGTACATTTGTACTCTCAGCTCGAAGTGGTCAGCTCTTGCATGCTTCAAGTGGTACAAGTATCGAAAGATATGGTGACCAGGCAATTCAAGTACTCCCAAACGCGGAGCTATGGCACTCGATTGGCGACAAAAACTCGATTAGAGTGGGAGCAAGACTCTCACGAGCATATCTGTCACCCAGTTTTTACTCACTGTTCTGGAACGATGAGTTGCTTGCGCAGGGCAATCCGGACTTGAGTCCTGAAGAATCTGAAATGACGCAGCTATTCCTGCGTGCGAAAACCGGCAATCCCCTGGAGTCGAACGTGGAAGTAACAGCCAGTCACAATAACGTGACGAATCTCATCTACTGGAGCCAGAGTTTTGATGGACGCTGGAAGCCCCAGAATTTGCGAAGAGCAGTTGTTAGACAAATTGGAGTAAGCTACAATCAGGTGCTGGTACCTTCACTGCTTACTGGTTCAGCAAGAATGGAATGGTTAGACGCACGTGACAGAAGCGGCGAACGAGTCTCAGAGGGCAAATACCTGATCTACAGGCCGTTAAGAAGCGGTGGCGTTTCTCTGAATGCCACACTCTTTGGGTATAAGTGCTTTGTCCATTATCAATCAGTCGGCAGACAGGCAGTATTGGCAACAAACTCCAAGTGGCTACAGGGGTACGAACTAGTTGATGCAGGAGTTTTCAAGGAAATTGCTTTAAATGGCAAAGTCCTTGAAGTTGGAATCTCCTTTGACAATTTGACGAATACTGATTACAGGACAGTCCGGTTTGCGCCGATGCCCTTGCGGGAAATCTCAATTTCAATATCATACAGCGCGGGAGGGAAAGTTGACTAGTCTCTTAGTTGCATTGGTCTTTATCGCAAATGTTTCGCTGGCAGCAAGAATATACGTCGTGAATTCATTGGATGAAAGCCTTGGTTGGGCAGATACTGAGACAGGTGAATCTCATCCTCAAGCGGCAACGCTCGGTAACCTTGCCAACCATTTAGATGTTGATGGCAACCGCATATTCGTCGTAAACTCTGGCCTTGGCACGCTTCAGATTATTGATAGATTGACTCTGCAAACCATCGATGAGTTCGCGGTGAATGGTGCGGTAAATCCGTATGCTGCGGCAGTATTGGATGAGCAAAGAGTGGCAGTGACAGGGCTCCTCAGCGGTACGCTTTCTGTACTGTACATTGATTCCGGTATTGCCGATACGGTGTTCGTCACCGGCATCAGCCCACAAGCAGTCCACAGATTTGGTGACCAGATTTATGTACTGAACACCGGCGTGGATTTTCCCGAATACCATCAAGGAACTTTGAAGAGATACGATTTGGAAACTTACGAACTCGTGGATTCCATTTCTGTTGGAATTAACCCGCAGGACATGTTGGTCGTTGATGACGAAATCCACGTCTTATGCACCGGCAATTACCTCGACACTTTTGGGACAGTTGAAATCCGAGGAATGGAAACCCTTGAATTAGACACAGTACTGCATGTTGGGGGATCACCAGGCGCGTTCAGCAGTGACGGTTCGACAGTGTACATTGCCGCAGGCGGTTGGGCGGGTTCAGGACGCATATTTCGTTATGATGTGGGATCGAGAACTATTTTGAATGACGATAGCAATCCAATTTCTTGCGGAACAGGCGCTTCAGATATCATTTCTTTACCGGACGGCGGATTTGCAGTTTCCTGCTTTGTCAGCGCAACTGTTGAGCACCGTACTTCATCTGGGGAACTGCAACGTGAGTTTCTGATGTCCGCCGGTACTGGTGCAATTGACATGTTCGAATTACCGAGTTACTCTGAACCAGTAGAAGTCGTTCCAAACTCCCGGGCAATTGTCAAGGCGTACCCGAATCCGTTCAATTCTGTCTTAATTCTTGAAATTTCAGGTGTTAACACAGCCTCCGCCGTGGATATCGTTGACATTTCCGGGCGCTCAGTTGCTTCACTGCCAGTGGAATCTGGCCAAGACCGGGTATTCTGGAAACCTTCTAACGCTTCCAGTTACCATGTTGCTTCCGGCTGTTACTTTGCACGGCTGCGGTCACCAGAACAAGGTAGACCAGTTAAGCTCTTATATATAAAATAAACAATATGTTAAAAATCGACGAAGTTGTCCGTCCGTGTTGCATTTCTGCAGGAAAAGTCGTATCTTCAACGATTACCTATGTTAGACAGGGAAACCCTTACTTAGATGATATCGCGCAAGAAACGAATCCTGTCGGGAATGCGACCGACTGGCCGACTGCATCTCGGTAATTATGTTGGCGCACTTGAAAACTGGGTACGATTGCAGGAAGATTACGAGAATTATCACCTTGTTGCGGACTGGCATACACTGACGACCGACTACGAACACACTCGTCAGATTCCACAAAATGTTCACGAGATGGTGACGGATTGGTTAGCAGCTGGCATTGACCCCGAGAAGAGCCCGATTTTTGTACAGTCTCAGGTGAAAGCGCACGCTGAACTATACCTGCTGTTGAACATGATTATCGCAAAAGGGCGGCTCGAACGAAATCCGACCTTGAAGGATCAAGTACGAGACTTGGAACTCGAAGACTCGGTTACTGCCGGCCACTTGACTTATCCCGTGCTGCAGGCCGCGGATATCATGATGTACAAGGGCGAGGTTGTGCCGGTAGGCGAAGATCAGCTTCCTCACATCGAAGTGACACGCGAACTGGCAAGACGATTCAACAATCTTTACTCACCAAATCATCCCATTTTTCCTGAACCAGAGGGGCTCCTAACGAGTTTCCCGCGTTTGCAGGGGCTGGACGGAAGAAGAATGTCAAAGTCGCTTGGCAATACGATTCTTCTTGCAGACTCACCGGAAGAGATTTCGGCAAAGTTGCGGAAAGCGGTCACCGATCCACAGAAGGTGAGGAAAAACGATCCGGGCAGGCCGGACTTGTGTCTGGTGTTTGGATATCATCAGAAGTTTAATGAATCCGAAACCGCTGAGATTCGATCCGGTTGTGAATCCGGCGCGCTTGGCTGCGTAGAGTGCAAGAAACGATGTGCTGATAGGATTATCTCGCACCTTGCGCCAATTCACGATCGGCGAAAGAATCTTGAGAAATCCCCTGATTATGTCAATGAAGTGCTTCAGTTTGGGAAAGAGCGTGCATGCGAAATCGCTGACATGACAATGTCCGAAGTACACGCAGCAATGGGATTCGGAGCGTGAGTACGTGGCAGGTGAGATTGCCCCGATTTGAAGGTCCGCTCGACCTCTTGTTGTTCCTTGTTACCCGCAAAGAGTACGACATACTTGACCTGCCGATGGCTGAAATCACTGAGTCGTACTTAGAAGCGCTTGACTCTATTGGTGTGGACAATCTTGAGGACGCAGGCGACTACCTGCTTATGGCTGCGACATTGTTGTCGATAAAAGTTCGGATGCTTTTGCCGCAGTCCCCAATGCACGACGAACTTGACATGGAAGATCCTCGCAGGGAGTTGGTGAATAGACTGCAAGTATACGCTCGAATTAAGGAAGCGGCCGAGGATCTTGGAAGATTTGAATCTGAAATGTACGATCGGCGCGCATTGGCACGAGAAGCGGTACCTGATGAGGCAAGGCCTGAAGGCTTGGAGTTGCTAATGCCTGTATCGATCTACGATTTGGCTCGCACGATGGAGGAGATTCTGGCACGAGGCGATTCAAAGGTATTCCATGAAGTGAAGTTACTAAGAGTGTCGGTCGAAGAGCGTATTGCGTGGGTAGTGAACTCTCTCAAGCACATGGACAGATTCGGACTCTTGGAGAAACTAAGAAGCGTTCCGGATCGAATCGTCTGGGTCGCGACTTTTCTTGCTTTGCTTGAACTCACACGTCAAGGCAGGATTAACATTGAACAGAATGCACCATTTCAGGAAATTTACATTTCACGTCCGGACACTTCGGACGCTCAAGCTGCCTAAAAATGACCATTCAAGAAGAGTCACTTGCCCCAGATGACAAACAAAAAGCACCTGATGGCTCGGTGAATGAGTTTGAAATCGATGAGTCTGCCGACGATTTTGACGGCGCAGAAGCTCGATTTGAACGAAGGAAGTCACAGCTGGAAGCTTTGCTGCTGGCAAGCACTGAACCAATTACCGAGGCCTCGTTTTCCAACGCGGCCGGGAAGCGGGCTGGGGCGAGACTTAAGGAACTTGTTCAAGCCTTAAATCAGGACTACCTGTTACAACAGCGCGCATTTGAAATTCTGCCTGTGGCAGGCGGTTACATGCTTTTTACTCGTCCCGAGCACGGTGACTTGATAAGGCGTTATCTGGCGGAGAAGGCAAGAACTCGTCTTTCAAGAGCTGCACTCGAGTCCTTGGCTGTCATTGCCTTCAAGGGTCCGGTAACTCGAATTGAGATTGATGAGATCAGAGGAGTTGACTCCGGTGGCGTGCTTCGAAACCTGCTCGACAGGCGCCTGATCAAAGTCAAAGGCAGAGCGGAGATTGTTGGACGTCCTTTGCTGTACGAGACTACGGACGAGTTTCTGAAGTACTTTGGAATAACAAGTATCTCGGATCTGCCACGCCACGCAGAACTCACCAGAGAACTTGGAGAGCTGAGATCGGCTGAAAATCATCAGGAAGGACTGCCTCTCTCTGAACATGAAGCGGAGGCAATTGACCCGGCACATGAGGTTGGAAAGGCCGGTAATGGACATCGTGATTTGGCGCCACAAAACCTTTCTGATAGTTCTGAAGAATAATGAACATTCGGAATAGTCGCATATTGGTGTTGGGCGGTTGGGGTTTGGTTGGAAGCGCAGTGTGCAAGAAGCTGCTTGAGTATGAGCCTTCTTTTTTGGCTGTGACATCGTTGCGAAAAGCTGAAGTTGAAGAATCCATACTCGAACTTGATCCGTATCGCCGCAATTGTGAGATTGTCGTAGATTGGGGCGACATTTTCGTCACCAGTGACTTGAAAGATATGTCCCGTGTCGAGATTCTGAATGACCCCTTAACACGCCGCAGATTCATTGACGGAATCTTTGAAAAGCCGACAGATGAAAGGTTGAAGTCGTTTTTTCTACACTCAGTAATAACGAAGCATCGACCCGACATCATAGTTGATTGCGTAAACTCGGCTACAGGCCTTGCGTATCAAGATACCTACACGGCATACTACGAAGTACGAGACCTGATGGATGCGCTGGACCAAGGACACACTTTTAATGATATCAGAGACCGCGTTGAGCGACTTGCAAGCACGATCAGCGTGCCGCAGTTGATTCGACATTTACAAGTTCTTAATCATGCTTGCAGATTAGGCAAGGTCAGAATGTACGTGAAAATCGGAACCACAGGAACCGGTGGAATGGGCCTGAACATTCCGTATACGCATTCCGAAGATAAGCCATCGGGTCAGCTGCTAAGTAAGTCATCGCTTGCCGGTGCTCATAGTTTACTTCTCTTCTTGATGGGACGCACGCCAGGATCACCTCACGTGAAGGAAATTAAACCTGCAGCCGTCATCGCTTGGAAGAAAATTGGTTACGGAGAGATCAGGAGAGCAGGGAAGCCTCTTCCATTGTTTGATTGTGATCCATCCGCGTCTGTTCCACTTGGTTCGGTGTTCCGTCGAGTTGAGTCAGCCTGTGGAGAAAGTAAAGGACGAAATCTCGAAGCCGTCTACATAGACACAGGTGAAAACGGGATTTTTTCCACGGAAGAGTTCTTTACCATTACTGCAGCTGACCAAATGGAGTTTGTCACTCCCGAAGAAATTGCCAACTCTGTTGTTGCCGAAATTGAAGGCGGTAACAGCGGATTTGACGTCGTCGGTGCGCTGGATTCAGTTGTAATGGGACCAACTTATCGAGCCGGAATCCTGCGTCAGCACGCGCTAAATGAAATGGTGCGTTTGGAACGTGAATGTGGCGAGCGCAGCATCGCTTTCGAGATGCTTGGACCGCCTCATTTGTCAAAGCTGCTTTATGAAGCGTTTCTGATTTGGCTGGCCTTCCCACGGGTACTCGACTTTACAAAACTTACTGTGGAAGAATGTTCGAAATCATTGGAAAATGTAATTCGCGCAAAGGAATCGCTGCGATCCACGATCATTTCAATAGGTATCCCGATACTTTTACCTGACGGGAAGAGAATACTTCGCGGCCCTGAAGTCAAGATTCCCTCGTATGCCGGTTCGAACGAATTTGCTGTGACGGACGAGAACCTGAATGAATGGGCGAAGAAGGGGTGGATTGATCTACGACCTTCAAACATGCGCTTATGGCAGGAACGAATCGAGACGCACTTGAAGTTTGACGACGTGCTTCGACGCGAAGATAACTCATCCGGCTATCCATGGTCAACTCGATTTGAGGGTGAAGATGACAGACATTTTGTCGGTAAGATCGTCACTCGGATCTTTATTGATGAAGAAAATGGCGGCCGTATCAAAGCATGAATTCAGAGAGAACCAGACTCATTATCGCGATTGACGGTCCGGCAAGCAGCGGAAAGTCAACTACAGCAAAGCGTGTCGCCGAGAAACTCGGTCTTATGTATCTTGATACTGGAGCGATGTACCGTGCTGTTGCACTCAAGATTTATCAAAGTGGTACTGAGCTAACTGACAGAACAGCTTTGACCAAACTGCTTTCAAGTACGACAGTTACTCAGAAATTTGAAAGCGGTGAAGTACGATTCCTTCTCGATGGCAAGGACGTAACAGAAGAGATACGCACACCTGAAATCTCGTTGTGGGTCGGACCTGTGTCGGAACATTCCTTGGTACGGGAGCATCTTGTCGGATGGCAAAGGGAAATCGGCAAATCAGGGGGATTGGTGGCTGACGGGCGAGACATTGGAACCGTAGTATTCCCCAATGCAGATATCAAGATTTTTTTGGTTGCAGACTCCCATGTCCGGGCTGTACGAAGACAGAAGGAACTAGCGGCTCGCGGGATTGTACAAAACGTCGAAGAAGTCGAAGAAGCTTTGATCAAGCGAGATCATCGTGATTCCACAAGAGAACACAGTCCGCTAAGCATGGCGCCTGATGCGGTAGAAATCGACACAACGCATTTGACAATTGGCGACCAGGTAGAACGAGTTCTGTCACTGGTTAAGAAGCTTCAGGACTCGATCTCGAAATAGGGAAAGTGCGCATTTTTTATGCTACAGTGGCGCGTATCGCACGGACGCTTTTCTGGGTCCTTTACGGTGTGCGTGTTACCGGCCTGGAAAGGCTACCAAAGTCCGGACCCGTGCTAATTTGCTCAAACCATCGGTCAAATCTTGATCCGCCACTACTTGGTTCTCATTTAGATCGTGAAGTCAGCTACTTTGCAAAGGCAGAGTTGTTTAAAAACCTGTTCTTTGGGCCATTTCTGCGCAAGTTGAACGCATTCCCCGTTAAGCGCGGACAGATGGACAAATCGGCGATGTCAACCTGTATAAAGATACTGAAGTCCGGTGGTGCACTGGTATTCTTTCCAGAAGGCACACGCGCACCAGACGCCGGATTCCTCACGCCAAAATTCGGAGTCGGTTGGGTCCTGTGCAAGACGAAGGCACAGGTAGTTCCGGTTTATCTTCATGGTACAGGAAACGCCAAGGCATTCACCAAAAAGCGTCCTAGCCTTGAAATTGTAATCGGGGAACCAGTTGATGCGAATCAAATTATTAGTGACTCTCCCGACTCCCGTGAGGGATACCAACAAGTAGCAGAGAGAATCATGGAAATCATTCGCGGGCTTTCACTTCGAACGACACTTTGTGCTATCAAAGAACCGCATGAGGTGTTCCCGCGAAGCGCAATTGAAGATGAGCGATTAAGATGACTCGAGACTTCGAGCATTAATATTAAACCAACCCCGTTTCCCGGCGGGCATAAAAAATCGGGTGTAATGAGCATGGAAGAATTAACACATTCGTCTTCTGAGGAAACGAAGACAACAGCTTGGGTTGACGAGGTCTTTTTCAAGGGCCGCAAAGTTAAGCGCAGCGAGCTTCCGGAAGAGAAGCAGAGAATGACTCAGGAGGCGCAGGACCTCGCCAACTTGTATAGCAAGCTGGTTATGGAGTTCCGCGAAGGAGAGATTGTCCAGGGCAAGATCGTGTCCATAAGTGACAAGGAAATCTCAATTGATATCGGATTCAAATCAGAGGGAACTGTTGCTCGGGACGAATTCGCAAACCTCGCAGATGTAAAGATTGGTGACGATGTCGAGGTATTTCTTGATAGGGTAGAGGATCATTCTGGTCAGCTTGCCCTTTCGAAGCGCAAGGCGGACTTCATGAAGACCTGGGAGCGTATCCAGTCAATTCATGAAAAGCAGGATGTCACAACGGGTAACATTCAGCGCAGGATTAAGGGTGGCTTTGTCGTAAACGTCATGGGTGTAGAGGCCTTCTTGCCGGGATCACAGATTGATGTTCATCCTGTGCGTGATTTCGATGCGCTGGTTGGCCGTGACATGGATTTTCGTATCGTAAAGTTAAACGACGCTCGCAAGAACATAGTCGTATCACGCAAAGTTATCATTGAGGAAGGGCTCAAGGGAGTTCGCGAAAAGATACTTTCCGAGCTGCAGGTTGGTGACGTCATGGAAGGCACAGCGAAGAACATTACGGACTTCGGCGTCTTTGTTGATCTTGGCGGGGTAGACGGCCTGCTTCATATCACAGATCTTTCTTGGGGCAGAGTGAGTCACCCATCAGAAGTCGTGCAACTCGATCAGAAACTGACTGTGAAAGTACTTGACTATGATCGTGAGCGGCAGCGTATTTCAGTCGGTCTGAAACAGCTTCAGGCTCATCCATGGGATGGCGTGGACGATCGCTACCCGGTCGGAGCAAAGGTCCTTGGAAAGGTTGTCTCAATTGCCAGGTACGGCGCTTTTGTAGAACTTGAAAAGGGACTTGAGGGGCTCGTACACATATCGGAGATGAGTTGGACTCAGCATGTCAAACACCCATCTGCGATGCTTTCCGTCGGCGACGAGATTGAAGTCGTTATATTGAATATTGACAAGGAAGGCCGCAAGATTTCACTTGGCATGAAGCAAGTGGATGCGGATCCCTGGGAGAATCTCGAGCAGAAGTATGCGCCCGGTTCGCGTCACACCGGCAAGGTGCGAGATCTAGTACCGTTTGGTGCGTTTGTTGAATTGGAGGATGGGATTGACGGCTTGGTTCACATCTCAGACCTTTCATGGACCAAGCGTGTAAGACACCCCGGCGAAATTCTGCAGAAAGGTGAAGAGGTCGAGATTGTCGTCTTAGGATTTGACCGCAATGAAAGGCGAATCGCACTTGGCCTGAAACAGGCGCAGTCGAATCCTTGGGACGAGTTTGAATCTCTTTATTCTGTGGGATCACAAACTGCTGGCAAAGTAATTAGGGTCATGGACAAGGGCGTCATTGTGGAACTACCACGGGAAGTCGAGGGCTTTGTTCCGGCAAGCCAGCTTAAGCGACTTACCAAGGGTTCAAAGCAAACTGTAAGCGTTGGAGACGAGATTTCTTTGGAAGTCATTGAGTTCGACAGAGAAAACAAGAAGATTATTCTAGCAGCCCAATCACCGGACGGCGTAGAAAACGATGAGGAGATTGACTCAGAGACACGCGACCAGTACATAGTTGGAAGTGATAGCCCGCCCGCTGGATCAGAGCCGACGGAGACCCAATGAACGATTTTGCTCCTGTTGAAGGGCGCAGAGTGAAACTGACAACACTTGGCTGCAAGCTGAACCAGTATGATACTGAGATGATATTGTCTCAGCTGCGTGCAGAAGGTTATCAAGAGACTGTGCGTGCTCAGGAAGCAGAACTGATTGTCATAAATACCTGTGCGGTGACAGAAACGGCAGAGAGAAAGGGCCGCGCGGCAATCCGCGCGGCCTTTCGCTCAAACCCGAGAGCGAAGATAGTTGCGACAGGTTGTCAGGCGGAAAAATCTCCTCAGGCGTTGCTGACTCAAGGCGCTTCCATGGTGATAGGCAATCGTGAAAAGGAACGATTCTCGTCACTGATCGTTGGCACAGAGTCTGTCGTTGCTGGTGGAATTCGCGATGGAGTAGACTGGCGGGATGGTACCATTGTCTCTGGATTGCGGGGAAGAGTTCGCGCTTTCTTGAAAGTTCAAGACGGCTGCTCGCAGTATTGCACATATTGCATCGTTCCAAAATTGCGGGGATCTGGAAGAAGTTTGCCAGTTCGCGCTGCGGTCCGGCGAGCGGCCGAACTGGTAGACCAGGGTTTTCAGGAAATCGTGCTGACGGGCGTTGCACTTGGTACTTACGGATTCGATTTCGGCCAAGAGGACGCTCTTTGTGGCCTCTTGCTCGAGTTATCAAAAGTACGGGGATTAGAAAGGCTTCGATTAAGCAGTGTGGAGCCTTGGGCGGTGAGTAATCGATTCCTCGAAATTGTTGGTTTTTCGGAAGTGATATGCCCTCATCTTCATTTGCCTTTTCAAAGTGGATCAAACGAAATCCTTCGCCGCATGAATAGACGCTATAGTGTCGATGACATTCGAAAATCGTTGGATTTCGCGTTTAGCTTAAGAGAGGACTGGGGAATTGGCGCCGACATAATCGTTGGTTTTCCAGGCGAGACATCCAGCCACTTCAACGAAACCCTATCTTTAGTAAAGGATACACGCATCGCATATTTGCATGTGTTTCCATTCAGTTCTCGACCGGGTACCCCTGCAACGAAGCTTGGTGCACCAGTGTCGTCAGATGAGATCATGGAACGTGCGAACGTACTAAGAGAACTTTCAAGGACATCGCGTACTGAATTTCACAATAGATTAGTTGGTACAGAAGTGGAAGTAATTCCCGAAAATCGTGGGAGTCAGAACTACGTTTTCGGGCATGCGCGGAACTATGCGGATGTTGCATTGCCAAGAGGCCTCGCCGAGACAGGCAAAATCGCAAGATTCATCGTAGAACGCGCGGACTCAGAGTTTGTGTATTGCAGGAAACACCCAAAGAACTATGAAGCTGCCTAATGTAAACCGGGATCGGATGGTCGATCTCTTCTGTAAATTGGTATCGATTGACAGTCCGTCGAAGCAGGAAGCCAAGGTCGCGGACTTCATTGAAGACTACTTATCGCCGCTTGGACTCAAGATGTGGCGGGACGACGCTGGAATAAAGATTGGCGGGAATTGCGGTAATCTGCATGTGAGGGTACCGGCACGGGGCTCAAAGGCTCCTGCCGTCCTTTTCTCATCGCATATGGACACAGTAATGCCTGGCCTCGGCATCAAGCCGAGAATAGATGGAGACTTCATTAGGTCGGACGGGACAACAGTCCTCGGGGCTGACGACAAAGCGGGAGTCACGGCGATCCTGGAAATGCTAAAGTGTGTGCATGAAAGTGACATGCCGCACGGCCCGATTGAGGTAATTTTCGATGTTGCCGAGGAGATTGGCCTGATGGGTGCGTTTGAAGTGGACCTCGCCCAAGTGCAGGCCAAATACGCGATTGTCCTTGACGGTGAGGACATGGATCAGATAATCTACAAATCTCCAAGTGCGAATCGAATGCTTTACGAGATTGAAGGAATTGCGGCACATGCGGGAATGTGTCCTGAACGCGGCATATCGGCAATTGAGGTGTTTGCCGAGGCAGTGTCTAATATGAAGCTTGGCAGATTGGATGACGAAACCACGGCGAATATCGGAACAGTAGAAGCGGGGCGTGCAACGAACATCGTCTGTGATCGTCTGGTCTCGCGGGCGGAAGTCCGCAGCCATTCAATTCAGAAGCTCGAAGCCCAGACCCAGGCGATGACCGCCGCGATCCAGAATGCGATAGCGAAATATGAACGTGTAATTGATGGTCAATCACGCAAAGCTAACTTAAAGGAAACGATAAAGCGTGAATTCACAGCAATGGACATTCCACACAATTCATTGCCTTACCGCGTAGTGTTTGAAGCTGGAACATTTGTCGGCTTGCAAATGAAACCGGCGGCAATTGGTGGCGGAACAAACGCAAATGTCTATAATGCAAAGGGACTCCCTGCAGTCGTAATAGGTTGCGGAATGCGACAGGAACACACGACTAATGAGCATCTTGCAATTAACGACCTCGAGTTGGCTGCCCGCCTCTGCTTAGCGATTCTATTCAAGAATCACGAGGCATCTGTTGCCTGACGTCTGTCCTATGCAGTTTCTAAATCGGAGCGACTGCGCTTCAATGTCCTCTGCTGGTTGTCAGGCAGAGGACTTTCATATAGTTCTTAAAGATCTGGAGATATTCTACTGATGAAGACGCATTTCCCGCGAATTCTAGGCATAGGCCTGACATACGATGATGTATTGCTTATACCGGCGGCATCAAACATGTTGCCGTCAGAAGTGTCGATTTCGAGCAGGTTGACGACCGGTATTAACCTGAACATTCCTCTAGTATCTGCTGCCATGGACACAGTATCCGAGGCCGAACTTTGCATCGCGCTTGCAAGGCAGGGGGGAATCGGTGTAATCCACAAGAATATGACTGCCGAAGAACAGGCTGCCGAAGTTGACAGAGTTAAACGAAGTGAATCTGCAGTAATTTATGAACCATATACGTTGCCTCCGACTGCCAAATTGGCTGATGCATTACGATTGAAACGTTCAAAAGGTGTCAGCGGTATCCCAATTATCGACGAAAACGGACAGTTGGTGGGTATAGTAACGGACCGGGATGTTCGATTCGAAAGAGATTTGGAAACACCCGTTACATCTTTAATGACACCGCGAGAGAAACTTGTGACGGCGCCAATTGACACGGAGCTGAGCGAGGCCGAGCAGATCCTGCAAAAGCACCGGATTGAGAAGCTACTATTGGTGAACGAAAGAGGGGAGCTTGCAGGACTGGTAACGGTGAAAGACATACAGAAACGAACCCAGTTCCCAAATGCATGTAAAGATAAAGAGGGAAGATTGAGAGTTGCGGCAGCGGTCGGGATAGGTCTCGATGCAGCTCATCGAGCAGAGTTGCTTGTCAACGCCGATGTGGACGCACTGGTCGTTGACTCTGCCCACGGTCATTCGGCAAATGTGCTCAAAGCTGTAGAGTCCTTGAAGAACAAATACCCGGATGTCGATATCATCGCAGGAAACGTGGTTACGGCAGAAGGCGCTTTGGCGCTGGCATCGTCAGGAGCAAATGCAGTAAAAGTAGGGGTGGGTCCGGGTTCCATTTGCACAACACGCGTCGTCGCTGGCGTTGGAGTGCCTCAAATCACAGCAGTCATGTGGGTAGTGGAGGCACTGGAAAAGCACGGAGTACCAGTGATTGCAGATGGTGGCATAAGGTACTCAGGCGATATCGCCAAGGCAATTGCGGCAGGTGCTTCATCTGTCATGATTGGAAGCTTGTTTGCGGGAACTGAAGAAGCGCCAGGTGAAACCGTATTAGTTGACGGTCGCAGCTATAAGCTCTTCCGAGGAATGGGGTCCATAGGAGCCATGAAAAAAGGATCGGCGGACCGGTATTTCCAGTCCGCCGTTGAAGCAAGCGGTAAATTTGTCCCTGAAGGAATTGAGGGTAAAGTTCCGTATAAAGGTAAGTTATCAGATACTGTCTTCCAACTTACCGGAGGGCTTAGAGCTTCTATGGGCTATTGCGGTGCTTCAAACATACGTGAAATGCAAACAAAGACACGATTTGTTGAGGCCACTGCCGCTGGTTACACCGAAAGCCACCCGCATGATGTCTCGATTGTCCAGGAAGCACCTAACTACTCGCGACCCAAATAGCGTTACCAATTGGACAAAAAAGAGCCGGTGAAATTGCTGTGGCCGGAGGGGGACGATGGCCACGAGCTCACCGGCTCGGCGGGGGAACTTAAAATCTAAGAATTCAAGGAGTTGGCATGTCTTGCCAAGCGTGCCTTTCGACGTGCTGCGGTCCTTGGATGTAAAATCCCTTTTGAAGCCATTCTGTCAAGAGTAGTATACGCAGAACTGAGCTTGTCAATAACCTGGGTTGCATCGGTTTGTTGCGTCACACGCTTTTCCGCAGTTCGGCACCGCGCACGATCCCGGCGATTCCTCTCCCGGGCTTTTGCGGCAGTTTTCATCCGCTTTTCACAAGATTTATGTTGTGGCATTCTGTGGGAAAAAACCTTATCTTCTTGAAATTGTTACGACAAACGATCCAGCTCCCTGATACTGTGATAAGGGTCGCAGGAAGTGACGCAATATAAACAAGACTCAAATCAAAGTCAAGTGAATAATTTCACGCTTCCGTTGCAGGTAGCGGATATCCTCAAGGAAACCCATCGCATTACGGTACTTACCGGTGCCGGCATATCTGCGGAGTCGGGCTTGGAAACGTTTCGAGGCAAATCCGGCATCTGGAACCAAATGAAGCCTGAAGAACTTGCGAGTATGGACGGCTTCATGGCAAACCCAGGACTGGTTTGGGAGTGGTATAGATATAGAAGGACAATCCTGGCGACCGCACAACCGAATCCAGCTCATCATGCCTTAGCTGAATGGTCAAAACTGTGCAAAGACTTTACTCTTGTAACCCAGAACGTCGATGGTTTACACCAAGTTGCAGGCCAAAGAGCTGTTTTGGAACTACACGGGAACATCAGACTCAATCGATGTCTCAGATGCGGCAAAGAAGAGGATGCGGAATTGCTTGCTTCGCATGATGGAATTCCTTATTGTCAATGCGGTGGTCAGTTGCGTCCCAGCGTAGTTTGGTTCGGCGAAGAACTTCCCAGAAAAGTGCTTGACGAAGCGATACGAGCATCAGACTCGTGCCAGCTGTTTCTTGTAATCGGAACTTCGGCGGAAGTCTATCCAGCCGCACATTTGCCCGAGATTGCCAGAGAACACGGAGCAGCAACTCTGGAAATAAACGTGGAGCAAACCCGTTTCAGTTCACAAGCAACGGTTTCAATACTCGGCCTAGCGTCCCAGGCAGTGCCAGCAGTCCTTCAAACTTGGAAATCACTGAATCTTCAATAGCCCAAAGATGATAGCAAGAAAGCTCGCGTCCATAGCGATTTGGAGCGCCTTATTGGCCGTATTCGTCCATGGTGGATGTGCGTACTATAACACGTTTTACAACATCAAGAAGGACTTTAAGGCCGCGGAAAGGCAGCAACAGAAAGTACTCGCAACTGGCGAAGCAACAATGCCGCCACGCCCCGGGCAGCCCAATCAGAGTTCTTCATCGGCGCAAGTATACCAGAATATCTTGCAGTCTTGCGCAAAGCTGCTTGAATACTATCCGAACAGCCGGTGGATAGATGATGCTTTAATGATCATGGGGATTTGTTACTACAGATCTGACGAGTTCGCGCGCGCCGAACGGAAATTCACTGAACTGCTTACGATTTTTCCAACCAGTAAGCACACTGAAGACGCGCTTGTTTGGAAAGCCAGGTCTCTTTTTGCGCAGGAACAACTGGACGTTGCAGAAGAATTTCTTTCGACCGCAGAAGTCAAACTGAAGTCTCCGGACGCTATTGCAGCAACTTATAGAATACGAGCTCGCATTAGCGAAAAACGAGAGCGTCCAGAAGAAGCTATCTCCTTTTTGGAACGAATTCGTGACATTTCATATGACCGAAGCGACAAGGCAAGCGACTTCCTTTCTCTTGGCAAATCCTATGAAAAATTGTCACGAAATTCTGAAGCAAAATCCGCGCTTCTGCGATGTCTGGATCTTACCAGGGATCCGAGCGAAGTCTTTGAAGCAAGGCGACTATTAGCGCAGATGGAGTCGCAGGAGGGGAACTATCAGAAGGCGCGTGCACTATTGAGACCTCTTCAAACAGATCGAAGGTTTCTCGAACGGGCGGGAGATGTCCAAGTAGAATTAGCAAGAGTTGAAGCAGTTAGCGGTTCCCCGGATTTATGTATCCAGATGCTGGAGCTTTATTGTTCCACTGCTCCGCAAGGAGAGTCAAAAGCAAGAGCCTATTACCTTCAAGGCGAAGTCGCGCGGGACAGACTAGGTCACTATGAAATCGCACAAGCGAAATTTGACAGCGTGGCAGGGGCGGGTGCTTCACGGTCATTGCAGGATTCAGCGCGGATCATGTCAAGACAGCTTCAACAAGGACTAACCGCTCTTTCTGTAATCCCCGAGCTTGAGAATAATCTGAGATCGTTGCTTCAAGAACCGCAAGAAGCTAAAACCTCCGATTCTGCAGAGGCACGTGACTCGAATGCGAGCGCCGGTCTAAACGAGACCAAAACTTCCGATACCGAAGTATTGAATCGGGGAGCCGAGCAAGTATCGACAGCCGATACGATGGTCAGCATTTCAAGTGCAGACACGAATTCTCAAAGTCGTGAGGTAACAACAAACGATTCCACGGACTCACTCCGCCCGGACACCGAGTTCATACCCGAATCAAGGATCGACTCGAACTTGAGTCCAGCCGAGCTGGTAACGGATTCAATCATGAGAGCCTTGTCACAAAACGACTCGCTGCGGAGGAGTTTGACAGAGGAAATAAAGGACGACTCCGTCCCGAAAGCCGAGCAGGAGAAAGCAGATTCGAATGACACTAATGTTTTGAGGGAAAGAATTGCGTCAATCAGTGTCCAACTCGTGGCCGCACATCTTGACGCTGCTTCTTTCTACGAATTGGTTGTGAACCAGCCTGACAGTGCACTTGAGCATACAAAAAGAGCGGTTGCAGTTCCCGATTCATCTTACGAACATTGGCGCGCAAGCATGCAACTTGGACTTGAACTTGAGAGGCGAGATCCGAGTGATCAAGGCGCGCTTGTTCAGTTTCAGCGGATTGCTGCCGCCGAAGCTGCGCCAACATCAATTAGAAACGCAGCAAGGGCAAGACTAGGCCTTCCTGAATTAGCGGTTGAAAAGAGTGATCAGGAACTCGCTTTGGAATTGGCAGAAAAGAAGTTTTTGACCGATTCAGTCGACTCGAACGAGCTTCTCATGTTGTACAGGGCGGCGCTAGCATATGATTCAACAAGCGCATCAGGGATCAAATCACTTCAGGCAATCGCCTACATCCAGGAGTACCTTCAAGCTGAGTATGATTCAGCTCTGCACACGCATCTAGCAATCGGGCGGTTGTTCCCCGATTCGACTTTCTCCGAAGTTTCAATTCTGAAAGCACAGGAACCGGATTCGAATTCGATTTTCATGATGACCGATGAGGACTTGCAGGCGACTCTCGCACCGGTAATTGATGTCTTGAGTACTTCATCAGATTCGACTGGTTGGCCACCAGAGGAGTCATCACTTCGTGGCCGGCGATTCCATTGATGTCCAATCTAGCCATTCGCATTGCTGCAACCATTGTTGGAATTCCAATTCTACTGACCGCGGCGATGGTCGGAGGGAGTTGGCTAATCCTGTTGATTGTAATGATTCAGCTGGCCATCTTGCTTGAATGGCGTAAGTTTGCACATGCTGCTGGTGTTCCTCTTTGGTCACCGGCCGTGGGAATAGCCGTCGCAGGATTGGATTTGTTTGTTTTCGGGACGCACAGCAATTTGATGAATGGTGAATCTATTGCTGCTATCTACTTTTGGGTACTGTTGGTAGTTTTCAGCCGCTCAAGAAAGCCGTTGCTTCAATTGGGATATGGCGCACTGTTTCTTGTGTACGTGGCTTTGCCATTGTCGCTTTGGTTCAGTATCACCCAAAGTGGAAATGATGAACGATTTGGACGGATTGGTGCACTAGGTGTTTTATTTTTGTCGACATGGCTCTGTGATTCCGCTGCATATTTTGGAGGCCGGACATTCGGCAGAACAAAACTCTACCCGATGGCAAGTCCCAACAAGACCGTAGAAGGAGCGGTATCAGGATTTCTGGGAAGCTCAACTTTATTACCGGTAATGTCGTCTGTTGGCGCCGCAATACCAAACACTTCAGATTTCGTTGCAATCCCAATAATAACCGGCATTGCAGGTCAAATCGGCGATCTTATTGAATCGCTAATGAAGCGTGAAGCGGGAATGAAAGATAGCTCGAGGATGATTCCCGGACATGGTGGATTTCTGGACCGATTCGATTCACTTCTGCTTTCCTCGCCTCTTTTTCTTGCCTACCTATATTTTACAACAACGTAGCAAAGTTATAAAAGTTGATGCGGATTAGAACCGAAACCAGTCAAGCTTCGCCCGAGGTCGTGAGAATGTTCGATCGCATATCGAGTTCATACGACCGTCTAAATAGGTTCTTCTCGATGGGGATCGACGTAGTATGGCGCAGTCATGCTGTCAAAGACTTGAAGTTGACTCCAGGAATGTCAATCCTTGATTGCAGTGCAGGTACCGGTGACATGTCATTGGAAGCGCATCGGCAATGCAGCGATATCCATACAATTCTATATGATCCCGCAGAAAGCATGCTTCAGATTGCAGGCCAAAAGGCAAGCAGGCGCGGCATACGCAGCTTTGAGTTGAAGTGCGGTGCTGCAGAGCAAATCGACTATCCGGACTGCTACTTTGACCGTTTCATGGTTGCATTTGGCATTCGCAATTTCCAGCATCTTGAAAAAGGATTAGGTGAACTTCATCGTGTTCTGAAACCAGGGGGTAGCGGAGTGATTTTGGAGTTTACGCCTGATAGATCCAAGATTATAGACTTCCTGTTCAAGTGGTATATGTGGTGGGTCATGAGACCGATCGGAGGTGCCGTATCAAGAGACAAGGACGCCTACCGATACCTTGCCGAGACCATTCAGAAGTTTCCAAGTTCGGAAAAACTTGTGGACATGTATCGAAGCGTCGGCTTTAGCCATGTTGAGGCAAAGCGATTATCTCTCGGAATCGCTACCAGGTTTCTCTTGACTAAATAGAGCGAATGAACTTGCGGCGTGACGTTTCCCGTAATGACATTCCGTCGCTAGGCATCTTCATATGCTCCCTTCTCGGAGCAGTATTGTCACTGTTCATTTGCGTCAGCATAGTAAAGTTGCTTGTACTGACGTCCGTGCTCGCGGTTTGCGGCTTATTGGGCTTAGTGTTCATTTCGTCAAGCAATGTCAGTCGATTTCTGGTCTATACGGCGATCGTTTTGACTGTAGTGTTGCGAGGTGTATCCTCACTTTCCAGAGACGAAAGGACACATTTTAGTGAATCTATTTCTGACACCGCGACAGTCTCTTGTCGCGGTGTTGTGGCTTGGAAGGATGAATCATTTGGGGAATCATCTCATGGCAGAGTGTGGCTTGAATATGTGCAAATACGCACAGATACTGTATGCCTGAACCTGCAAAACACTCGCATTCGACTTCGAATACCAGAGCTTAATTCAGCGACCATATCTGTTGGCGATGTAGTTGCTTTTCAAGGAATCCTGGAATCCGCCGCTTCAATTCAAAGTCGATCCGTGAAAGAGCTTTGCTGGTCATTAAGAGAAAAGCACATTGCGGAGGCAAGACTTAGCGATACGTTGTCACTTGTGGTTCTCCAGAGCAGCGGCGGCCTGCGTAGAATCGTGCATTCAGCGAGAGAGAAGATCATTGACACACTTGAGCGCTTCCTGAAACCCGATGCGAGGGTAGTAGCCGGTGCATTATTGCTGGGATCCCGCGGCAGCTTCACACCAGAGTTTCGGCACGACCTTCAAATGACCGGTCTCGCTCACCTATTCGCATTGAGCGGACTTAATACAGGACTCCTTGTGTCCTTACTTTGGCTTGTACTTTCATGTCTAAGAATTCCAAGCAAACCAAGGTATCTGCTACTCCTCGGGATCTTAGCCTTCTATTGTATGCTCGGCCTGGGCGTGCCATCACTATTTCGATCCTCTTTGATGGCGGGCTTGGTAATTATTGCTCGTCTCCTTGCGAAGCCTAGTCATCCCATAAACCTCCTTTTATTCGCGGCAGCAGTTGAGCTGTTTGTGTGGCCACTGCACGTTCTTGATGCCGGTTTTCATCTAAGCTATCTTTCTATGGCAGGCATACTTGCGGCGTACAGCAAGCTGAAAATCCCGTTGCAGAACTTGCTTAGATCCGAATCAAGCTCAATTCGCCGAAGAATCTCTGATATCTTAGCGGGAACTTTTGGGGCACAGTTTGCGACGGCACCTGTTGCGGCACTTTTTTTTCAGCAGGTCCCGGCGATCGCCGTGCTCGCAAATGTAGTCGCAATACCACTCTTTTCATTGCTAATAGTATTAACAATTACGCTACTATTATTCGCAAGTATAATTCCCTACCTCGCCATTGTCCTGGCTAGAACGATCGAGCTTTTGGTGGACTTTCTAGGGATACTGGTCACTTCATCCGCAGAGCTTGTTGGTTCGAGCATATCAGTCATCTTGCCGACTTATACACACTTTCTTGCAGTTATTTTAGTAATTGCTGCGGTGTCATTCGCTCTGGCAGGGAGGACATACTGGACATTGGTGCTTGGCCTACTGACATTGAATCTGTTTCAATGGGCACCATTGCTTGAAACTAACGACGAAACAAAAGTGATTTCTTACGGTGACCGCTACAGCAATCTCTTGTTCGTTCAATCCGCGGGCAGCACGTGCTTGATCGGGTGCGGAAGTCAGTGGTCAGAGTCGAGGACAAGGGATTTTATCACAAATGAGCTTCGAAAGTGCGAAAGGAACAGTTTAGATATTTTGATTATTCCAACTAGATTTAGTAAAGATATCGGTGGTTCTGAAATTGTTATAGACGAATTTCGCCCTGGAGTCTTAGTAGATCTTGGTCATCCTGTCGAATCAAATAGTTCAGATGAACTTGATGCGGTTATTAGTTTGTCCAAAATACCATACAAGAGGGGAGAAACTGGTGATCAGTGGTCTACTGGCGATGTCAATTGTTTGGTAAATTACGTCGACAGGTCAGCAAAAGGCACCACATGGGAAATTAGCATAAGTGGCGGAAAAGCCAGTTTAAGAGTGTCAAATGACACAATAGCAGTTCGTGATTTAGAGAAGACACTTGACGACACTTCCGCGCTTGTGATCGGGTTTCCACCAGCAAAATCGATGCATGGTATCTGGCATTTTACAGAAGCTGGATGGCAAAGGCGTGATTCCCGTTCTTATGCCTTGATGAACGCATTTCATTTACCTTTGACCTGAAATGCAAGGCCAGAATCAAATCATGCTCTATTCTAAATGTGCCGTTGAGTTTGAATACATCAAGTCCGGGCATTTTACAATCATAGGCTGCGATGAAGCGGGTCGCGGCCCTTTGGCCGGGCCAGTTGTCGCAGCTGCGGTTGTATTCTCCGACTGTTCGACAATATGGAAATGCAGGGATTCCAAGTCGGTTTCACAGGCACGCAGAGAAGAAACCTATGAGGAGATAATCACGAATCTTTGTTACTCTTTCTCAATTGTCTCTTCAGCGGAGATTGATAACCTAAATATTAGAGTCGCATCACTTAAAGCGATGTCAGATGCAGTTCGCAAGTTGGATGTGATACCGGATGCAATTCTAATAGATGGCAGAGATACGCTACCCGAATTTATTCAAAGCCATGCAATCGTAAAGGGTGATTCGAAAGTGTCGACGATTTCAGCTGCATCTATTGTTGCGAAGGTTATCCGGGATCGTTTGATGCTTGAGTATGATCGACAGTTTCCCGAATATGGATTCGGGAGGCACTTCGGATATCCTACAGAGTTTCATAGAAAGGCGCTAATTAAGCATGGGCCGTGTCCGATTCACAGAAAGACTTTTAAAGGCGTTAAAGAGCTACTTTAATCTTTCGCCAAGTAACGGCTCCGCACCAGACGTTGCGAAGCGCGGTCAATGCGGAGAAAACGCTGCGGTCCAGATGCTTCGTGGCAAAGGCTACAAAATACTGCATAGAAACTGGCGTTGTCGTGTCGGTGAATTGGATATTATCGCCACTTTCAAGGGCGAACTGGTAATTGTCGAAGTAAAATCAGCAGGAAAGGAATCAGAGTTTAAGCCTGAGTTTCGCGTTGGATTCAATAAGCAAAAGAGAATCAAGCGGCTTACCGGTATGTACATGCGATCTGAGCACATCGACCTTCCCGTTCGATATGATATTGTGTCCGTCGTGTGGACAAAGGAAAGGATTCAAGTTGAGCACTTTGAGAATGCTTATCGTTAATTTCGCCTTCATATTTTTAACGGCAGCTCCGCCCGTTGCACTGTGCGGCCTGACAATTTCCGAAGTGATGTTTGATCCGCAAGGTGACGAATCTACTGACGAGTTCATAGAACTCTATAATGACAGCGCGCTTCCCGTAGACTTACGAGGATGGACAATCTCCGACGGCAGCGGGACTGACACACTTGCGGATGTCGGGCACGGATTATTCGCAGGTCCTCGACAATTCGTCCTGGTTATAGACCCTGACTACATTACAGAAGGTAGCTTAACGTACGACGATTTAATCGATGAGTCTGCACTTGTCGTTTCATTAAGCGGATCAACATTTGGAAACAGAGGACTGTCAAACAGCAGTTCAGAAACGCTATCTTTGTATACGAATCTGGGCGTTCTCGAATCTTCGTACGCATACACAATTGGAAATGTACCTGGTCACTCCGATGAGAAGATTCGGTTATCGGGTCCCAATGACTCTACTAACTGGGGCGATGGTGTTTCTCTTCACGGTACGCCAAGCAGGCGTAATAGTTTAACACCAGTGGATTTTGACTTGCAAGTGGGTTCGATCGAATCGATACCTGATTTTCCTGAGCCGCAATCTATATGCAGTGTTAATGTAGAGATCTTGAACTCAGGTCTATACCCGCTTTCAGGTGTTCTTTCGATACAAGTCGACACAGTACTGGAAGGCAGCTTTTTCACAATTCACGATTCCGAAACCGGAACAATTCAGCAGGCGGAAACCCTGTTAGTCCAAAGCAGGTTTATCATGCCTCTGTCAGGTCTGGCAATTGTCATGGCAGCTTTAGACCAGGAGGACGACAACGAAGCCAACAACTTTCTACTATCGACCGTGTCAAGCGAGTTCGTTGCGAATGGACTTTTATTCAGCGAACTTCAGGTATCACCTTTACCCGGACGTGCGGAGTGGATTGAGCTCGTTGCAGCAGGTCCAATTGCTATTTCTACACGCGGTATGTCAATTGGAGACGGAGCTGCCTTTGCCGACGTGGACGAACGCATTGCCTTGCCTGAGTGGATCTTGGAATCGGGAAGTTTCGCAATAGTTAGCAACGACAGTTCTATTTTTCTGGAAAATATCCCGGTTGACGTTTCAGTTTTGGTAACCTCCGACGGAAACTTGACTCTTAACAACACGGGCGACTCGCTTGCGCTTTTTTCTCCATCTGGCAGTGTATCCGAAAGAGTAGACTATCGACAGAGTTGGCTTAGCAGTACATCCGGTGTGTCAATTGAGCGAATCTCAACAGCAGTCGACGCGAACTTGGCGTCAAACTGGTCGAATTGTGTTGACGCTGCTGGCTCGACTCCTGGAAGAGAGAATTCACAGAGCTTACAAGTTGGCGAAAGCGGAACGACTTTTTCGATCGCACCTATTATTTTTACACCAAATGGGGACGGAATCGACGATGTTGTACTGTTTCGGTACGAGACTGATCCATTCACGTCAGAATGTGAGGCACGGATTTTCGACGCGCGAGGACGGGAAATCAACCGGGTCAAGTTACAGAACAATGGGTCGGAACTCACAGCTATTTGGGATGGCCGACGTGAGAACGGTGAAACAGCGAATACTGGGCGGTACATAGTGCTTCTTGAGGCGAGCGACGGAAAAGGAGGCACACGCCGCGAACGCCTTACTGGAATTCTTGCTAGACCAAGATGAGACTCATACAGCTTCAAGGCGTCGGTGTATTTTTCCCCGGCAGAACGCTTTTCGCAGATATTGACTGGGCGATTTTCCGCAAGCAGCGTGTCGGCTTGGTAGGCGTGAACGGTGCAGGAAAGAGCACATTGCTGCGAATCATAGCTAACGAGTATACTCCTTCAACAGGGAGAGTTCAGATCACACGTGACACGTCTGCCGCGTACCTTCCGCAAAGCGGAGTCGCATTCAAGGACAGAACGTTGTTTAACGAGGCTTGGCTTGGAATGCCGGATATCCCACAACTGCAATTGAGCTTGAATGAGTGCCGACAAAGACTATCAGAGTGTCCTGAAGACCATGATTTACTTGAACAAGTGGGGGTGTTGGAGCATCGATTTCACATGCTCGAAGGGTATCGTGCCGATTCCAAAGTTGCGTCGGTATTAACTGGACTTGGGTTTAGGGAATGTGATTTCGGCCGAAGAACTGAAGAATTCTCAGGTGGTTGGCAAATGCGAATCGCGCTTGCCAAGATTCTTCTTCAGGATCCTGATATCCTATTGCTTGACGAACCGACGAACCACCTAGATCTCGAAACTGTTATATGGCTCGAAACGTATTTGCGAAGTTTTGAGGGTGCCGTTGTCCTGGTTAGTCATGATCGCGCTTTTCTTGACGGAATGGTTACCGAGATTGCAGAGCTTCAAGCCGGCAAACTGACCGTTTACCAAGGGAATTACACCGAGTATGAAGCGGGGCGCTTGGAGCGTGAAGAGCAGATTTCAAAGGAGCAGGATAAGATTGACTCCGAGCGCAAGCACCTAGAGAAATTTGTTGAGAGATTCAGGTACAAGGCGAGCAAGGCTACGCAGGCACAAAGCAGACTAAAGCGACTGGAAAAACTGGAAGACATTGAAGGGCTTTCCAAGTCAAAGAGAATCAGCTTCAGGTTTCCCGAAGCAACACGTTCAGGGAACCGGGTACTTGAGTTAAAGAATGTCTGTAAATCGTACGGCGACTTGCGTGTCTTTGTAGACGTCTCGTTAAGCGTGCGACGTGGAGAGCGGATTGCTCTCGTAGGCAATAATGGCACGGGAAAGTCAACTCTTTGTCGTCTAATCGCCGAGTTGGAATCGCCTACAAGCGGGGAAATACGTCTTGGCCACAATGTTTCTGTCGAGTTTTTTGCGCAGGAGGCGGAGTCTCGGCTCAATCGCGATTCCACAGTACTAGAGGAAGCCGAGGCAGACAACAGGACATTAACACAGCCGGAGCTGCGGGGCTTACTTGGGGCCTTCTTGTTTCAAGGCGATGACGTTTACAAGCGTGTGGGAGTCCTTTCCGGCGGCGAAAAGTCGCGGCTCGCTCTTGCTAAGCTTTTGCTTCGTCCTGCGAACTTCATAATACTCGATGAACCAACAAATCATCTTGACATGGCGTCTCAAGACGTGCTTCTCGATGCGCTTTCAAACTACGGTGGAACGCTTATCGTTGTCAGTCACGATCGTCACTTCTTGGACAAACTGGTGGATCGCGTAGTGGAACTTGAGGACGGTGCTGCAAAGGACTGGCCAGGCACCTTCAGTGAATTCATGGCAAGAAAAGGTCATTTAACGGATGCGAGCAGTGTTCAGCAGTATGAAGGCAAGGAGCAGACGCAGCACCTCGAGATCACGGCCAATGCACGGGCAAAGGACATAAGGCGAGCAGAGGCTGAGATTCGCAACAGATATTCAGCAAAGATAAATGCTGTCAGAGAAATCTGCCGCAGTTCGGAATCCAGAATAATTGAGCTGGAATCTCGTCAGAAGTGCATTGAAGAAATGCTTAGTGACAAGTCGTTTTATGAAGCACCCTCTTCCTCGGGAAGTGTGTTAGCCGAGTATAAGTCTTTGAGGGAAGAGCTCCAGATGCAGTTCGAGCGCTGGCAGGAGGCAGAGCAAGAGCTTGCTGCGCTCGAAGATTATAAAAATCAAGAGCTTAAAAATGTGCGTGGGACTTGTGAGACTTGACAATGCCCGAGAACGGTGCTATATTAAATATTTACCACAACTAAAGCCGGTAGCATGGCAAGAGCGGAAGAATCACGGATAGCCGTCGTTGCGTTGGGCGGAAATGCAATCTCGTCGCCCGACGAAGAAGATACAATTGCAAATCAATTCAGACATTCAAGGAGCGCTCTCAAAGGGGTTGCCGAATTGCTCCACAGAGGATACCGCTTGGCCGTGACTCATGGAAACGGACCGCAAGTGGGTAACGCATTGTTAAGAGTTGAGTTGTCTGCCGGGCGGGCTCCTGAACTTCCTCTCGGGGTGATTGTAGCAGATACAGAGGGTGGAATGGGGTACATGATTGAGCAGTGCCTTCAAAACGTATTCCTCCGCTGCGGATATGGTCAAATTGAGGTTGTTACGATTGTCTCTCAAGTATTAGTTGACCCCTCAGATCCAGCTTTGGCGAATCCAACCAAGTTTGTAGGACAATTTTATTCTGAAGAAGAAGCAAATTTGAAAACAAGCCAAGGTTGGATTGTGAAGAAATCCGGGCAAAGGGGTTACCGCCGAGTAGTGGGCAGTCCAATGCCACTTGAAATTCTAAATCGAAACGTAATTCGTGAACTGGTCCACAGCGGTAAGGTCGTAATTGCCGCTGGCGGCGGCGGTATTCCTGTTTATCGCGAGCCGGATGGGTGGCTTGAGGGAGTTGACGCAGTTATCGACAAGGATCGTGCATCCGCAGTTCTGGCCCGGGATATTCAGGCGCAGGACCTTTTTATTGTTACCGCTGCTGAGTACGTTTCGCTCAATTACGGTAGTACAGAGCAGCAAGACTTGACGCAGCTTACTGCAGATGAAGCACAGCGATATTACAATGAGGGACACTTCCCGGACGGCAGCATGGGGCCGAAAGTAGAAGCCGCGATAAAGTTTCTGCGCGAGGGCGGCGAACGAGTACTGATTTGTGACTTGGACAAATTTGTTGAAAGTCTAGATGGGAAATCCGGCACTTGGATCTATCCCAATTGAAATACAAACTGATATTAGCTAATGAAGATTCACGAGTATCAAGCGAAGAAGATCCTTTCGAGCTACGGTGTGCCTGTGCCTCAAGGATTTCCGGCATTTACAGTCGATGAGGCACAGAAAGCAGGGCTCTCTCTTGGGAGTTTTCCAGTAGTAGTAAAAGCACAAATTCATGCTGGCGGAAGAGGCAAAGGCGGTGGTGTTAAGCTTGCGAAAAGTCCGGAGGAATTGAGGAACTATGCCGCCCAGATTCTCGGCATGCAACTCGTAACACATCAAACAGGTCCCAAGGGGCAAAAGGTTCAGAGACTGCTTATTGAGCAAGGCATGAAGATTGACCGAGAGTTCTATGCAGGAATTCTCCTCGATCGTGCACAGTCCAAGGATGTGTTCATGGTGTCTACTGAAGGTGGGATGGACATTGAAGAGGTGGCGGCAAGGGCGCCTGATAAAATTGTCAAGGTCACTATTGATCCAGTCTCTGGTTTTCAACCTTTCCATGCGCGACGGCTTGCGTTTGCCCTGGGCTTAAGTGGCGCGGCGATGAAGGCCGCAATCTCATGTTTTGAAAAGTTATACAAGGCTTATTGTTCGGCAGATTGCAGTTTAGTGGAGATTAATCCGCTTATACTATCAGGTGACCAGATCGTTGCGCTGGACGCAAAGGTAACGTTTGATGATAACGCTCTTGACCGCCATCCTGAGTATGCGGAGTTAAGGGACTTAGCCGAGGAAGATCCCGCTGAAATAGAGGCTTCAAAGTCCAACTTGAATTTCATCAAACTGGACGGAAACATTGGGTGCATGGTCAATGGCGCAGGTCTCGCGATGGCGACCATGGATATCATAAAATTGCACGGCGGAGAACCTGCAAATTTCCTTGATGTAGGCGGCGGCGCAAACGCCCAATCAGTATCCGCGGCGTTCAAAATAATTCTAACTGACAAGAATGTCAAAGCCATCCTCATAAACATTTTCGGTGGAATCGTTCGTTGTGACCGGGTTGCGGCAGGAGTCATTGAGGCAACCAAATCGGAGCATGTTCACGTGCCAGTTGTAGTGAGGCTTGAAGGCAACAACTCAGATGTCGCTCAGAAAATGTTGTCGGAGTCAGGACTAAACTTGCTGGCCGCAAAGGACTTGACCGATGCAGCAATGAAAGCCTGCTCGGCGGTGAAAGGTATATAGAATGAGCATTTTATTGAACAAGAATACACGTGTGGTTGTGCAAGGAGTTACAGGTTCTGAAGGCTCCTTCCACACACAGCAAATGCTGGAATACAGTACATCGATCGTAGCAGGAGTGACTCCGGGCAAAGGCGGAACTGTTGTTAACGAACAAATTCCAGTGTATAATACGGTTCGAGAAGCGGTCGAAAGGGAGGGTGCAAATGCCTCCGTAATTTTTGTTCCTCCGTTGTTTGCAGCGGATGCGATTCTGGAGGCGATAGATGCTGGGCTTGGACTCGTGGTGGCAATCACTGAAGGAGTGCCGGTGCGCGATATGGTTACAGTGAAGCGTGCTCTGCATGGATCAAATACCAGACTCATAGGACCAAACTGCCCGGGAATCATAACGCCCGGCGTTGGGAAAATGGGGATAATGCCGGCATTTATTCATAAGGAAGGGAAATGCGGTCTGATATCACGAAGCGGTACCCTGACGTATGAGGCAGTTAAGCAGTTGAGTGACAGAAACATTGGTCAGTCAACGTGTGTGGGCATTGGCGGTGACCCCGTGCCTGGTACTAATTTCCTCGATGTACTTAAACTTTTCAATGCTGATTCGGAAACCAATGCTGTCGTAATGATCGGAGAGATTGGCGGTTCGGCGGAGGAAGAAGCAGCAGAATACATTAAGAGCGAGTTCAAGAAGCCAGTAGTAGGCTTCATTGCAGGGCAAACTGCTCCTCCCGGCCGCCGCATGGGTCATGCAGGTGCGATCATCGCTGGTGGCAAAGGCACAGCGAAAGAAAAGATCACGGCAATGGAGAGAGCCGGAATTCACATGTCTAGTTCACCAGCCGATATCGGCGCAACAATGGAAAAAGTACTTGGAAGGTAGTCTCTTCAAATGATGGAACGTACGTTGATGATTATTAAGCCGGACGCTGTAGCGGCAAGGCATATTGGTGACATCGTTGCTCGGGTTGAGAAGGAAGGTTTTCAAATCACCGGTTTAAGGTATGTTCAGCTTACTGCGGACCAAGCCCAGGAGTTTTATGCAATTCACAAGGAGCGGCCGTTCTTCGCCGACCTGGTACGTTATATGACAAGCGGTCCTGTCGTGGTAGGCAGACTCGAACGTATTGATGCTGTAAATCACTGGCGTACGGTCATAGGATCTACTGATCCGCAAAAAGCCGCTGATGGCACGATTAGAAAATTGTACGGAACAAGTATAGAGGCAAACGCTGTCCATGGTTCAGATTCACCGGAAAATGGAGTGCGTGAAACCGACTTCTTTTTCTTGTAATTATCTCTAACTTAGTCATTGCAAAGAGTAGGATCGATAGCCTGTAAGGCCAGGCTCACACCTTGCGTTTTGCTGGTTTGTACTACTGCATTCTTTGTGAGTGCAACTGCGAGCAACTCATGGGAAGACTTGGCCGTTTTAGTAATTGTTTGCAGTCTATCTTACATCTGCCTGGGTGTTAGCGCAAATCGATTGGCTAAGGGATTGCGAGCAGCGTGGACTCTTCTATTGTTGGCAACTGGATTCCACTTAGGATTCAGAATCATAAACGATCTCGTCATTGCTCGCACAGAGTTGGATTTAGGTACGGCATCAACTGAAACAACCTTCTTTCTGCTTCGAATTTTGTTGCTTATTGCAATGTCGGTGCTTGTGCTTTCCAAGCATTCACCTGCCGTTTATGCAGAATCAGTGCTGCGACGTTTGAGACCCATTCTTGGACCACAACTGGCAAACAGCACAAGTCATGTGACGCTGATTTCACTCGCGCTTCTCCCACAGATACAGGAACATGCACGGCTTCGTCAATTGGCCAGGGAAATTCGCGGTATCAATAGTGGGCGAGTTTCCGCATTTCGTGTCAACGCGTTCAGGCAGGAGTTGATAGCCATGCTGCGCTTCGCGATTGATTTTGCAGCAACTGTGGCCATTGTTTTGTGGTCAAGAGGTTTTACACCCGCCGCTAGATTTCCCACAAGACAATTGGATTCGAATGGTACAGGGATCTTTGCGGCAATTTTCTTTTGCGCATCGTGCCTATACACCCTATTGAACTAGCCGACAAATTGGTCAGGAGCGGTGACAAGTACCGCTACCGGCTTGATTTACAGTATGATGGAACTGAGTTCAGCGGAATGCAGTGGCAGCCGCGCAAAAGGACAGTTCAAAAATGCCTAGAGGATGCACTGGAAATTCTTTTTTGCTCGAAAGTGAGAGTTATCACTTCGAGTAGAACCGATGCCGGTGTCCATGCGGAAAGGCAAGTTGTGCATTTTGATTCAGCCAAATGGCGAAAGCCAAGCTCTATTGTCAGAGCTTGCAATGTGACTCTCCCTCCTGATATTCGTATTGTTCACGCGGAGGAGGTCGACGCAGGATTTCACGCACGTTTTTCAGCAAAGTGGCGTGCTTACCGCTATCAAATTGCGCAAGTTCCCGTAGCCATTGGGCGGCAGTTTGTATGGCAGTATTTCAAGCAGGTTGACACTCCACGTCTTTGTAGTCTTGCCGGAGTGATCATTGGGAATCACAATTTTACGGCATTTGCACACGAGAGTCCTACCGAGAAGCATAATTATGAGTGCACTGTCTATCGGTCGGAGTGGCGTCAAGTGGGGGATCTTCTTCAGTACGAAATCGATGCCTCCCGTTATGTCCACGGCATGGTGCGTATGCTTGTTGGGACTATGATTGACATTGCTTCTGGCCGCGAGAATATGTTGGATTTTGATAAGATCATGAAATCCATGGACAACAGATTCGCCGGTACCAAAGCCCCCCCAAGCGGTCTTACTCTTTCAAGGATTGCATACCGTGAGTGGCCCGATTTCTAAACAACGGACCAATTTGAATAAGTTCATTCAGTTTTTCGTCGTTGGGCTGATTGCCGGTGCAGTTGTATTGTGGGTTGTTCAACGTGATTTGGAACACAAGAGCGCTATCACTGAGCTGTCACTGAAGTTGGACAGTCTTCAGTGGCTTCTATCAGTCGAGTCCGGCATGGGAACTGTACGTAGTGGCGACGTTATGGACAGTCCACCTGACATTCAAGAGAGAATATTCAACTCTCGGGAAAACGCACTAACACGAGCGATAGCGCGTACATCGGACGCAGTTGTAGGAATCAGTGTCGATCAAGTGACAGAGGTGCAAAATCCGTTTGTACCAAGAGATCCTTTGTTTCGAATGTTTCTGGATGAGCGATACTGGCCGCGGACAGTTCGCAAACAAGCGTCCGGTCTTGGTTCAGGATTTATTGTATCGCCAGATGGCTTTATTGTAACAAATGAGCATGTCGTGAAGAACGCCACTTCTGTGACCGTAACGACAACGGCAGGAAACAAATACACGGCAAAGATTGTTGGTACTGACGAGCTTCTGGATATGGCGCTGCTCAAGATTGAGGACACGAATCTCCCATTCATAGAATGGGCAAACAGCGATGAGGCGATTGTCGGCGAATGGGTCGTGGCGATTGGAAATCCATATGGATTGTTTGATGTGAATGATCAGCCTTCAGTAGCAGTTGGCGTAATCTCAGCTCTTAATAGAGACTTTGAACGCGACTCGGATGGTCGGCTGTATACAGACATGATTCAGACAGATGCCGCGATCAATCGCGGAAACTCTGGTGGACCGCTAATTGATGCGGAAGGCCGAGCCATTGGAATGAACTCCCTGATTTTCACCGAAACTGGTGGATCAGTAGGAATTGGTTTTGCGATTCCGTCTAATCGCATTGTGAACGCGATCGAAGATCTGGTTAAGGGTGGTGTGGACAGAAACTATTGGCTTGGAATTCGAGCTAATGATCTTCGCGGAGTCATGTGGAAAATGCTGAATCTAGCCGAGAATCGGGGAGCTGTTGTTACCGGAGTTGATCCCGGAAGTCCGGCTGACCGCGCAGACATAAAGGTCGAAGACGTGATATTGTCAATTAACAATCGCGAAATCCGCAATTCGCAGGACGCTAAGGACTTTATGAATAATACGGACTTGCGCGTTGGTGATAAATTGACCTTTCAAGTGAGCCGACGGGGAAAGATCATGACCAAGGAAGTTGAGTTGATTCCTATTCCAAAGATAAGAACTTATATACCAGGATGATAACGCGATATTCTCGAGAGCCGATGGCATCAATTTGGACAGAGAACGCAAGATACGAGAGTTGGCTGCGAGTTGAGCTTGCTGCGCTGCAGGTTCGTGCAGAGAGAGGGGAAGTTGACGCTGAAATCGTAAGCCAGATTGCGGAGTCTGCGCGTTACACCCTTGAAGAAATTCACGAAGTAGAGTCCGAAGTTCATCATGATGTCATTGCTTTTCTTACCGTAGTTGCCAGATATGTTGGAGACAATTCGCGATTCATTCACCTTGGTCTTACATCTTCAGATATAGTTGACACCGCGTTCGCTCTGCAAATCAAGAGTGCTGGCATCCTTCTTCTCGAGGACATAGTTGCCTTGCAAATAGTCCTCCGGCGGCGCGCACTGGAATTCAGACGAACGCCTACCGTGGGCAGAACTCATGGGATACACGCGGAACCGACGGTGTTCGGGCTCAAGTTTGCGCTCTGGGCGGATGAGTTCTCACGGCATGAAACAAGATTGCGTGAGACCATGGCCAGAGTTGTTGTTGGAAAGCTATCAGGTGCTGTAGGAAACTACGGCCATACGGATCCGCAGATGGAAGAGCGGGTCATGGAAGTACTGGGAATTTCGGCAGCACCGATTTCTACTCAAGTTGTAAGTCGCGACTTGCACGCAGAATTTCTAGGTCTTTGCGCACTTATTGGTGGTACGATTGAAAAAGTAGCGGTTGAGATTCGACACCTTCAGCGCACGGAAGTCAGTGAAGCTTTTGAGCCGTTTGGGGCAAATCAAAAAGGCTCGTCTGCAATGCCGCATAAACGGAATCCAATATTGAGCGAGCGTCTTACAGGAATGGCAAGGATGTTGCGCGGGTATGCAATTGTCGGATTGGAGAACATCGCATTGTGGCATGAACGGGACATTTCCCATTCTTCAACTGAACGAGTTGTTTTTCCTGACGCATGTATAGTGCTTGATTATATGCTACATCTCCTACTTAAAGTGATCGATGGACTGGAAGTGGATGTTGAACAACTCGCAAGGACACTGGATGCGACACACGGTGCACTTGCATCCGAGAAGGTATTACATGCGCTGATTGAGAAAGGCTGGCTTCGTGAAGACGCATACGCCGTTGTGCAGCGCTCAGCGCAAGCTTCGATCACGCAGAAACGGCCAATGCACGAGGTTCTCTGTAAAGTCAATTCTGTGGTGAACGCATTAGGCACCGAGACCATAGAAAAATTGGTACAGCTGGAACCTAACTACGACATGGCGGATCGCATTTTGAAGCGACTAGGTATCGCGGAATAGCAGAGGCTTAGATGAACCTTGAAAAACTTGAACTTTTGGTTCAGGGCACGTCCAAAAAGCTGTTCGCCACGAATCGGCCAAGTTATGCGATTCTGGAGTTCACAGACGAAGCGGGAAATCCTAGAGACACACGCAAGACATCGTTCGCCGGTAAGGGTGAGATCAATTGTGGTGTATCTAGCTTTCTTTTTCAATACTTAGAGAATTATCATGTCCCGACACACTTTGTCGAACGCCAATCCTCCACAGACATGGCCGTGCGTCGAGTTGAGATGTTTGACATCAAGGCAATAGTATATAATGTTGCTACGGGTGAGTTTGCACGGAGATTTCGACTTGATGACGGTCGTCCACTTGACTACCCAGTTGTTGAGTACTTTCTGAAGGATCCCGCGCTTAATAACCCGATGGTCAACGAAAGTCATGCCGTCGCGCTTGGATATGGCCGCTCCGATGATTTGAGAACTATGCAGCGAATTGCAACTAAAACCAACGCTGTTCTGAAATCTCTGTTTGAAAGGCGCGGACTTCTTCTGGTCGAGTTTGAACTTGAGTTTGGCGACGCCGGTGATCATTTGTGCATAGGCGATGAATTGACGGCTGACACTATTCGGGTCTGGGATAGGAAAACGAATCGAAAGCTTGATCGTGATCGCGCTCTGCAGGACCAGGCCGGAGTTGAACGCGCATACAGAGAACTACTAGAACGGCTGACAAGCGCAACTTAACAATGAAGTTTGCACGCGAAGCATGGCCGATTGTAATACCGGTAGCCATTATCGGTTCGGCATTGATCGCCTTGAATGCGGTGACTCAAGGCACTTTGCTAGGTGTCATTGGTTTTTCCGCGATCGTACTTGCGGTTGGTGTTCTACTTTTTTTTCGCGATCCGGAGCGGTATCCACCTGTAAATGACAACTCAGTTGTATCTCCTGCTGACGGAGTTGTGGTTGATGCACAAGTCTTAATGGATGGTCAACGGTTGATTGCTGTGTTTCTCTCCGTTTTCGACGTGCACGTAAATAGGTCACCTTATGCAGGAGTTGTGAAGGACGTAAAGAGGACTCCGGGCACCTATCTGCATGCGAATTCCGCCGCCGGAATCAAAGGAAATGAGCGAGTCGAAGTCTTGCTGGAAACTGCTCACGGTTTGGTGAGTTTTACCCAACTTTCCGGGCTTGTCGCCCGGAAGATAAGCTGCAGGATTACCAAAGGCGATGTGCTAAAGACAGGTGACAGGTATGGACTCATATATTTTGGATCCAGAATGGAACTCATACTACCTGCAACTGCGAAGATCTGCGTCCGGAATGGAGACCGAGTCAAGGCTGGCGAAACAGTTGTGGCATTGTTCGAAAGTTAACCAGATTCATTAGGAGAATTCTTGCGGCATCTCGCAAACATATTAACTTCGCTGAATCTTGTATTCGGTTTCACGTCAATGATGCTTTCTGTCGATGGTCACATTGTCGGAGCAGCATGGCTTATTGCGCTTGCCGTTGTAATGGACGCGTTTGATGGAAAAGCAGCAAGATTCTTTGGAGCGTCATCACCACTTGGGCTTCAGTTTGATTCTTTGGCAGACGTAGTGTCAATGGGAGTAGCCCCATCACTACTTTGTTATTCTGCTGCATTTCGAGACCAATCGGAATATGGCATGATTGTCTGCACAATTCCTGTACTTGCTGCGGCCTACAGATTAGCTAGATTCAATGTTCGTGCGGCGTCGCGATCACCGGGTTACGAAGGACTAACGTCTCCTTTGCATGCGTGCTTAGTCTCCACGTACATATTGATGAATTATGCAATTTGGGACGAGGTAATGTATGTGCAAGTCCTGACTAGCTTATTGATTCTCACATCTGTCTTAATGATTAGTAAACTGCCCTTTGCAGGTCTGCCGCGATTTTCACTACGCGAGCAGGGCAAGAACACGGCAAAGCTGGTCGTACTTGCTGGCTCAATTGCTGTTGGCGTCATTAATCCGCCACTATTCGCATTTCCCGTCGTGGTCCTCTTGTGCCTCCTATCTCTGACATTTGGATTCTTGCACATAAGACGACACATTCATGTCTTGGAGGATGATGAGGCAACAGAATCGCTAAATACAGGATGGAAAAAGCCGTGAACGCGAAAGTATATGTCAAACTTAGGGAGGATGTCCTTGATCCGCAGGGTCAGGCGATTCATCAGTTACTGGAGCAACGTGGTTACTCCCAAATAAGTAACGTAAGAGTTGGCAAGGTAATTGAGTTTGAGCTTGGCGAGGTAGCTCATGATGAAGGTGTACGTATGCTCACAGAGATCTCAGACAAATTGTTGTCAAATCCTGTCATTGAATCATATGAGATAGAGATAAAGTGAGTATTGCCGTCATTACTTTCCCCGGCTCCAACTGCGATCGGGACTGCCTGCACGTTTTGCGCAACATTGTTGGGTCGCCTGCGGAATTGGTATTTCACAAAGAAACTAGTCTTGACGGGTTCACCGGAGTATTAATCCCTGGCGGTTTCTCTTACGGGGACTATTTACGCGCGGGTGCATTAGCGAAAATCTCGCCCATAATGACTGCGATACGCCGCTTCGCCGAGGAGGGAGGGCCTGTTCTTGGCATATGCAACGGATTTCAAATACTTTGCGAGGCCGGACTATTGCCCGGCGCTTTGATGTTAAATAGAAATCTTAGATTCATCTCAAGATGGGTTGAGATGAAAGTGGAAAACTCTGATTCGATTTTTACGCGAAGTTACTGGACAGGTCAAATCGTACGAATGCCGATTGCACATGCCGAAGGGAATTTCACTGCAGAATCAAGCACAATTGAGCGATTGTTATCGGATAAACGGATTGTTTTCACGTATTGTGGTCCTGCGAGAAGCGATTCTCCTGACGGAAATCCCAATGGAAGTCTGCGGAGCATTGCTGGAATAGTGAATGACTCTGGAAATGTACTCGGAATGATGCCCCATCCAGATCGCGCTTCGGAAGCTATTCTCGGTTCCACGGACGGCTTGCCATTGCTCAGATCTCTTGCCGAAGCCGCGGTTGGCAACTCTTTGATTAGACTGTGATGAAAAATGGGACTGGGAGCTAGTGAATTACTTCTCGTGCTGCTCGTTGTCCTGCTTCTTTTCGGGGGCAAACGATTACCGGACACTGCACGACAGCTGGGACGAGGCATCTCTGAGTTAAGGCGATCGTATATTGAGATTAAGCGAGAAGTTACCGGTCCAGCCAAGTTCAATGATGCTGGCAAGACACCAATAAAAGACAAGAATGCTTCAACGGCTTCCCAGTCCCTCGGAGATTCGTCAGAATCCCCGCCGATTGCCAAACATAGTCAGTAAGTCACTTGCGACCGCGCGGGAGCTGGGTACCTTAGGTGCCTTCCTGACATTGCTTGACGAGCGCGCTCTTCAATCTTCCGTTGAAGTGTCCGAGAAGTTGGCCAATGGTGAGCATCTTCCGCTCGGCGGGTTCATTGTTGCCGTGAAAGACAACATTTCGGTCAAGGGTGTTCCGTTAACGTGCGGTTCTAGAATACTTGGCAAGCATCTTTCTACTTTTTCAGCAACGGCAATAGAAAGACTCGAAGCGGCGGGTGCCGTGGTGCTTGCCAAAACAAACCTTGACGAATTTGCAATGGGTTCCTCGAATGAGAACTCTGCATTTGGTCCAGTATCGAATCCATTCGATCCATCCAGGGTTCCCGGAGGTTCGTCAGGAGGAAGTGCGGTCGCTGTCTCAGCCGGGATATGTCATGTCTCACTTGGCAGCGAAACCGGCGGAAGCGTTCGCCAACCAGCCTCGTTCTGCGGCATCTGCGGATTGAAACCAACATACGGGAGAGTGTCAAGATACGGATTAGTAGCGTTTGGCTCAAGTCTCGACCAGATTTCTCCTTTTGCAAGAAATTGCAGCGACTTGTACGATGTCTTTCGCGTGATTGCCGGAGCTGACCCGCGAGATGCAACCACCAAGAATACTGACGTACCGATAACCAAGGAATTAAGTGAGACAAAACGCAAACTTAGGATTGGGGTGATTCGTGATTTTGTTGAACATGATGCATTGGAATTGGAGGTAGTATCTTCCCTAAGGGATTGCATTTCTCGTCTAACTGCCAATGGACATGAAATTATTGAACTTCAGCTTCCTAGCCTTGGATACTCAATCCCAGTGTACTATATAGTCGCGCCGGCCGAAGCAAGCTCAAATTTGGCAAGATTTGATGGCGTTCGTTACGGCTACAGGCACCCTGAAGCAACAGATTTAGCTTCTGTCTATGACTTAACGCGCGAGTGTGGGTTTGGCGCCGAAGTCAGGCGCCGTATCATGTTAGGAACGTACGTGTTGTCTTCTGGTTTCTACGATTCCTACTATATGACGGCATTGCGAGTTCGAGCCAAAATTGCCAAAGAGTTGTCACATGCACTTCAAAGCGTCGATGTACTTTTAACTCCCACAACCCCTACAACGGCGTTCTATCAAGGAGAAAAGCTTGATGACCCGCTGTCTATGTACTTGTCTGACATTTTCACAGTCCCCGCTAGTTTAGCAGGTATTCCCGCTGTCTCGGTTCCATGGTCTAAGGACGGCAAGGGACTTCCAATTGGCATTCAGCTGATGGCAAACTACTTTTGCGAGGAACTCCTTCTTTCCACGGGCAAACTCATCGAGAGCATTCGGCCCAAGCAATGAGTCATTACGAGATAGTTGCCGGACTGGAGGTTCATGCCCAGCTAAATACAAGGACGAAGGCATTTTGCCGTTGCTTAAACCGCTACGGCGCTCCGCCCAATACTCTTGTGTGCCCTGTTTGCCTTGGTGCACCCGGTGCGTTACCCGTGCTATCCAGGGATGCAGTCGAAAAAGCAGTAAAGCTCGCCAAAGCCATTGGTGCGACCGTTCATTTCCGGTCACGGTTTGATCGAAAGAACTACTTTTATCCTGATCTTCCAAAAGGCTATCAGATATCGCAATTTGAATTTCCGATAGCAACTGGTGGATTTGTAGAGATTGCACTTGCAAGCGGATCAAAAAGGATAAACATCACTAGAGCGCACCTTGAAGAGGACGCAGGCAAGTCAATGCACCTGGATGATGGTTCTTCGATAGTAGACCTTAATCGATGCGGTGTTCCACTTGTTGAAATTGTCACAGAACCTGACTTTTGTTCTGCATCCGAAGCAGGAGCATACTTGTCGACTCTGCGCGAACTTCTTCGATTCATTGACGTGTGTGATGGAAACATGGATGAGGGGTCGTTGCGCTGTGATGCAAATGTCTCCGTTCGACGCATCGGCGAAAAGAATCTGCGCGAGCGTTGCGAGATGAAAAATCTGAATTCAATTCGTGGTGTCGAGAAGGCTATCGAGGCAGAAGCTCGGCGTCAGATTGAAATCTATGAAAGCGGTGGCAGAGTGCACCGTCAGACTTTGCACTGGAATGAACAAGAGGAAAAGCTCTATCCAATGCGAACGAAAGAGGGTGCTGACGATTACCGCTATTTCCCGGAGTCAGATTTGCCTGAGTTAGTGCTTGATGAAAGCCAATTGCAAAGAATTTACTCGGAGATGCCAGTATTGCCGGGAGCTTTGAGAAAGAAGTACCGCGAATGGGGATTAAATGACGAAGCTGTTTATCTAATTGCATCAGATAGGGGATTGAACAGGTACTTCGAATCGTTGCTTGAGAATGGAAGATCTGCAATTAATGTCGCATCATGGGTGCAGGGCGATGTACAACGGATTCTGAAGGAAAGGAATATCTCCATCTCTGAGTTTCCAATAACACCGCAAAGATTGGGAAGTTTGATCGATGCTGTTGAGTCGGGTCGAATAAATCGGTCGACAGGAAAGGACTTACTCAGAAGAATGCTTGAGGACGAGTCATCAGTAGAAATGCTGATCGAAAACCTTGGTGTCACGAGAATTAGTGACAGCAATGAATTGTCAAGTATTGTTCGACAAATTGTCGATCAACACCCCATTGAGCTTCAAAAATATCGCCAGGGAAAAACAAAGATGATTGGCTTCTTTATGGGCCAGATAATGCAAGAAACTCATGGTCAGGCAGATCCTGTCATAGCCAAGGCCACCTTAATGTCCGTCCTTGAATTAACGGAATAGTTCCTCAATGCAATTGATTTCCCTTCAGATTTCTGGCTTCAAGTCATTCGCGAATGAGACAAAAATCCAGTTCGCACCCGGAGTAACTGGCGTCGTCGGGCCGAATGGCTGTGGCAAGTCAAATGTAGTTGATTCACTTCGATGGGTACTTGGGGAACAACGATCTTCCGTGCTCAGAGGTGACCGCATGGAGAGCGTCATTTTCAATGGTACAGCCAAGCGTAAAGCCCTGAACCTTGCAGAGGTTAAAGTCAAGTTTGACAATTCATCAGCTAGAATCAATCTTCCTTATAGCGAAATCGAGATTGCACGTCGACTCCATCGCGACGGAACAAGTGAGTACCTAATAAATGGGAATTCATGCCGGCTACGAGACATTACTGACATGCTTCAGGACAGTGGTCTCGGACCGAATGCGTACACGATTCTCGAACTTAAGATGATCGAAGATATACTTCGTGATGATGGTGAGGGACGTCGACAATTATTTGAAGAAGCGTCAGGGATCGCGAAGTATAAGTTGAGACGGCGCCAGGCGCTTGCAAAACTTGCTCAAACCGATGAAGATCTACTTCGACTTGCCGACATCATCTCCGAAGTTGAAAGGCAAGTGGCATCACTGAAGAGGCAGGTTGGTAAGGCTCGGCGATACCAGGAGCTTTCTGCCGAATTGAAGAAGGTAGAAATCGCGTTTTCCGTTCATGAGTTTGATCGATTGCAACGTGAAGTGGAGCCACTGCGGCATGCTCTTACAGATGCCCTTGGTCACGCGGAAGGCAGCACGTCGCATTTGCGTCAGTTCGAGGCAAAGGTCGAATCGCTTAGACTTCAGCACATGGAAGGCGATCAGCGATTGGCAGAGTTGAGAAGTGAACTGCAAGAAACAGTTAGTCTCATATCCGCCTTGGAAGCCGAGAAGGCGGGAGCAGAAGCACGGCTGTTCGCGGCAAAGGAAGCTCTGGATCGGGCACAGCGTCAAATCGTACTTGCCAATGACCGGTTACAGTCTCTTGCTTCCCGCAAGGATTCGCTAACATTAGATAAAGATCAGACAGAAAAAGAGTTGCGCGAGGCAAAATCAAGGCTGGAGGCTTCCGAAGGAGATTTCCAGAAATCGCAAGCTGAAATGAAGCGGCTGGAAACTGCTTACCGAGAGGCTGATGCGCAACTTGCCACTTTGAACCGGACACAAGCAAGCCTCGAGGGAGAACGCGCTCGCCTACTAGAAGGAATCGCTCGACAGAAAGGCCGTAGAGAATCTGCCCATATGACCCGCGACCAACTATCGAAGGAAAAGGTCGACTTAGAGTCCAGAATATCTATTGCAAGCAATCAGGCTCGAGAATTGGCTTGCGATGTTGATCGCTCCGTTAGCGAACTTAATGAATGTGAAGCTCAAGGCGAGGATTTGAGGAAGCGTCAAAAAGCACTTGCCAGCAGACTTGACGAGGCTGACCGTCTCTTACACGCAACGCAATCCCACATCAAGCTCCTTGAGACACTGGACCAGCGCGGCCCGCGAGGAACAGCTCAAATAAGGCTCCTGCGCGACAGATACGACAAGTATCAACTCATCGCGGATCGAATTGTAGTAGAAAGCAAGTATAGCATGGCGATTCACGCTGCACTTGGAGGTGCGGCGTACCATCTATTAGTAAATAGCGAGAATGAGCTGCACGAAGCTGTCAGACTCCTGGTTGATCAGGAAGCAGGCAAATGTGGCTTCATGCTCCCATGGGTGGTGTCACAGCATACCGAAGTAGAACTTCCTGCTGGTGTAATCGGGTGGGCGTCTGGCCTCGTTAGCCTGTCTGAAGATGACCAAGGACTTCTAAACTTGATCACCGGGTGCATTGTAGTCTCTACGTTCAAAGAGGCGCTTCTCCTCAGGGATTATTTGGCCAAACACAGATTTCGTGCCGTCACACTCGAGGGAGATTGGGTAGATTGGACGGGAGCATGTTTTGCAGGTAGCGTGCAGATAGACGCGCCAACGGATCTCGGGCTCAAGCAACATCTTGAAAGCTTGCAGATGAGCTTTGAAGATGCGCATAGGGATAAGGAGCAAGTGCTTGAACAATCTGGCTTGCTTGCAAGTGAATTCGAAGTCTGGAATTCTAGCCGAAGCGAAATCGCCGGTGTATTAGAAACCAGGAAGGCAGCACTCGGAGGTATAGAATCTGAGGTGCTTAGGCTGAACACTCTGCTGCATGCACTTGAGGAACGGGACAAGGCGGCACTCCAGCTGATATCCGAAAGCGAGGAGGCTGAACAAGTTCTGAGGATGGACGTTGAAAAGCACCTCACTGCAATCAACGAAAGCAGGAGTGCGATTGAGAGCGCACAGAAGCTGATTGAAAAACTGTCGGAAGATGTTTGGCAGGCGAGACAAGCGAATGACAATTCAAGAGATTCATTCCATGAGCATGCGCGCCATGTTGAATCGATAATTCACAGAGTTCAACTATTAGCTGCAGAGGAGGATAGACTCTTGAGCAGTGAGAGTGAGCTTGTTGAATCAATCGCGTCAAGCCGTAATCAAGCAGAGGCTGCGGCAAATGTTATTTCTTCGACAGAAGTTAGATTAAAAGATATCACAGCAGAGCTCCGAACATTATTCTTAACTCGTGATGCGAGATTGCGCGTTGTTGAAGACGCACAGAGACAGAGGGATTCATCTACGTCTGAAGTGCGTCAATTGGAGGATCAGTTGAAGCGACTGCGAACAAGTCGTGAAGCGGCGCTTGATGATCAGCGAAAGATAGAGGTTTCAATTGCAAAGATGGAGGGTGAGATCGAGTCCTTACTGACGAGCGCAAGAAATCAGCACGGGATAGATCTTGCAGCGGATTTTGAGAATGCAAAGCTCTCAGAGTATCGCGGTGTTGAGTCTTCAGCCGACCTTATCGCAGAGCTTCGGGGAAAAATCGAGAGTTTAGGTACGGTCAATCTTCTTGCTGTTGAGGAGTACGACAAAGAGACTGCGAGACTTGAAGGCATTCTCGCGAATCGTGCAGATCTGCTGGCCGCAAAGGCCACACTAGAAGAGACCATTGGCAAGATTAACGAGACTGCAGAGGCGAAGTTTCTTCACACATTTGAAGCTGTTCGCGCGAACTTCCAGTCGCTTTTTACCGAGTTTTTCCCGGCCGGAGAGGCTGATTTGATACTTAGTGGAAAGGATTTACTGGAAGCTGATATTACCATGTGGGCAAATCCTTCCGGAAAGAGACTGAAGTCTTTGACATTAATGTCTGGTGGTGAAAAGACAATGACGGCGATCGCTTTGCTTTTTTCGCTGTATCAGGTCAAACCTTCTCCATTTTGTGTTCTTGACGAGGTGGATGCGCCATTGGACGATGCAAATATTGACCGTTTCACTAGAATGATTCATCGTCATAGCGACCATACCCAGTTCATCATGATAACCCATAACAAGCGCACCATGGAAATTGCTGACAACTTGTATGGTGTCACGATGCAAGAGGAAGGCGTTTCGAAAACTGTTTCAGTTAGGCTAATGAAACCTGAACCCGCAATTCCAGCGGAGGCACGAGTGGCCGCAACCTGATCCCGAAGGAGAAGCCAAATGACACGCAAAATGCTTTGTTGGCTGTTCACACTAGCAGTCGGCATCAGTTCCCATGGTTTATGCGGGGGGATTGATGTCGATTTTGTTTATTTTCTTGGTGAAGATAGTCTCACATACTGTGAGGTCTACACAGGAGTTCAACGCAGTGAACTTGTCTATATAGCGACACAAGAGGATAGTTCATACGCGCAATTTTCATTAATCACTACAATAGGAAGAAGTGACTCGATTCTCATTTCGGACACGCTTGACACGATTGACAAGACAAGTCGCACCGAATCTCATTCGGGCGGAGCATATTTCCCATACATTTCTCGGTACCTTCTGTTTCCAGGCAGCTATGACCTTACGATTGAATTGGTACAAGATAGTGCCGACAACTATGACTGGACGGAGATAGGACTTGAAGTTCCGTATGTGTCAGCGCAGGCTAGCTTATCTGGAATCGCGCTTGGCGCTGAATTGGCATTCGCAGCTGGTCCATCGGCGTTCACAAGAAACGGGCTGCGCTTTGTCCCGAACCCATCAGGATTCTACGGCGCGGAGCTGCCTATGCTCTATTATTACCTTGAATGTTATGGACTGGATACTTTAGGTCCGGTCGAAGACTCGATAATGGTTCAGCGGCGTGTGATAGACGGCGAAACTGGCCAAGACGCAAAGCAGCCCTCCTTGCGGAAATATGCTCGTCCCGGTGAGTCACTCGTGATTGCAGACGGATTTCCCGCGTACACTTTGAGGACTGGCACATACATACTGTCTATTCAAGTTGAAGTTCCAAATCAAGCTGCCAGAGAAGCGATGAAGAAGTTCTACGTGTATCGCAGGGAAGATACCGACTTCTTATCCGCTGACGTAGGAAATAGAGCTTCAAGCATGATCAATTACAATTCTGAGGGTGGCATCCTGGAGACGATTGATCCAGATAGTGCGCTGGAATTGTTGCACTACCTCTTGACGAGACAGGAGATGAGGCGTGCAAGGGACATGGACTCAGAAGGAAAGCGGAAGTTCATTGCAGACTTCTGGAAGCGACGCGGTCCAGAAGAGGCTGACGCTGCCAATGTCCATTATTCGCGAGTTGCAGAAGCGAATAGGCGCTACAGTTTTCTTAACCGAGAAGGTTGGAGAACTGACCGTGGACGTGTCTTCATTTTGTACGGTGAACCTGATTTTGTCGACCGCCGATATGCCGATGCTGCAGGACTAGACCACGAGATTTGGCACTATGACAAGATAGAAGGAGGAGTTCTCTTTATTTTCGTTGACCAAGCCGGCTTTGGCGACTTAACCCTTGTGCACTCGACAAAGCGTGGAGAGATTTACAATCCCAACGCACTAATTGTGAAGCAGAACCAGAACCCGGCTTCAAAACTCATCGAACAGGGGAGAGGTCTTCGTGAATGAAGTTGCAGTTCACGCCCAGAATCTTGGTAAAACCTATCGTAATACGGTAGGCAGCAATGTAATTGGTTGTCAGAATGTTGAGTTTCAGGCGCACTTTGGGTCAATCTTTGGAATACTTGGCACGAACGGGGCAGGCAAAACTACAACACTTCGAATGCTGGCCACGATGCTGCAACCAACGCAAGGAACTGCTACTGTCGCAGGTCATGACTTACGCCGCAGTCCGCAGGAAGTGCGAAGGCAAATTGGCTTTCTATCCGCATCTACCGGGGTGTATGGACGGTTAACCGCGCGTGAAATGCTTTCTTATTTTGCAGCTCTGCATGGGTTCGAGAGAAGAGCGTCAGAGGCTCGAATAGCCGAGATTGCTGATCTATTAGACCTGCACGAATTCTTAGACAGAAGGTGTGAGAAACTCTCGACTGGACAGCGTCAGCGCGTAAGTATTGGAAGAACAATTTTGCACGACCCTCCGGTTCTGATTTTTGATGAGCCAACGAGTGGACTGGACATTCTTGCCGCTTCACAAATCGTGAATTTCATGCGCGTAAGCAAAGAAAGGGGGAAATGTGTGCTTCTTTCAACTCATGTGATGAGAGAGGCAGAACTCTTATGTGATGAAATGATATTGATCCACCAAGGTCTGGTAAAAGATAGGGGAAGTGTTGCGGACCTGCAGCGTCGCCATGAAAGCGTGCAGCTGGAAGTCGTGTTTCTGCGTGCAATAGGCGAGGATTCGTCGGCATTTCACAACTGAATGTGGCACCAGCTTTGCGCAATCTCCGAATCATGCGCAAACTCGATAAGATTCAAGTTTTTCAAGTATCTACAGGTTTCTTTGGCGCCTTTGATTGTGCTGCAGTCCAGACACTTCTGCTCGCGCTGAAGTGTCGAGACGTGAATACGTACTTTCATAGTATGCGTGTTTCTGGTCTGGCATCCGAAATGGGCAGCATTCTTGGCTTAAGTGCAAGAAGTCTCGAGGAGTTGGCAATCGCCGGACTTTTGCATGACATCGGCAAGATCGGATTGCCAGACAGTGTGCTCCAGAAGAGCGGCAGGCTATCAAAGACCGAGAGGGGAGTCGTGACTCAGCATCCGGAATTGAGCGCAAGTATTATTGCACCATTGCCTGGATTTGAGCGAGTAAGAGAAATTATTGTCCAGCATCACGAGCGATTCGATGGATCAGGTTACCCGGGTATTCGAAAAAGTGACGGGATCATGATGGAAGCTCGGGTTCTGACAATTGCCGACGCATTCGATGCAATGGTGTCGGAACGCCCCTATCGCGATCCTCTTTCGAGTCGCGAAGCATTGGCACAGATTGAACGTGAAGTGGGTACTCAGTTCTGCCCGGTTGGCTTTCAAGCTTTGCTCGAAGTCTTTAGGGAAGGACAACGACTGGAACCAGGCCGCCAAAGGGAAATCCGGACCGGGATTGACTCCCTGGTCACAACTCTTGGAACCCCCAAATCATTAACGTTATGTTTATAATAAATTTAAGATTCGAGTTTTGAATCGGATTTTTTTCGATTTCCAGTGAGCAGTGTTGCGCAAGCCATTGCGATTTATTATATTTATCAATTGTTGGAAAGTGAATTTAGGAGTTCAATGTCCCTTCGTTAGAGGTTTTCGAGGCTCTGCCTTATTTTACGTTTTTGTATTGTAAACGACACCTCTAACACGGCGTGCATTTGCTCCGGTTCGTTGCTTCTATGGCCGAATGGACAATCCGCTCCGTTCGGTTTTTTCATTTCACCTAATGTTGAAAACTAACTCGCTCAGAATACGCGCTATAGTGTTGGTTTGCGCAGTGTTTGCTTGCCATGTCTCATCTGCAAGTGAAGTACGAGTTGTTTCTTCGGACGATTCGGGTGTTGAGTTTGTCTGGTCGTCGGGAATTCAATCCGCGAAACTGCACGGCACGAGTGATCTTCGGGCGGTATTGAGATCTGCGGATTGGATTACCCAATCTGGTGCTTTGATTCCCGTCATTAAGTTGCTTGTCGCTTGTCCGACGGGGTCGACACCGCGACTGGAGGTTCAGAGGGTTGAAACGCGTTTGTTAAACATGGACCTTCCTCCAGCTGAGGAGCTGCCCGAAGTGTCCAGTGCAGTGAACACCGATGTTCGGATTTCTGGTGTTGAACAATGGCGCGGCTTCACGATTGCCCATATCGAAATTAGGGCGGCCAGTCCATCTTCGCAGGGGACATCCGTACTTGAAACAGTGCATGCGACCGTGCGTTTTGTTGGCGGTTTGGATCAAAAGGGTCCGTTCGCCCGCGAAGAAAAGCTGCTGAAAGACTTGGTTATAAACGGTCGGGAAGCGACCCACTGGTGGACTCCTAGTTCCCGGATTTTGCAGAGTTTGGATGCTTCGAACGAAGCTTGGCCCGACATTCAGCTTCACAAACTGGCCGTCACAGAGACAGGCTTCCACGTGATGACCGCCGAATGGCTTCAAGTTCAGGGGATTCAAGTCGTCGGTGTAGCATCGGACCGGATTCGAATGTTTGGGAACGGGGGGAGGCTTCTGCCTGCCGGTCTCATAAGCGTCCCCGATTCAGTGTTAAAGGAAATTTCGATTCTCATTGAAGATGGGAATGACGGGAGTATTGACCAAGGAGACCGAATCATCTTTTATGGCGAAGGTCTAAAGGGTTTTGATTACTGTGACGGGAGTCTGCTGAACGACCATGGCCATGCAAGTCCCTATTCAATGGAGAACATCTATTGGATTGGGATTGGGGGGGCTGACGACCAGGGACTTCGTATGGACACAATTCAGAGTCTCAGTCAAACAGTACCAGTCGATACAGTTCTGGGCCAAGTCTATTTGGATCAGGAACAATTCATCTATGCGGTTTCCGGCTTGCAGTCAAATTCCGGTGTTGTTTGGTATATGGCAACGCTTGATGCTTCTAGCACACGTACCATCTCAGTCAATTTGGATGCAGTAAGTTCTGGCAGAGGTTCACTTAGAATTCGCATGGATTCGATATCGGGAAGCGGTAATAACTTCAACGTTTATGTCAACGACACACCGGTCAGCATAGGCGCCTATACAACACCGCTTACTATTCAGATTCCTGAAGGAGTATTTCGGACAGGTAGCAATACAGTAAGATTCGAGAATAATACGACCAGGCAGGTCTTGTTGAATTACATAGAAGTTGAGTATGACAAGACCTTGCAGTCAGCCACAGGTGTTATTGAGTTTCCGGCGCCGCGTAATCAAACCGGTGCTTTTAGATACGAAACTGGTTTGAATCAGGATGCATACTTGGCAGAAATATCTAATCCCTTGAGTCCGCGCATCGCGAGAGGGTCTATAGTAACAGACTCAAGTTTTGCTACAGGACAACGAAGATACTTTGGCGCTAATCAAGGGGGCAGCAGATTTCGTACACCGGTATACAGGGGCAGGAAGTCTTTTGACGCAAGCGACTACCAGATGCTTCGTGACCAAGCGAATGAGGCCGGTATAGTGATAATCACATACGATGACTGGTACGACGAACTTGAGCCGCTCATTGCCATGCATGCCCAGTATGAAGAAGAGCCTCTTAAGGCTGTTAGAGTTAAAATCTCGCATATTTATGATGAGTTCTCTTGGGGTGTGAAGGATCCGACAGCAATACGAAATTTCTTACGCTATGCACACGAGAATTGGCGTGGCCCTGCAGGAAACGCTGAGTCTCCAAGGTACGTGTTGTTCGTCGGCGATGGAGATTATGACTACAGAAATCTCACTTCAAGTTCTGACGATAATTGGATTCCGCCGTGGGAGAGTCTCGGCACGTGCACAGACGACTACTATGTGGACTTTGATGACTCGGAGTCTTTGCTTGACATGATGTCGGGTAGATGGCCAGTGCAATCAGCCTCGGAAGTCGAAGCAATCGTTGAAAAGACCGTAAACTATGCGTTAACGCCTCTTTATGGACCCTGGAAGAACACCGCGACTTTTGTGGCTGATGATGAATGGAAAAGTGGATTCTGCAGTGAAGATTTTCACACCGAGGATTCCGAAGACTTGATTAACGACGTATTGCCGGAGTACTTTACGTTCAGAAAACTGTACCAGATTCTCTATCCTTTTCGTCAATCGACCTCGACCTCACTTAAACCTGACGGTACTAGGGACCTGATTGAAACAATTAATTCCGGCACTCTCCTTGTCAATTATGTTGGTCACGGGAATGAACGAGTGTGGACAGATGAGCAACTGTTCGTGATGGATAGAGATTTCCCGCTGATTGACAACCATCGACTTTGGCCGGTAATTGTTGCCGGAACATGTACGTGGGGAGGTTTTGACCGACCCAACGAAAGATGCTTCCCTGAACTTCTTCTTGGTGCCGATGATATCGGATCTATTGCTTGCATTGCCGCGACGAGATTCACATTCGTTTCGCAGAATCAGCTTCTGACAGAAGAGTTTTATCGTGAGATATTTCGACAAGGGATCGAAATGCGGCGGAGTCTGGGCGAGGCTCTGCTTCTTGTCAAGCCGCTTCGGGCTGACAATAAGCTTTATCATACGCTTGGGAATCCAGTCTTGCGGTTGGCAACTCCAGAGTATTTCGCTCACGTGGATCAGAGGGACGACTCCTTGCAGGCAGGTGGGCTTTTTCAGCTGAGCGGGTTTGTCTCACGCACAGATGACTCAAATGAGTCACACCAGTCTCCTCAGCGTCGGAACATCGATGAGGACGTGTGGGCGGACTTTCAGGGCATCGTTGAGGCACGAGTATTTGACTCCGAAGACTCAGCAGCTTACTATTTCCCAAATCCTGCGAATTGCAGTGTTCCCTTGCAAACACCATTTTATTATGGGCTGCCTGGCAATGCAATTTTCCGCGGCAGGTCTTCAATCGTAAATGGAAGATTTAACGTTGTGTTTCGCGTGCCACGCGATATTCAGTATGGTGGCGAGAATGCAAAAGTCAGTCTCTACTTTTTTGGAAAATCAGAGAGTGAAAGTGACTCGGCGGATGGGATTGGCATCGAACAGCCACTTAGGATTGCAAGCGCAGCAGCGGCTGTTACTGATACAGTACCTCCCGTAATCGGTGCCTGGCTCGAAAATACGTCCTTTCGGTCCGGTGACCAAGTCAGCCGCTCACCGCGCTTAATAGTTCGATTAAGTGACGAATCGGGCCTCAATCTGTCAGGCGAAGTCGGTCACAAGATAACAGCCCGAATCGATGAAGCCCAAGCAGAGGACATAACGCAGTTTTTCAATTATGACGTAGATAGCTACACAGATGGTGAGCTAGTTCGAACCATTGGTCCGCTTTCTGAAGGTTTTCATCGCTTGACCGTCGAAGCTTGGGATTCCTTTAACAATCTGAACTTACAGACCTTGGATTTTGTCGTGGGTCAGCAGGCCGAAGAGGGATTTGCAATAAACGACGTCTTAAACTGGCCGAACCCGATGTCATCTGAAACTTATTTCACGTATTCTTTAACGCAGGAAGGGACGAGAGACGTCAGGATACGTGTTTTCACAATCAGCGGAAAGCTGGTGGCTGAATTAGACGGCCTTGGGACCAGGCAGCTTTACAACAGTAATAGTGATCGGCCGTGGCTCGGCCGAGATGATGAAGGATATGAGTTGGCGAACGGAGTTTACTTCTACAAGGTGATTGCCACACATGAGAGAGGATACTCAGCCGAGGCGACCGGTAAGCTCGTTATTTTGCGATAACAAGAACTGAACATAGAATGCAGGAGAACAAATGAAGAAGCGGATTTTTGCAATCTGCCTGACTTTGCTGGGAGTTTTCACCCATCAAGTGTATGCTGCGAGTGTAAGTCAAGCAACATTGCTCTTCCTCAAAATTGCACCTGGCGCGAGACCAGCCGGAATGGGCGAGACCTTTGTCGCCCTGGCAGATGACGCTACTGCGACGTGGTGGAATCCTGCCGGGCTGGCATTTCAGCGCGGTAATGAAGTGACAATGATGTATTCACGTTGGCTGCCCCAGTTCAATCTTTCAGACCTTTATTACGCGTTTCTGAGCGGCACTTACGAAGTACCTGAATGGGGCACATTTGGAGCGAACATCGTGTTCCTAAATCTTGGTGAGACACAGCGAACCGGCCCGTCAGGCGAGGCCCTTGGTACGTTCTCATCCTATGAAATGGCGGTGACAGGTACATACGGTGCACTCATTGACGAGAACACTTCAATGGGTGTCGGCCTCAAGCTTGCATATAGTAATCTTTCACCTGTCGGTGCAGGTGCTGAGCAAGGCAAAGGAACTGCAACTGCAATCGCCGCGGACATTGGCTTGTTGCACAAAGCCACTTTCATGCCTGGCCTCTCGCTCGGAGCAAATTTGTCAAACATGGGACCCAAGGTGTCCTATATCGACCGTGCGCAAGCCGATCCTTTGCCAACAACATTGAAATTTGGAATTGCGTACAAGATTCTTGACCAGGAGTATAACAAACTGACCATCGCATCTGACGTTGACAAGGAACTTGTCAAGCGTGACGAATTCGGTAAGTCAGATGAGTTCTATGAGGCACTTTTCTCGGCCTGGGGTGACGGAGATCTTGTGAAGTCACTGATTTGGCACGTGGGTGCCGAGTATTGGTATTCAACTCTCGTTGGTCTTCGCGGTGGTTACTACAATGACCATTTGGGACGGGTATTTCCGTACACGTTTGGCGTATCTTTGAAATACAGTACGTACCGATTTGATTTCAGTTATCTGACCGCCGGTGAGAATCACCCGTTGACAGACACGATGCGCTATTCACTCTCGGTGGATTTCTAAACTGAAAACTCTTGCCTTAATCGGACTTATCGCTGCCTGCCTTTCTGGTTGGTCAGCGCCCGTTTCACATTTCCCGAGCAATCGAGTTCATGTGAGATCTCTTGACGAGCCTTGGCCGGCCGGTCAGCCTATACGCTTATGTGCTATACGAGTCGAATTTCTGGAGGATAACCTTACCGGAACAACCGGTACAGGAAAGTTCAATAGCGGCTTTCCAGATACCCTTACAATTGACCCATTGCCCCACAATCGCCAGTATTTCGAAGACCATCTTGCGTTCATGCAAGACTACTTCAATACAGTTTCTAAAGGCATGGTCACCTTTGAACGGCTTGACGTGTATCCGCTCGCACATGACAGTGCCTACACTCTGTCATTCCCTATGTGGCACTATAACCATAATTCTGATACGGCTTTGTTGAATCGCCGGCTTGTTGAACTTTTTGCACAATCCACGACCCTGGCTTCATCGGACATCAATTTTGAATCGTACGATGCAATTCTCGTCTTCCATGCCGGAGTCGGGAAGGACTTCAATATTGGCTTCGACAATACGCCATTTGACATTCCATCCGCCTACATTTCAGAAAGTGACCTTCGCCGATACAATCTTAACTTACCTTCAGGTGTAACGCGTGGCCTGATCCTTCCTGAAGGTCAGAATCAAGACGAAACCCTCCAACTTGGCGTCGAACTATCGTTGAATGGTGTCATGATCAAGCTTTTTGGCAACTGGCTCGGCATGCCTGACCTCTACAATACAGAGACAGGCGCGAGTGGCATCGGAAGGTGGGGTATGATGGATCAGGGATCGGGCAATGTTAATGCAATGGTACCTGCGTATCCCGATGCTTGGTCCAGGGTGTTCATGGGGTGGTCAACTGCAAACACAGTGCTTCCTGGCGGAGCCGTGGACACAATCTCCTTGGCACGTCCCGGTAGCGATTCCATTCCAGATATAGTGAAGATTCCAATTTCCGCGAACGAGTATTATCTGCTTGAAAACAGGAATGCAGATGCAGATTCGGTGGGTCATGTCGCACTTTATGATCGCGACGGGCGACTAATGACCGTTGACCTCCTCGGCAATGTGTATGTTGAGACTGACTTCAAGATACCAGTGCGTGCATCACACTATGATTTTGGAATTCCAGGAAGCGGCATCCTCATATGGCATATCAATGACAGTGTAGTATCAGCGAATTATTCAACAAATCGAATAAATGCGAACCCGCAATACAGAGGTGTCGATCTGGTTGAGGCCGATGGGTCACAAGATATTGGCCGTGAATACGGGTTTGCGACCGCGGGATCCGGCACAGAGTTAGGAGTGCAGGAAGATTGCTGGTACCGCGACAACCGAACGCATAGAAACGCTAACGGAGGCACGGCATTCGTCAGGTTCAACAACAATACTCGTCCGGCAGCCGTGACTAACGATCAAAGAAAGTCGTACTTGTCGATCGAGAATTTCAGTGATATAGACTCAGTAATGTCGGCTATGGTGTCGAATTCGATAGCAATGGACGGTTTTCCTGTTCAGCTTGGCACGAATTCTCCGCACAATTGGTCACTTGCCGATATTGATCTAGACGGCAAACAGGACGTATGCTTTCAGAAAGATAATGAAATTCGTGGAATAGGTAGTGATTCCGGCTTGACCGTACTGAAACGATTTGAAGCGAATGTCGAGTTCGACTTGCGAGCAAGCCGTTATCCAATAGATGTGAACGATAACGGACACAATGAGATATGGTATGTCGCTGGAAATGACTCATTGGGATTCGTGGAAGTTACAAATGTTGGTACAATTCAGCGAAATGCTGCTTTGCCAGTAAGTTCGTTTTCAATTGCTAGATTAGAATTCTTGGATACCGATCCAAATTTGGTAGTGCTCTTTCAAGGGAATGGGACCATGGATTTTCCGAGAAGAGTCACTATTTTCAATTCAAGCCTGAACCTTATTCTTCAGCAGGAAGTCGATTGGGGCGGATTTCACGGGTTGTCAAATCTGACGTCAGTAGCAGCAGGCAATGTCCTTTTCTGGAGCTCAGACAGGGCACTGCTCTTGGACATTTCAGATTCCGCTCGCGTTGTTTGGAATGTTGTGTTACACAATTCAAATCAACCCACGATAATCTCTGGACCGGAATCATCGGAGATCTATTTCCCAAATAACGGCTATGTCAACTTCGATTCTGGGGCGTTGATTTGTCCAGCTTCAGAATGCCTAGAACCTATAGCCGACTGGGATCAGGACGGTGTAATTGATGGTGGCGGTTCGCGCGGCGCAGATCACACGCCACGAGAGGACTTTCCTTTCCAAAGTTTGAACATGGATGAGCTGTTTGACCTGAATTTTGATGGTTTTCCAGATCTCTTGCGAGTTACCAATGAAAGCAGCAGTTTAACCGATCTCGAAAGCTCGACTGTTCATGCTTTTGATCATCGAGGAGCGCGATACTCCGATTTTCCACTTGTAACATTAGGAAGACCAACGATCGTCACCCTGGACACTACTGAGCGCAGGTACTATGCGATAACTGAATACCGCAGCGGCAGTCACCACGTAATTGGTCTGCTTCGGCTTCCAATAGTGCCTGAAGGTCAATCAGCCAAGTCCTATGCAGACGTCGAGAACAGGATAATTTTCCTCGGTCCGTTGCAGAATGAAGTGCACAGCAGGGAAGAATTCGTATATGTTTGGCCAAATCCGACAAACGCAATTGCTAACTTTAGGATTACATTGCCTTATGCCGCTTCAGTCGAAGCAAAAGTGTTTGATCTTGCGGGCCGATGCGTGGCAAACTTAAGTACGGAATCAAGCTACGCAGGAACTTTTGACCTTCAGTGGGATACAGTTACAGTTGAGAGTGGAGTGTACTTGGGAAAAGTATTAGTACATGGTGGTGGTCAATCCCGCGAGAGCACCATCAAGATTGCTGTAGTGAAATGAGAGCAATTTTGCTGTATCTACTTGTTGTCGCGACATTCTCGTCGATTGCCGTTGCGCAAACTGCAGAGTTTAACAGGCCACATTTGGAGTGGATGTCGTTTGAGACGGAGCATTTCATAGTACATTACACGAGTGGTTTGGAAGATGTTGCCAACATGGCAGCGGATATTGCGGAAAGAATTCATGATCCGCTCTGTCAGGTATACGACTACTATCCCGACACGAAAGTGTCCCTCATTTTCTCCGACGTTGACGATATTGCCAATGCCGGTTCTTACTTTCAATCAAACAAGATTAAGTTCTACGCAACCTCGATGGCTTGGGACTTTCGTGGTACACATAATTGGCTGCGAAACGTTGTTACACACGAGTATACGCACATGATCCAGCTTGGCGCAACAAGAAAGTGGTCACGGCGCTTCCCAGCTTTCTATGTGCAGGCCTTAGGTTACGAACCCGAACGGCGACCCGACGTTCTATATGGCTACCCGAATACACTTATAAGCTGGCCACTTCCGTCTGTTACAATCCCAGCTTGGTTTGCTGAAGGAACTGCGCAGTACCAATTTGACGGTGCAGGTTACGATTATTGGGACAGTCACCGCGACATGTTACTTAGGCAGTCAGTCCTTTCAGATCGTCTTTTGACCTTGGAGGACATGGGTTTTTTTGGAAAAACGAGCCTGGAATCCGAGGGTGTGTACAATCAAGGATTCTCTCTTGTAAAGTATATTGCAGATAGAAGCAACGGAGTAGAGACTCTTGGCCAGATTTCACGAAAGATGTCGTCGCTTTTACCAGTTACGTTGAATAAGGCTATTGAAAGTGTAACAGGAAAATCCGGCACGGATTGGTACAACGAGTGGAGTGCTGAACTTCGCACAAAGTATGGTGAAACTAAGAGCATGCTTCTACCATACCTTTCCACATTTGATACTCTCGAGAAGTCGGGATTCGTCGGTGCTTATCCTGAATTCTCGACCGATGGTAATAGCCTCCTGTTTATATCAAACTCCGGTCGAGAGTACTTTGGACAATCATCTCTGTACTGCTACAATCGACAACTTGATTCCATTTCACTGATTGCACCATCCGTCCAAGGCAATGCATGCTGGGTGCGTGGGGATAGTTCGGTAGTTTTTACAAGAAGAACGTCAGACAATCCGCATGGTGCGCTGATTTATGATATTTATGCATACGACGTAAACAATAAGCGCGAAGCGCGACTTAGTCGAGGATTGCGAGCGGAGCATATTGATGTGTCACCTGATGGGAAATACCTGGCATTCACGATTAACGAAGCTGGCCGAAGAGAAATTGCAATTGCCAAGATGCCTGAACTTGGCAAGTCAATGACCCCATTCGGCAAGGAATCAATACTGTATCGTTTGCCCACATTGCCTCATGAGCAGTACTATTTGCCAAAGTGGTCGCCGGACGGGCGCAGAATTGCTGCAGCACATCATCTTGATAAGGGACGCAACATACGTGTCTTCCTGTTTGATTCAACATCCGTAGAATTGACTCTGGATTTGGAAGTGAGCGGAAAAGGAGCCGAGCTTAGAGATCCATCTTGGGCTGCTGATAACAGACATTTATATGTCTCTTATGATGAGAGCGGCATTCAAAACATCTATAAGCTGTCACTGGAGAATGAGTCTCTTGAAAGGTTGACCGTGGTACTCGGCGGCGCTCATTACCCTGACGAGAACAACGGCAGTTTAGCTTTTGCAGAGTTTTGTAATGACGGTTTCCGGATTTGCGTAATGGATTCAATCACTCCTGTACGACTTCCACGGAATTCACTTGACTTGGCTGTTTCAAATTATATGGCAGGTATACCGCGCAATGAGGATATTCCAAGCCCCGTCATTCGAAATGCCTCGCCCTATCGTCCACGATTTGAATCGCTGTATTGGTTTCCGCGAATTGCTTTTGACTACAATACTTTCAAGCCAGGCACTTATCTCGTTTTGAATGATGTCCTAGACAAGATGACATTTATTGGCGGCGCTGCGCTTAATCAAAAGCGTGAATATGACATATATGGTCTCGTGGAGTACAAACAGTTTTATCCCACAATATTTGCAGAATACTTTAACATACAGAGAAGACTCACTTCATTTTTCGCCGACTCCTCGCGAATTATTGGTGAGGTTGAAGGACCTGATGGCATCAATCCGATATATGATGAGTATAGAATCAGGTATAGATACAATTTAAATGAAGTAAGTGTCGGACTTGGCGTCCCCCTCAGTTCTGGAACGAACATTAAGTCACGGGCAACATATGATCAGTATGTTGCACACAACCGATTCGACGATGAATCGAGTGTCAGCCTTACCTATTTCAGAGGGTGGTCATGGAAGACAGGTGTATATACGGATTCCCGCCGCCCAGGTTTGTACACGGAAATTAGTCCAAACAGTGGCTATCGAGGCTATTTTGAATACACGAGAGCAAACCATGACTTTATCAGCGATATAGAGATTGGTGGTGATGCCATTGGACTGCGCGAGATATACGACCCCAATAACTATGGGCTCTTTGAACTTGGCCTTGAAAAATATTTCAAGTCTCCTATCCACGACCATACAGCTGAAGTTCGCCTTAAGGCTGGATACATGGATGAGAACGTAGATCCATTTTTCTATCAATATGCCGGGGGCTTGCCGGGGATGCGGGGCTACTCGTTCTATAGCCTTGGCGGGACTCGAACCGCGGTTGCGACACTAACGTATCGCTTTCCGCTCATCAGCAGAGCGGCTTTGGGATTGTGGCCGCTTTCGCTCAACAGGGTTTTTGGATCGCTATTTGTTGATGCTGGAGATGCATGGGTGGGTGACTACACGGACCGCACGATAAAGAAGGACATCGGTGCAGGTATTCGGGCTCAACTTCATTCCTTCTATTCTTATCCAACTGCAGTTTCTATTGATGTTGCTTATGGCCTGGATGAATTCGATGTAATTGAAGGTGATGTCCTGACCAGTTACGGCGACGAATTGCGCTACTACCTGACCGTTCTGTTTGACTTCTACACCCCGATAATTCCACCTGCCAGACATCCGTCAAGCTGCCTCTGTTCGAATTGTACACACAATTAGCAAGAAATAATATATGGAGTATAAAATGCGCTCCCCACACGTTTATCGTATCATCGTCGCACTGACAGTCCTGTCTATGATTCCCATTACCGGGTTTGCCGGGGATTTCGGTGTGTCACCACATCGTGCGCAATTCGCAGCGCCGGATTTCGGACAAGCTCCTGCTGAAGAGACATCACCACCAGACTTAGGTGGGAAGAAGAACGTCGGGCGCGCAGTCATGTTCAGCTTGATTGTGCCGGGTACCGGCCAACTTTATTCGGGATCTTGGCTTAGGGCACTTCCTTGGTTTGCCGTTGAAATTGCCGGTTGGGCATTATTCTCCCAGTACCACGCCAAGGGAACTGACAAGACGGATGAGTTTGAAGCTTTTGCAGGACCGTGGAAGAATAACGATCCATCAAACGGTAATTTCAATTATGACGCCTATATGGTGCGTGAGTACCAAGTAGCCTCCAATGAGACGTTTGCGCCAGTTCAATATGAAGGCAGTTTCGAAGATTGGTTGACCCTTGAGTGGGAAGATAGATCATCGCACCTTCCAGCGCCTTACACACACGATATTCAAACTGGAGATCGACAGCAGTATTATGAGATGATTGGCAAGTACTTCGAGCAATTTGGATTCGGATGGATTGACACGTATGACCGATCAGTTCCACTAAATGGCTCTACTCCTGAAAATATTTGGAGTGTTGGCGGCGACGACATTGCTACGGTCAAGTATGATGGACAGAGTCAACTCTTTTTCACATACCGAGATATGCGAGGTGAGGCGAATGACCTTCTCGAAAAGGGCAATACTATGATGGAACTTGTCTTGGTTAATCATGTGTTGTCAGCCCTCGATGCTGCGTTTGCAGCACGAAGCTACAATCGCAAGCAGGAATCCGCTGGACTGGGTTCAATGGACTTGAACTACCGAATCAGAGCAGATAGGGAAGGCGATCTGACCAGAAGCCTCACTCTTAGCATGCCGCTTCCCAGGCTGAACTAAGAGTCTACTTCCACACCAAGAGGATAAGCAGATGTATCGTACCATGGCCACTGTGCTATGCCTGTGCTCCGTTGCATTCGCGCGAGAGCCGGGGCAAGCGCTTTTTCTCAAGTCTCTGCTGATTCCGGGTTGGGGGCAATATGAAGCTGGAAGGACGGATCATGCGTTAGCATTCTTGGGTGTAGACTTGCTACTGATTGGTTCTGCACTGAGTCTCCATCATCATGGAAGTCAGCTCCGCGATGATTATAAAGCGTTTGCATCGACACACGCAAGAGTCCGTGGAGATCACAATCGCGAGTTCTACATAGACGTTGCAAATTGGATGAGCGTGTACGATTATAATGACCAACGAATGTCGGAACGCAACTTTGGTGCGGTTTATGACACTGATTCGCAATATTGGATGTGGGACTCGGAAGCGAGTAGATCGTATATGGATGAACTTAGGCTCACGTCGGATCGCTCCCTGAATCGCGTGATCTATGCAGTTGCACTAATCGGAGTCAATCACATTGTGAGCGCATTTCACGCCGGTCGCCTCCAGTCCAACGCTGCGAAATCTGAGACAGGTCATTTCGGATGGAACGCACACCCTGTGACGACGTCTGACGGAGGCAAGCTCCAGTTCCTACTTTGGTGGTAATTAATAGTTGTGCCTGAGCGAACTCTCATTACAGGTGCGTCAGGTCTGCTTGGATTCGCCCTTGCAACACATCTTGTCCATCGAGATTTCGATATTCTAGGTGTTTCGAGAACGCAATCATGTGTCGGTCACTTCCCGAATGTAAGACTAGATCTCACGCAATTTGACAAACTGCGTGATTTGGTTCATAACTTACGTCCAACTGTAATTGTGCATGCTGCGGCACTCTCAACGGTAATACCGTGCGAGAGGTCACCGGATGAAGCGTGGTTGCAGAATTACTCGGTCACGAAGCATTTAGCTGATGCCGCAAATCATGTCAGTGCACACCTCGTATTTATTTCGACCGACCAGGTTTTTGATGGACAGCAAGGATTGTACAATGAGACTGCTCTGCCCCGGCCTACAAACGTCTACGGCAAGACAAAGCGTGCAGCTGAGGAAGCACTTTCTTCAATCTGTAAGCGATTTCTTATAATTCGCAGCAATAATATCGTTGGCAGAAACTTCGGCATGGGTTTGTCATTCACAGATAAGCTACTTGAAGTACTCCTGAGTGGCCGGCCTGTCACATTGTTTACGGACCAGATCAGAAGTCCGATTCATCTAAGAGAGTGCGTGCACGCGATTGAGTGTTGCCTGCGAAACAGGGTGGAGGGCTACATTAATCTTGGGGGACATGAAGTCCAGAGTCGGTATGAAACCGGACTCGCGCTAGCACAAGCTTACAACATATCACAGGATCTGATACTACCCTGCACGATGAGCTCTCATCCAGACCGTGATTTTTTGCACAGGGATGGTTCGTTTAACACGACTAAACTACGTTCACTATTTCCCAGTATTGCGGGTGAAACAGTTGTAGCTGGCTTCAGAAGAGACTTTATTGCAGACAGGAAGTTGAATCATGCATGAACCTTTGCTTACTGTGTTTGCCAAGGATACGTTAATACCTGATGGTCTAATTGACATTGCTCGCGAGAGAAAGTGGGAATCTGCTGTTTGCAGTGGGATTGGCGGGGTATGCGAAGTTGAATTGGCCTACTTTGATAGCATAACAAAGGAGTATCAAAGTTTTTGGATACCAGAGATAGTTGAACTTGTTAGTCTTAATGGCAATCTAACATGGTTGGAAGACAAACCCTTCTGGCATCTGCATGCATTGGTAGCAGACAGGGAAGGGAAGACAAGTGGCGGTCATGTTCTCAAATGCAAAGTTGCCTTGACACTTGAATTGGCGATTTGGCCACTTTCTTCAAGATTCGAAAGGAAACATGACGAAATTTCCGGATTGAATTTGATTCATGCGTGACGATATCTATAATCGACGTTACTTCATTGCTATCGCCGGCAACATAGGTGCAGGAAAGACCACGCTGGCACAGAAGCTCGCTCTGCAACTTGGTTGGAAATGCTACCTTGAGCCAGTAATTGATAATCCATACCTTCCGGATTTCTATGCAGATATGAGCAAGTGGTCGTTTCATCTCCAGGTGTATTTCCTTAGCAAGCGCTTTCAGAATCAGCTTGAAATCGAAAGAGATGAGCGCTCATGCGTTCAGGACAGGACAATCTACGAGGATGCCAGGATCTTTGCAAATACGTTGCATCGACGTGGATTAATGAGCCGAAGGGATTGGGAAAACTATCAATCCCTTTTTTCCTCTATGGTAAGCAACTTGAAGAAACCTGATTTGGTGATTTACCTTCATTCAGATATTGAAAACCTAATGCAGAGGATTCATCAACGTGCTCGATACTTTGAAAAGTCAATAGATATCGAGTATCTTACTGAATTGAATCAGGCCTATACATTGTGGAAGGACGAGCCACAGGACCATTTACTGATACGCACGATTGACACTTCCAATGGTATCTCTGAGAACGAGGTCCTTGCGATTGCACTACAATTGTTGAGGCAGAACTTACAAATTGAGTTACCCTTTCCATGTTGAATATTGGTTCATTTTTGTCAGAGACTCGGCCACCCGTTACAGAAGCGACTGTAGTCGCAGCAGTCCTTGCCGTTCCAATCATCACGCTACTGCACGGTATTCCAGCTTTGAAAAGCGTCAGTACGCTGACTCTTGGATTGTCAATGGTTGCCTGGGCTTCGGCTTTTGTTGGTTGGAGGCTGACTCTAACGCGGGAACAGAGTAATAGTAATCGCGCGATCGTGCTCTGGTCGATCTCTATACTCTCTGCAATAGTAGTATTGGCCTACTCAAGCAAACTAAGTCCTCTTAGTGCAGCAGGTGTTGCATTATTACCTCTTTTGCTATTTGTGCGCAAGCGGCTAGTCGCCATGTCACATACTGCCAGGCAGATACTGATTCCTCTGACGTTCGGATCTGCTTTCATATACGCATCAGCTTCTCTTGGTGTAATTCAAGTAGGCGCATTCCCTGCAGTTATCGGAGCTTTGTTCGTGGCAGTTTTGCGATCTACATTGGACATTGAAGAAGACATTTTTGAGAATCACGCGTCAGCCAATGAAATCGAAGTAGAGCACCACTACCGACACAAGTTGGCGCTTACTGCATTGATTCTCTTTCTTTTTGGAACTGTTAGCTTGTGGCCATGGCTGGGAGAACTCTATGGCAAGGCATACTTCTGGATACTAATACTTGGAGTATTGATACCGCTGGCCTTCTTTTGGGGACGAATCAGGCAGCCAAAGATGGAGGGCGCCCGCGTTGCCCTTATAAGATTCAATCGTATAGCGCCAGTACTTGGCCTGATACATGTCTTGGCATTTCTAACAGCCCATTAGATTTGATCGTCAGGCTCACGCTAGTTTCATCATCTCCCCGCCGCATTTCCCTGCTCAAACGACTGGAGATTCCTTTCGATGTCGCTCCCGTACAAGTGCATGAGCGGTGGGACGCGACCTCGACCGTAATACTCGCGCAACAGAATGCGATGCGAAAAGTTCATGCATCCGAGCACTTTGGTGCAAGTCGGCGAATGCTGTTGGGTGCGGACACGGTCATTCATCACGATGGAGTCGTACTTGGCAAACCAGCCGGTCGTGAAAGTGCCAGACGCATGCTAAGTAGACTTTCTGGAAATTGTCACGAAGTTGTCACCGGATACTGCATCATGACCTTCAGTGAAGATGGGGCGATAAAAGACACGTGCGTCGATGCATCAAGTAGCTACGTAACGTTCGACCGCCTCTCAAAATCAGTGTTGACAGAGTATTTGGATTCGAATGAGTGGGTTGGCAAGGCCGGAGCTTATGCGATACAAGGGAAGGCCGGCGCGTTTGTAACTACTCTTAAAGGCGACTTTGACAACGTCGTCGGATTACCAGTGGAATCAATTCGTAATAAGTTTGGAACAGTCTTCTCAAATTATCAGTTTCTGTGAAGAGCTAAGAAAGGCCAGGGAATTCCAGGGCCTTTCGCTGGCCGATGTTGCGAATGAGACTCGAATTCCTCTCGAGTATTTGTCTGCACTTGAGTCTGGTCAACTCAGCATAATACCTGAACCCATACAGCGGGGCGTGATCTCCGCTTATGCCAAGTCCGCTCGGATGAACTCCGAGAAAGTTCTGCATTCGCTTGACGTGTTGAAAGGTGGGAAGTCTGTTTCGGACGCACGATTATCTGCATCCGACAGGCTATCTGATGAGTCGCTCACAGTCGGAATGACTAGGGCACAGATTCAAACTGCATGGTTTGCCTCAATTGCGGAAAACCGGCTCCTTCACTGGGTTCTCACTCTTTTGTTGCTTATTGTAGGAGTATGGATGACGGCGCAATGGCGTACTGACAGTAGTGGTTCTGCAACCGATCCGGTTACGGGCTTGTCCTCCAGTTTGCCAGTGTCCTCTTTTCGACCGACTCCAGTCCGAGAGATTCGAGAAATGATGCCTGATTCAATCAGGTTCATTGTGAGCTTTCCATTACAGGTGAGCGAGTTTAGCGCACTTGACACGGCTCAATTCCAACTCTGGTGGGGTATCCAGGAGGATAGTTCATACTTCATGTATCCACATGATAAAATAGAATTTATGCATTATAGCGGGTTGCGCATAAGTTCAAACAGTGGTGCCAAAGGTCTGATGGTCAGTGGTGAAGACACTTTTACAACACATTTTGGCAAGGATTCCCTGAACACATGGCTACAATTCCCGGATAGGACTGCCGCTGACGACGCACTTCTGGCGGAACCCGGAGATTCGATTACAGGTTGACAACTCCCGAACTCATTGTTATATTATGTTTTTGCCCCTTCCCCAAAAGGACCTGAGCTGATAAGTTTGTTTCGCACCAATGGTCTTCCTCATCTTCGCGTTTGTCACCCTTCTTTTCTACGCCTACTTTGAGTACTCAAGTCATCGAAGCAGGGCCAGGCGTATTCCCATCAGAATCCATGTAAATGGCACTCGAGGTAAGTCATCTGTCACTCGATTGATCGCAGCTGGTCTGCGAGCCGGGGGAATTCGCACGATGGCCAAGACCACCGGTACGCTTCCTCGAATAATCGACGTTGACGGACTTGAAATCCCAATCAAGCGCAAAGCCGGCGCAAACATAATTGAACAGACAAAGGTATTCAAGTACTTCGCGACAAGAGACCCCGAGGCCATTGTGATCGAATGCATGGCAGTTAACCCCGAGTACCAATGGATTTGCGAGCACAAGTTTGTTAACGCGACAGTCGGAGTCATCACGAATACAAGACTTGATCATATTCTTGAAATGGGGCCAACACTTGAAAACGTGACCCGGTCCCTGTGTAACACATTGCCTCATGATGGGGTGGCGTTTACGGCGGAGCAGAATATGTTCTGGATGATGCGGAAAGAAGCCGAGCAGGTAGGCTGCAAACTGCTTCGAGTTAATGCGGACAGCGTTTCTTATCTTGAACTTGGCCAATTCACTTACATTGAGCATGCGGATAATGTTGCGCTTGCGCTGGCTGTTTGTGAACATTATCAAGTCCCAAGAGAAGTCGCGTTAGAAGGAATGTACAGTGCCTTTCCGGATCCAGGAGCTTTACGAGTCATCGAAGCTGAGGAGAATGGCAGAGTTGCACAATTCATTAATGCCTTGGCGGCAAATGATCCAATGTCAACACTTGCGATTTGGCAGAAAGTGAAAACGCTGTCAACAGATCTAGGGGTAGTCTGCTTTCTTCTAAACACGCGAGCAGATAGGTACGATCGTACAATACAATTGCTCGAAATGGTTCGCGACAATCTGACATCAGAGTTCAACTACTTCTTTCTCAACGGAGAAAACTTGGAGAGAGTTTATAATAGCCTGCCCGAATATGGTATCGATCAATCACGAGCAGTGAAGATTGGTATGGCCGCTCCAAAGGCAACCTATGATGCAATCTTTGAGCGGATCCCAGACATAGGGACAGTATTTGCGATGGGTAATGTTGGAAAAGGCGGACTTGACATTGCAACTTTCTTTGGACAACGCAGAAGAGTTCGCAAAGGTGTAGTTGCAGCCTGATTTAGAAAGCTCAGTGTACACAGATACAAATGATTGAACTGACTATTGGACTTGGGGTACTCGTAAGCCTCTTGTTTCACGAAATTGTTGGCGCAGCAGCCGGTGGGATCGTGGTTCCTGGCTACCTTGCGATGCACCTGAACAGTCCCGCAAAACTCATCGGCACATTTGCAGTGGCTTTCATTGCATACTTGTGTATAAGAGTTGTTTCACGCTTCATGTTTGTATATGGTCGCCGACGTATGGTTTTGGCCATCATGTTTGGCTTTATTTTCGGCTACATTAGCCGGAACTTGATTATGAGCGATATGTGGATATCTGACCTGCGACTGGAGGCAATAGGTTTTATCATTCCCGGCCTGATAGCAAATTGGTTTGAGCGTCAAGGCGTGATCAAGACGCTCGCAACAATGTTGATTGCCGCGCCACTTGTAAAGTTACTTGTCATGGTAATCACGGGAGGTGAGATCTATCATGGCATTTAGACCCAGCCTTCGTTCAATTTGGACGCTTGTCGCAATGTCCGTTGTGTGTTATGGCTTGTATCTTTGGGCCGAGTACAGCAGGATTGAAGTCAAACGTGCAAACCATGAGTTAAAACTTGTTGCGGCGAATAGAATGAGTAACGCTCTTCGTGAACTTGCTAGTCGCCAGTTTAGTGGAAGCGAAAGTCTCGAGTCGTACGGTGATCCCCGTGTTGATGCATTGATAGGACAGCAATTCTCGACTATCACCTCAGATATAGGTAGCTTTGAGGAAAAGCTGTATGGCGCAAACCCCAACTTGGCCGCGGCTGTTATTGAGCTCCTGCTTGATGCCGGGCTGAAATCCGGGGACAAAGTAGCCATCGCACTCTCAGGCTCTACACCGGGTGCTAACATCAGCGTCCTGTGTGCTTGCAATGCCTTAGGCGTGGATGCATATACTTTATCTTCGCTTAGTTCGACATGGTGGGGCGCAACGGATCCCCGCAATACATGGGCAGATATGCAGTCCTTTCTTATAGATAAGGGAATAGTGAATTGCACAGTAGTTGGGTATTCTCTCGGTGGAATCGACGATAATGCACTTGGAATGTCGAGCCTTGGCCGCACTGAGTTAATTGAGGCAGTGGGCCGAAACAAGGCGAGGCTGATTGAAGCCACATCACTTAGTGAGTCTTCAAGAGAATGGTGGAAAGCGTTTAGGGCTTCACTTAACGGTCAAGTTCCTTCCGCCTATATTAACGTTGGTGACGGTTTAGCTAGCTTAGGGCACAAAGAGAATGGACAGTTACTCGGCAATGGAGTACACCGTCGATTGCCCGCTCGAAATTGGCCTGGAAATGGAGTCGTTCACATTGCAGCAAAAGAAAATGTGCCAATCATTAATTTCTACTCTTCGACAGAGCTGTCAAAGGAATATGGCTTGGGATCCCCACGACTTCCTTTGACCGAGCCTGGAATTGGCGATGTGTTCGTGACCATAAAGTATGATCTGCGAGTTGCGATTGCCGCTCTTGTGATTACGCTGGCAGCACTCTTCACTCTTGTTTGGTTTGATTCTAAGTACTTCCGGCTTGCCGATGCCGGTGTTGACCCGGAAACACTCTTATAATTCGCGCATCAGTAAAATCAATCATGACTAGAACTACCTACCTTATACTTCTTTTGACGTGTTTCGCTGCTTCGCATATTGCGTTTGCCGAGGACGGGTTTGTGTATCTCAAACCATCCACTTTTGACCAAAGTACAAAACTTACAGTTGCGGGTAAGTCACGAACCTACTTTGTCATTGAACGCGATGCGCAAGTTAGCGCAATTGTTGAGGGGCCGTCACAGTTAAAAGTCATGTCTCGCCTTGAGTTGCCGAATCCCACTGCACAGCCGGACTATACACTCGAAGTTCAGATTGAAGGAAGCAAAAGGCCGCGCACAATTCATCACACAAGTAAAATTTCCGAAAAAGCCGAGAGTGGTGCTTCTTTTGTAGGCGTGTTGCGTTCAAAGGTAATTGATATACCTGCGGGAAAACACAATGTAATTATCAAGCTTCCCGAAGGATCTTCAGACAAGGTCTACATCAGATTGTCCCTCAAGACTAATGAATTCACGGGCGGAACCGCCGTTGTTGCAATGACTCCCTTTGAGTATACAAGTGAAGTAGAGCTTGTCTCAGATGAGGTAATATACCCTTACTACAGAATAGGGTCAAACGATCGCGCCGTGCTGAAGCTGGTAGGGCCTGCAACTCTGAAGGTTCTAAGTAGAATTGAGTTCAGTCCGGAAATGAAAGGAAGCCAAAAATGGAAAGTTCAAGTTCTTGAAGATGGGAGGGTGAAGAAGAACTACAGCATGACAGCCGGGTCTTCGGACGTTATTCAATACAAGAATCCTTCGCCCTTCTTGCCGAGCCGGGCTGAGACATTCTTCGTCGAAATACCAGACGGAGAGCATATTTACGAGTTTAGGATGGTCGACGATCGTCGGACTTCGATTCTCCGTTTCTTGTTACCGAAAACAGAACTTGAAGGCGAACCACGGTAGTGCGAAAATACTTTACGTTTGTAATATTGATTTCAGTTCTTCTTGTGTCCCAGGAAGTTGAGGCGCGTCGTCAATCTCGACTGCCAACCTTCGAGTGGGGGTTAAAGGTCGGAATTGCGGGAATTTACAATGACAATGTTTTACGATTGTCAGAGACGGATCAGGATGCCTTTCGTCGATCAAGTAGTACTTTTAGAACCCCACTAGAAACTATAGACGATGGAGAGACTGAATTTTCGATTGCTCCGGCTATTCAATGGCGCGCGCCTGCGAACCTTATGGCGATCGGTGCATACAGATTCAAGACCGTGCAGAGACTGAATAACGAGTTCTCCAGTTACCAAACACATAGTTTTAGTGCAACCTTGCGGCCGCGTACAAAGGGCTACCGGTGGTCAGCAAAATTATCGGTCTTTGCGATACCTGACTTTTACTTAAGAGTATATCGCGATCGGGACTTCGGGACCTATCATGATACACGGTTCAAGAATTTTGAATACAGCGGTGAATTCTCGATTAGACCTCTTCCTCAGGTTTGGCTGGCAGGTCAGAGTGGCTTCGGTTCAATATATTACGACAAGAGGTTTACCGAGTTTGACAGTGAATTCTACGAAATTGGTGGAGAGGTTCGCTATTCGGCACCATGGGCATCAACAGTTTCACTTCGTTACACTCGACGAAATAGCGATAACATTGGGAAGAGCCAACAGTTTCTATACTACCCCTCCTTCGAGAGCGATGTAGTACTCGAAGATAACGAATATGGAGATGCCGACAATACGGAAGATGAGTTGCGGTTAGTCTTAAAATCACCGCTAAGACTCGCTCAAGAACTCTCACTCGACGCATCTATAACCACGCGTATTCGTCGTCGAGTCTATTCTACCATGAATAGTCTGGAGTCCGATCCTTTTCATCGCGGACGGTTAGACAACAGATGGGAAGTAACTCCGTCTTTATCCTTCCCGGTTAATTCGGCCATTGACATCGAGGTCTTCTACACTCACGAGGAACGTAAGTCAGAATCCGACGTAGAAGGAGTACCGCGTGTTAAAGATTTTGATAGGAATGAAATCGGCATCGGTGCCACGTATTCGCTAAGATAACAGTTAGAAGATAGCCTTGATCGGCATAGAAACTAAAAGGGTCACATCGAGTGGGGTGACCCTTTACTTTTCAGTACTCTATCTGGACCTAAGATTACGCCAATCTGCGGTCTTTCCAAGTTATTGCAGGTCGCCGGAAAATTGACAGCACAAGTCGCCAACCATATGCAAGAGCATAAAGCGGGTAAACATACATATACATGTACAGTCCTCGCCTGTTCAATCTTGTTAGAACTGAGGAAATGACCAGCCAATCACCAAGCATAACAGCAAACCCTGCAGCGCCACCAATCTTTCCCGAAAACAGCAATAGAATCGGCCAAAGCAAATGAGTGGCAAGTCCAAACCCAAATAGGAGTTTGCCCCTGACGCTTATCGCCCGAAATCCCTCCATCCACCTGTAGCGCTGATTCACAAGATCTGTCGTGCTTCCGACAGGCAAAGTTACGACGCACGCGCCTTGCGTTACGGCAAACGCAATCCCCCATTTTTTTGAATCGGCCACTGCCCTGAAGAGGGCAATGTCATCAATACGATTATGACTTATCCCTCGGAAAGTTCCGACATCTTCGTAGCACTTCTTCCTCACCGCATAATTATTGCCGATTAGCGCTAGCGGACTTCCTAATCGGCACATTCCGGCGCAGACGCCTAATAGCAGAGACCAGTCTACGGATTCGAAGCGAGTTTCTAACTTGCGCGTGTTTTCATAGTCAGGCAAAGTAATTCCGCAGACAAGTCCAACGTCTTGCTCAAAATGCCGAACAATATCTAATACCCAATCTTGGGGAACCTCGCAATCGCCATCCGTCATTAGAATTATCTCCCCTTTGGCCTCGTCGATTCCCTGCGCTAATGGAAGTGTCTTGGTCGGTGGCAAACTCTCCGTTTGCCCATGACTCGCATTGAAGATCCGAACTCTGAACGGAAGCTTCCTGCTGAGCTCGTGCGCAACCGCGCAAGTTTGGTCAGTCGAATCATCATTGACAAGAACTAACTCCAATTTCGCATATTCATATCGCAATGACTCCAATGATTTAAATAGCCTTGGCAAGTTTGCAGCTTCATTTCGTGCAGGAACCACAATCGACACAAGTGGCAATTCAATGTCCTGTGCAGGACCTTTTTTTAACAAGGCTGCAGCTACCAGCGAACCTATTGTCAGATGCAATGCTCCAGCGCTCACGGCCAATGTATCGAGAATCATGCAACAATCCGGATAGCATTCTCACACTTCAGCGCGACAGACTTCAAGCCCATTGACTCAATGCGGTCGCGCAAAAACCACAGTTGCGATATAACTTGCGGAGTAGTCACATGTCCATCATGCATCAAAAGTATCATGCGGTCATGTACCGCCGCTGACATTCTTGTCAACAATGCACTATCTTCTTGTGGTTTCCAGTCGCGGACATGCGCAGACCAAAGAACTGGGACTGCACCAATTTCAGTGACCCGTTTATGAAGGCGCCAGTCTATTGCTCCATAAGGTGGTCTGAAGAGCAATTCCATTTTAACTCCAAAATCCTGCAGTATGTATAAAGACTGTCTAACACTTGCCTGAACAAAGGACGGTTCTCTGAACCAGTGCTTTTCATGTGAGTATCCATGGCAGGCGATGGAGTGACCTTGTGCGGCGATCTCTTGCAGAAGCGATCTATTTCCCTTACACTTCTGTCCCACAACAAACATAGTTGCTTTCAAGCCCAGGTCGTCCAATGTCTTGAGTAGCATTGGTGTGGTCTTTGGATCCGGACCATCATCGAAAGTTATTGCGGCCTCACCTGCATTCTTACAGTGCGTTTGCCATCCACGGGCGAGCAGAGGTGCTATTTGCGAGATTGGACGTATCACTCTACCAGGCTCCGTTTCTTCTGCCGTTTGCCAAACTTCACTGTACCACCCAGCCATTTATCAGATACACCGAGCGGAAGTTTGGCAGTGCGATACCAATCACCCTTCCAGTTGTACGGGAACAAAAGACCACAAAATCCGAAAAAGGGTGTAGCAACAATGTGAACAATTTCGTAAATCCAGAAATAAGGGAGCAATCGTGTTTGGTTGAATACTTTGGCTCCGACGTACACTGTTATTGAGTCGCATAGCAATTTTGTTGCTACGATCAAAGCTCCAAGCAGGTACGGAAGCGACGAATAAAACGTCACCAGAGGCAGAAAGATCAGCGCAGAATAGTAGGTGTACACGAGGAATAGGAACACAAGCATGCTGCCCCTGTACTTCAGGCCTTTTGAAGCCCATCGCAATCGTTGATGGATTAGTTCGGAAAGCGACTGCACCGGAACGGAGCGAACAATGGATTCCGTAGCGGTCGAAAAAGCCATTCTCCAGCTTGTCATTGAAGCAACCCGTTGCGCAAACAGGACATCGTCACCTGATACAATTGCAGCAGACTCTCCATATCCTGCGATTTCGTCATATACTTGTCTGCGAAAACACAAATTGCTGCCGTTACAACTTGCCGCATGGTTCCATCCAAGCGCACCTGCTGCCAGGAAATTCTGAACGAAGAAATCAAGCCATTGAACTTTTTGCCATACCGGCACTGACTTGTAATTCGGGAGGTCAAAGATCGTAAGTCCTGCTACCACCCCTACATCATCGGTAAGATAGCTCACCATACTTCGAATCCAACCGGAGTGATATTGGCAATCAGCGTCAGTAGTGAAGACTATGTCGCTTTCTGTGGCCGAAATTCCTATGGCCAACGCGGCCTTCTTGGGCGAGGTCTCGGGTTCCTTGACAACCCGGATTGCCCTAAGGTTGCCATACTGAGCACAAAGCTTCGCCAGAACTGCAGGTGTTTCATCCTCACTTCGGTCATCAACCACTATTAGCTCCCAATTACCGGGATAATCCTGTTTCATCAGTGAAGAGATTGTCCAAGGTAGTATTCCAGCCTCGTTTCGTGCTGGCATGACTACACTTACGGTCGGCCATTTGCTATGATTCGCCACTCTTTTCTTCGTCAATCTCGCAATTCCTACGGCAAACCAAAGCATTGCAATCCCAAACACAACCGTCAGGAAACACAAAATCGAGAGGATAGCATTAGGGAATGTGCTAAACACGGTCTTGCCATCCATGATGGATCGTGAAGATGCGTTTTATGAACCGGACGCCGACGAGGGCAGGTATGGCCACGTTTAGACTAAATAGCGCTAATGACGCGGCGACAGAAATGGTATCTGGCACACCAAGTCCACGCAGGCAGATAAGTGCAGTCCATTCACCTACTCCCAGATTTCCAAGCGTAAGCGGTATATTTCCTTTGAGAAAGAAATTCAATTGAATCGCCAAAAGGCTGGCTATAAAAGGTAGCTCCACACCGAACGCTCTGAGAATCAAATAAAACTGAACTAACGAAACCAGTAACGAAAGTGACGCAAGTCCCAAGAATACGAAGGAAGTTCTAAACGAGATTAAATTAAGCTGCTGAAGCGAGTTCGCAACTTTCGTTAGCTGAAACATCGTGCCAAGCGTTTTTCCAATAAAACCAAGAATCGCGCCAGGAACAAGGCCAGCTGCAAGTACCAGTCCGCCGACAATAGTCAGTCCAAAAGAAACACTAGGACTTAATGGTGCCCAACTAACGCTCCATCCAAGTTGGGGAAGTAGTCCAAGCGCAATAAGACCAAATCCGTTAACAGTCACCGCACTGTAACTTCTCTCAAGTAAGGTCAAGGCAGTTGCTTCCAGTACATTGACATTGCGCAGAAACAGACCTCGGCCGTAAGCACCGATTCGTCCAGGTGTTATGAATCCCAGAGTGTGACCTAGCCAATAGCTTGCCTTGATATCGGAAGAATACGGTTTCGTCGCACCTGAATTAGCAATGAGCTTCCATCTTAAGTACTGCAGGTATTGGTTGGGTATCCACAGCGCGATCGCCCCCGATAGTCCAATCAGGCTTGCATTCTTTAATGCGTTTAAGACGTCTTGCCATTGAATCTGCCAAGTCAACAGTGCAAGCACAACAAAAGTACTGAGCAACTTTATCCATTGAGGAAAGGTACGGCTCTGAGACTCTTTGATTGGGACAGTATTAACTACTGTATTCGTTTCGTAAGATTGATTCAACGTTCTAGCGGCCTGTCGCAGCAATTTTACGGTCACGCCATGAGTAAGACTTGCCAAAGATGCTTGCCAAAGCACGCCAAATCATCCAAAAGGGGAGGAGGAGCGAAGCAAGCAGAATTTCCAGATTCGAAATATCGAGTTTCAATTTCCGTTTAACGAAGATTCCTGAAAACGTGTCTAAGAGTATTTTTGCAGCCGCAAAGGACACCGGAATTAATATTTGTCCGAAAGCCGGAAGTGCAACGAGAGAGGCAGGGACAACTACTCCGGACACGACTGACATGAGAAAGACAACTTGCCAGTGTAACGGGTAGAGTTTCGTGACACTTTGATGGCGGACTGCTTGAGACCATCTGGATCCACGGACTCCCCCTAAGTCGTGAACAACACTCTCGCTATCTGGACAGAACACGACGCGAAAACCAGCTCTGGCAATCGCCTGCACAGTCAAATCATCATCTCCTGAAGTCAAATCACGTCGGACTGGTGCTTCAACCACATTCAAAGCTTCCCGACGGTATAGAATATTGTGGCCGCAGGCTGAAGCAGGACTTCCCCAACCACACGCCGAAGCCATACTTACATTGGCTATCAGTCTTTCCCATCGATAAATTCTGCTGAGAATACCCTTATCGTTGCTTGGCCACGATGCACCAATGACTGCACCAATCTTAGAGTCAGAGTACTTGGCCATTGATTCCAGCCACTTGTTGGGCACTACACAATCCGCGTCCGTGAGAGCGACAAGTTCGGTGTCGATATTCGCGAACGCAAGCGCTAGACCTGTCTTTTTGGGACTCCTGCCTGCTTTAGAAGTAAAGGTGACCATACGCAACTTGCCGTATTTCTTCGCAAGGTTTCGCACAATTTCAGGCGATTGATCGTCGGAACTATCGTCCATCAGAATCACCTCCTGTGGGCCAATACACTGCTCACAAATCGAGATCAGGCAATCAGATATCGTGCGTTCTTCATTACGAGCAACGACCACAACAGCGATGCTCTGTGTCTGCTCTGCCTGCGAACCCTTTCGTTTCGCCCCAAGCCAACGGACAACACCGATTAGCCAGAAAAGGGACGGGAGCAGAAGAGTTGCATATAGCCAAATCACCCGGCAAACACCACATTGATATCCTTCATTTTGCTAAAATATAAGAATATAACCCTTTAGTCGCAACGACTTCCATGGAAGCAGAATTTCAATGACATGGAACAGACTAACTGAGGCGCCGGGATAGTTGCCATTTTGCAGGAATTTTAGTATTTTTCTAACCTTTCACCCGAATTCTCCTTACTTTTTGACCAATTCCCGGCAAAATGGCAGCACCACGGCAAGAAATTGAGGCCCTGAGAAGGGAAATTGCCCGACATGACAAGCTCTATTATGCCGATGGCAACCCGGAGATTAGTGACGAGGAATACGACAAGCTCTTTGACAGACTTCGGGTTCTAGAGGCAGCACACCCGCACCTTGTAACCCCTGACAGTCCGACGCAACGCATCGGAGATGCCCTTAACGAAGGCTTTGCCTCGGTAAAGCACCCATTTCCAATGCTCTCTCTCCAGAATTCCTATGACCTGAAAGACATTCAGGAGTTTCACAGGCGGGTTGTTGATGGACTAGAAGGCGAGCTGCCAGAGTACTCCTGCGAATTAAAGTTTGATGGCATATCCATTCTTCTAACATATACTGACGGAATGCTAACAAGAGCGGCCACCCGAGGCGATGGCGAGAGGGGGGACGACATAACCACGAATATCAGAACGATTCGGGGTCTACCTCTCCAATTGGAACCCAAACGCTTGAAACTCGAGGTTCCGAAAGTTTTTCATGTTCGCGGCGAAGTGTACATGCGAACGGATGACTTTTTGTCGTTTAATCGCGAACAGGTGGCGGAAGGGAAAAAGCCACTGGCAAACCCACGAAACACTGTTGCTGGCTCTTTGAAACTTCTTGATCCAGGGATGGTGGCGCGGCGCCCCTTAAGAGTCGTTTGCTACAGTTTTGAATCTCCAGACGGTGATCTGCGGAGCCATTCGGACGGTCTGCGGACTCTTGATGAATTGGGTTTGCCCGTCAGTCGTGCTTCACAAGTGGCTCGAACCATAGACGAAGCTGTTGATTATTGGAAGTCATGGGAAGCAAAGCGAGACACACTTGACTTCGAGATTGACGGCGTTGTATTGAAAGTGAATTCAATTTCGCAACAGAGGAAGCTTGGAAACACGTCGCGTGCGCCTCGTTGGGCAATTGCCTGCAAGTTCTCCGCTCGCCAAGCTGTCACCGTACTAAACGGCGTTTCATTTCAGATCGGAAGGACCGGCGTTCTAACACCAGTTGCCGAACTTGAGCCGGTTGCTCTGGGGGGGGTTACAGTTCGCCGTGCGACATTGCACAACTTCGACGAAGTTCGACGTCTCGATTTACATTACGGTGATACCGTAATACTCGAGAGAGGCGGTGACGTCATTCCGAAGATATCCCGCGTGGTGACCGAGAATCGCTTGCGGCTTTCAAAGCCTGTCATTGAACCCGAGAAGTGTCCGGTTTGTCAATCCGCACTTGAGAGATTGCCTGGCGAGGTTGCACTCCGTTGCACTAATCCGCTCGATCCTGAAGCAGTAAAGAGGCAAATAGAACACTTTGCGTCAAGGGGTGCCCTCGACATTTCAGGAATGGGTTTCGAGACGATTAACGAATTGGTTAATCATGGAATCGTCACTGAACCTGCCGATATTTTTTTCTTGACGGCCGAAAACTTACTCTCCCTTCCTGGATTTGCAAGAAAATCGGCCGAAAAACTAATCGCATCCATTGAATCCGCAAAGGCCGCCGACCTGGATCGCCTTATCTTTGGCCTAGGCATCCGTTTTGTCGGTGAAAGTACTGCGCGAACTCTGGCCTACAGTTTTGCTGATCTCGAACAGCTTTCCCGGACAAGCATTGCCGAGTTAGAATCTCTACCCGATGTGGGACCAAAGGTCGCCCAAGCGATTGTTGAGTATTTTTCTACAAAGCAGTGGAGATCAGCGCTTGAAAAACTCAAGCGGGCGGGTGTCAAACTCCAAGGTGCCACACAGGGAGTGCGGGGCAATATTTTGAGTGGAATGACAATAGTGGTTACAGGGACTCTTACTAAGTATTCCCGGGAAGAAATTGAACGGCTGATATTGGCTCAAGGTGGAAAGCCAAGTGGGTCAGTGTCAAGGAACACTTCCTTCCTGATCTCCGGCGAAAAGGCTGGTTCGAAGCTGGCAAAAGCAGAATCAATTGGAATACCCGTCCTTTCAGAAGAGCAGTTTGGCTTGCTACTACAGGGGAAAATAGGTTTAGATTCATTAACAAGATAGATAAGTATTTCATGGCAACTACAGCAGACATTCGCAAGGGTCTAACCTTGCAGATGGAAGGACAGATTTTTGAAGTCGCAGATTTTCAGCACGTGAAGCCTGGAAAAGGAGGCGCCTTCGTACGCATTACTCTCCGCAATGCCCGCACTGGAAGAGTAATTGAACGGACATTGAACTCCGGGGCATCGATTGAAACAGTGCGAGTCGACGGCAAGGATCTTCAATACCTTTATAACGATGGAGAAAGCTTTCATTTCATGGACCAGGAGTCCTACGAACAATTTCAGTTCACGGGTGAATGGCTCGGTACAAAGGCTCAGTGGATGAAGGAAGGGGTGGTTTGCAGAGTAAACTTCCTTGAAAGCGAGGCCCTCACCATTGAACTTCCGAATTTTATGGAACTGGAAATCAAAGAAACGGCACCAGGATTCAAAGGCGACACTGTATCCAATACAGGCAAACCAGCGATTCTCGAAACAGGTGCTGAGATATCAGTCCCACTGTTCTGTGAAATCGGCGATGTCGTAAGGGTTGATACAAGAACGGGTGAGTATCTTGACCGGGTGAAACGTGCCGGGTAAGAAATGAGCGATTTCCGACCTTTACTGGCTGTAGTAGCTGCGCTCTTGGCGATTGTGTTTTCTGCAGTCTGGTTTCTAAGGGGTCGGCAACGTTCAACGAAGAGAGGGGGAGGATTCTTAGTCTATGCCATTCTATTGCTAGTTTCCGCAGTTGTTTTGTGGCAGAAGTCAGAAAAAGCAACGAGTACGTCCCCAGTCGATGTTGACTCAATAGCAAAGACTCCTATTGCGGAAACTGGTGCACAGGAAAGCATGGGCGACAGCTCGGAGCAAGTTTCCTCACCAGAGCGTGAAATCGGGAGACACTTAGACAGTGACCTCAACAAAGAGCCGTCACAAGAAGCAGCAGTCTGGACAAAATCAAAGGTATTGATGCCTTTAACTGAAGGCAGGTTAGGAAGCCCTAAACGACACCTACCTTCCGGACATAGTCCTGACAATGGCTCAGCACTCCGATCAAACAGGCCTGCAGTTGAAGACTTGATCGAATCACGAATACTTGATGCATTTGATTTCATCGAAGTTCTAGTCCTTAAGTACGGTTCACTTGCTGAATCGAGCAAGATCCATCCAAAGCATGGTTCGGCTTCCTCTACTATTGAGTTTGTCATCGGAAGCAATGAGCTGAGCCAGCGCAGCATTCGATACCTGCGCGGTTTGGCACCGGAATTGGCAAGACAATATTCAAGCGGTAACCTTGAAATTCGTGCAGAGACTAGCGAGAGCTTTGCAAGTCCGGGCGAGAGATTAAACCTTACGAAATCGCGCGCAGAGGCAATAAAGGACGTATTGGTGGCAGAGGGATTCCCTGCCGACAGAATTGTCACAGTCGGTACCGAAAGAGCGGGTGAGACCCGCGTGAAGTTTATTCACAGGCACAAGTAAGGAAAAACTATGTCCACACGGACTTCCAAAGAGAAACCGAGAATTGATATCGGTGAGATCCAGAAGCTCATTCGAATGATTGAGCGAAGCCCTATCAATGAGTTTGAGCTTGTTGAAAGTGATCTCAAGATTCGTATCTCAAAAAACGGCATCTCCAGTCAGCTGATTCCGGCTGGAATGCAGCTTCCGGCTGTGCCACTTGGCTATTCGGCGCCAGCGCCATTAGCTGCAATGCAATCGCTGCCTACTGCTTCACCGGTAACTGCTGCAAGTGTTCAGTCTGCGCCTACAGCGAACATTGTTGAAGTTAAGGCGCCGATGGTTGGGACTTTTTATCGTGCGCCTTCTCCTGATGCCGATCCCTATGTGCGAGTCGGTGATATCGTAGAAATCGGGAAAGTGATGTGCATCATCGAAGCGATGAAGCTGATGAACGAGATTGAGGCCGAATTCAAAGGCAAGATTGTAGATGTTTTGGTTGAGAATGCGCAGCCGGTTGAGTTTGGGCAAGTAATGTTCCGAATCGAAAGAATTGGCTGATGTTTAACAAGGTACTTGTAGCGAATCGTGGCGAAATTGCACTCCGCGTGATTCGTGCATGCAAGGATTTAGGCCTGAAAACCGTTGCAGTGTTTTCTACTGCTGATCGTGATTCATTGCACGTTCGTTTTGCCGATGAGTCTGTCTGTATCGGTCCTGCTTCTGCTTCGCAAAGTTATTTATCTCCCAAGTCAATAATTTCTGCCGCGGAAATCACTGGTGCGGACGCAATCCATCCGGGATATGGCTTTATGGCCGAGAATTCGGATTTTGCGCAAATCTGCCTTGCACACGAAATTGTGTGGATAGGCCCCGATCCGAAAGTGATTGACATGATGGGTAACAAATCGGAAGCCAAGCGAACAATGATCGCTGCAGGTTGTCCGGTTGTTCCCGGCAGTGACGGACCAGTTTCGGATGCAGCAGAAGCAAGACAGCTTGCTGAAAAGTTTGGGCTCCCTGTGATGATCAAAGCGGTAGCGGGCGGCGGCGGCCGCGGCATGCGGCTGGTACAGGACATGAATGCTGTTGAAACCTCATTTGAAATGGCGAGTGCAGAAGCAGAGGCCGCGTTTTCAAACGGAGATTTATATCTTGAAAAGGCGATTGTCAATCCAAGACATATTGAGATACAAGTATTGGGAGACGGCAAGGGCGGGTGCATTCATCTGGGCGAGCGAGATTGCTCCATGCAGCGACGACACCAGAAATTGATTGAAGAGTCGCCTTCACCTGCGGTAGATGCCAAGTTACGCGAACTGATGGGCAGAACGGCCGTCCAGGCGGCCGGGGCTATTAATTACTCAGGCGCGGGCACGATGGAGTTTCTACTTGACCGCGACGGGCACTTCTATTTCATGGAAATGAATACGCGCATTCAAGTTGAGCATCCTGTCACTGAAATGGTAACGGGAATCGATTTGGTAAAGTGGCAACTTCTCGTCGCTCAAGGTGAAGATCTCCCGAAACAGAAGGACATTCAAATTCGAGGACACGCAATTGAATGCCGCGTGAATGCGGAAGATGCAACACGTGGGTTTCTGCCGTCCCCAGGAAACGTCGCAGCTTGGAACTTGCCAGGAGGTCCTGGCGTGCGAGTTGACACTCATGTTTATCAAGGCTACACGATACCACCGTATTACGATAGCCTGATTGCCAAGCTTATTGTATATGGAGCAACACGTGAGGAAGCACTCGCAAGATGCAGGCGAGCATTGTCTGAGTTTGTAGTGGAGGGAATTCACACTACCATTCCATTTCATTTGGAAATGCTCTCAACAGATGCTTTTGTCAGCGGAAACGTGCATACTAAATGGGTCGAACAATACATGGAACAGCAAGCGAAAGCTTGATTTGAAGATAACAAATAACTTAAAACCTTCAAGGATTACATACAATGAATATCCCTTCTGGGTATCTGTACACCAAGGAGCATGAATGGGTCAAACTCGAAGGCGACATCGCGTCGGTAGGTATCACCGACTTCGCACAAGGCGAACTAGGAGATGTAGTCTTCGTTCAATTGCCAAGTATTGGCAGCAAGGCTGTACAAGGTGACAGCTTTGGCACGATTGAAGCCGTCAAAGCAGTCGCAGAACTTTATTCACCTCTTTCAGGTGAAGTTGTTGAAGTCAATTCTGAATTGTCGGCAACCCCGGAAATTATAAACAGAGAGCCTTACAGCAGCGGCTGGATAGTCAAAATACGCCCAACTAATTTTGAAGCTGAGCGACTCAATTTGCTTTCACCTGAAGCTTATAAAGACTTAACAAGCGCCTGACAGCGGGCAAGAACTACTTAGACTAATGCGCTACATTCCGAATACCCCCGATGATCGCAGAGAAATGCTGCGCGAAATCGGGGTCTCGTCATTTGAAGAGCTTCTCGGATCGATTCCGACTCCTCTTCGCCTAAATCGTCAGCTTACAATTCCAGATGGGCAGTCCGAGTGGCAAGTACGTCGAGACCTGACCCAAATGGCAGAAAAGAATCTAAATGCCACAGGGCATGCGTGCTTCATGGGCGCAGGAAGTTATGATCATTATGTTCCAGCTGCAGTAAATGCAATCGCGTCGCGTAGCGAATTCGTGACTGCATATACTCCATACCAGCCGGAAGTGGCACAGGGAACCCTGCAAGTCATTTTCGAGTTTCAATCAATGATTTGCGAACTCTATGGCATGCCAGTTGCGAATGCGAGCTTGTATGACTGCGGCACAGCGTTGTCAGAAGCAGTTTCGATGGCTCGAGCGCATACAAAGCGTACTCGTATCGTCTGGAGTGAGGCAGTTCACCCTTCGTACCGGCGTGTTGCACAAACCAATAACTTAGCATTGGGAACGTCATTTGACATCGCGCATTGTCCGAACGGACAGCAAACGATGGACTCAATATCGATGTTACTTGGTGATGATGTCGCAGCGTTGGTACTTCAGTATCCGAATTTCTACGGATTAGTTGACGACCTTTCTCAGTTAGTTGAACGCGCACACTCGCACGGATCACTTGTGATATTCATTACAGACCCGCTTGCCATGGGACTTTACACTTCACCGGGACAACTCGGTGCTGATATTGTAGTAGGTGAAGGTCAATCACTTGGCAACTACATGTCATATGGCGGCCCGTACCTAGGCTTGTTCGCTGCAAGTAACGAGCTCACGCGCCTGGTTCCTGGCAGAATAGTTGGCATTACGAAAGATGTGGACGGACGCCGTGGTTTTGTTTTGACACTTCAAACCCGCGAGCAGCACATAAGGCGTGACAAAGCAACTTCTAACATCTGCACTAATCAAGGTCTCATTGCCGCCCGTGCAACGTTTTACCTTTCACTTCTCGGTCCACAGGGTCTAAAAGCGGTTGGCGAAGCTTGCTGTCGGCGAACACAGTACTTGATAGAGAAGTTGCGCAGTATTCCAGGTTTCAGCATTGCCCACGAGGGTCACCATTTCCGCGAGTTTCTTCTTCGAGTCCCAGGTGATGCGCGACATTTCTACAAGTATATGGCTGACAATGGTATTCTTGCCGGAGTCCCTCTAACAAAGTTCGGAATAAACGATGAACGAGGTATTCTGGTCGCCCTGACGGAAACGCGTACGAAGGTGGAGATTGACTCGTACGTCTCGCTTGCAAGCGAATACGCATCAGGAGGTTCAAAGTGAGTAGAGAAGTCATATCTATGCAGCGAGAGACAGAGCTTATCTTCGAGCGTAGTAGACCGGGCAGAGTTGGATTTCAATCACCGCCCACTCCTGATGAGATGCCTCAATGCGAAATTCCTCCTCGCCTAAGCAGGGCTGCAGCGCCGCGATTGCCTGAAGCTGCCGAAAACACAGTTGTCAGACATTACGTTGATTTGTCGACACGAAACCACCACATTGATCGCGACTTCTACCCCTTGGGTTCTTGTACGATGAAGTACAACCCAAAGATAAACGATGAGCTTGCAGCATTACCGGGATTTTCCGGATTGAGTCCGTGGCAGCCAGCTCCGACTGTGCAAGGAGCCCTTGAGTTGCTGGGTGAACTATCAGATTCACTGCTTGAGATAACGGGAATGGACAACATCACGTTGCAACCCGCCGCTGGTGCTCAAGGGGAATTCACAGCTCTTCTAATGTTCCGTGCCTATCATATGATGAATGGCAACGTTAGAAAGCGGATTATCATTCCCGACAGTGCACACGGAACGAACCCCGCCTCCATTGTATTATCTGGATACGCCGTTACGCAACTACCGTCTGATTCGAACGGTTTGATGGATATGGACGCTCTGAAAAGAGCGCTGGACGATGACGTCGCCGGACTAATGATTACTAATCCCAATACACTCGGGCTGTTTGAAACAAACATATCTAGGATCATTGATCTCGTGCATGATGTTGGCGGCCTTGTATATATGGACGGCGCAAATCTTAATGCACTAATGGGAATATCGCGACCGGGCGACATGGGTTTCGATGCCTGCCACATGAATTTGCACAAAACCTTTTCCACACCTCATGGCGGCGGTGGACCTGGAAGTGGTCCAGTCGCTATCAAGGCTAAGCTTGCGAAGTTTCTTCCGGTACCCGTGCTTGAAAAGAAAGGGAACGTTTTCTCGTGGGATTGGAATCGACCGGATTCCATCGGATCTGTTCACACATACTACGGAAATTTCGGGATGCATGTTCGCGCTCTTGCGTATATCCGTAGTCTTGGGGGAAACGGGCTGCGCGCAATAAGTGAAAATGCCATAATCAACGCGAATTACCTCAGGAAGAAGCTGTCCCCAACGTATCAGATATACATTGACAAGCCTTGCATGCATGAGGCAGTCTTTTCCGGGAACAATCAGAAGTCAAAGGGGGTGCGTACTACTGATATTGCGAAACGTCTTCTTGACTACGGCTTTCACCCACCGACTGTCTATTTTCCTCTAATCGTTCCGGAGTGTCTGATGATAGAACCGACTGAGAGTGAGACCAAGGAAACCCTGGATGAGTTTGCAGAGGTGATGTTGAAGATCGACAAGGAGGCATCGGAGTCACCTGATGTCCTAAAACAGGCGCCTCATACCACTCCTGTTAGAAGACTTGATGAAGCCGGCGCAGCAAGAAATCTCAAAATCAAGTACTTCAACGATTAGCAAATCATCGCTTGAACCCCCAAAGTGGCTGGGACCTCTTGGTCTTAGCCGCTTTGTTGCAATTGACATTGAAACAACCGGTCTCTTGCCAAGTAGCGATGCTATTATCGAAATCGGGGCAGTTAGGTTCGAAGGCGGCGTTGTCAGTGACATTTTCCAGTCATTTGTGAATCCGCGAAGGCCGCTTCCACCGGCCATTACAGTGCTTACAGGCATTCATGAACGCGATATCACCGATGCACCGCTCTTTGATGACGTTTCTCAGGCGTTCCTGAACTTTATTGACGACAATCCAATAGTTGGACAGAATCCGTCTTTTGACATTGCTTTTCTTACGGCATCAGGCGGCACTGAGTTTCGATTTCCAGGCCGGACCATAATTGACACAGGCGAACTGGCTCGAATTTTCTGGGCAGAATTCCCGCGATTCTCCCTGACCAATCTTTGCTCGTTTTTTGACGTCAGTTTGGAGTCAGCTCATAGAGCAAGTGATGATGCCAGAGCAACTGGCGAAGTTCTTGTTAGGATTATCAGCAGGCTTCCTTCAAGAGTATGGAATAGTCTTGCATCCGACATTGCAAATATTGCGGCCCAGGGGCATCATCGTTCTGAGGAGTTTTTCAAGTCCCTGCGTGCTGTCAGCGCAAGAATTGAACCTCCAGTTCTTGACAACGCTCACGCGCTTGACGAAATCCCGCTGCTTTCCAAAATAGAGCTTTCGGAACTTGAAAGTGGCGGGCTCTTTGAAAAGAAACTTGACCAGTTTTCGCCGAGAAAGCAGCAGATTGAGATGGCGCGACAGGTGCTGAGTGCATTCGAGGAGAATCACACTCTACTTCTCGAAGCCCCTACCGGCACTGGCAAGTCATTCGGATATCTGATTCCCGCTCTGGCATGGTCACTTGCTGGTGAAGGAGAAGAGAAAAGGCAAGTAATTGTGTCGTCTCATACTCGATCCTTACAAGAGCAACTCCTCAAGAAGGACATTAAGGACATTGCTTTTGCAACCTCTACTAACATACCGGCATCAGTGCTCAAAGGACGCGAAAACTACCTTTGTCTTCGCAGATTTCGCAGCGCAATTCACGATATCGACGGACGATTGTCCGACGGTGATCGACATAGATTACTGCCGCTGTTGAGATGGTCATATCTTACTAAGAGTGGCGACATTGGTGAGATTGGCGCATTTCATCCTGAAAAGGAGCCACTCTTATGGTCCTTGGTGTGTTCTGATTCCGCGGCATGTTCGGGTCCTACTTGCGGAAGCCATCGAGGCGATTTCTATCGGAAGGCCGTAGATGACTCTCGAAATGCTAAAGTTCTATTAATCAATCATGCTCTTTTTTCCACAGACTTTGAAAGGTTTCTTGGAAGTACCGACGTTTCACGTCGAGTAGTAATTGACGAGGCGCATCAGTTTGAACGCGCAGTGGTCTCAGCTAGCACACACGCTTTCAATTTGAAGTCCGTTCGAATTGTGCTTTCCAGACTTGCCGATGAGCGGTCGTCTCGCGGCCTCTTGCTACGTAACGCCAAGAGCAAGTTGCCGGAAGCGGTGGAAAGCGAGTTACTCTCTCTAGACATTCTGACGAAGGCACTTTTTCAACTTGCACGCGCGTCTTTCGCATCGGCTGCCCTTCTTGCACAGAAGTTTACCGCAGAGGAGTCAAAGCAACGCCTTCTGCCGGGCACACATTTGGTGGCAAAGACAGAAAGTGCACTTCAGAACCTGATTGAGCGAATGCAAGAGCTACATTCGCGGCTTGATAGCCTTTTGAAGGACATGTCCAGACTTAGCGACAGTTCAAGCGAGCATAAAGACCGGGTACTCGAGCTTCGTTCATCTGCACTTGCTCTTGGTGAAGTGATCAAAGCTGGAGAACTTACAACTGGTTGCAAGGATTCCGATTTTGTTTACTGGTTAGAGTTGACCGGTCAAAAGAACTCACCTGTGCTGTCGCTTTACGCAGCTCCGATATCCATTGGGAGCAAATTGGCTGATACTCTGTGGTTGGGGAGGACAGGCACTGTACTCACTTCTGCAACTCTTGCATTAGGTAATAGCTTTGACGTGATTGAGAAATCGTTGGGCATCTCTGAGAGTTCAAGCATGATCGTGCAGAGGAGAATTTTGAGTTCACCCTTTGCCTTCAATGAACAGATGAGAATACTTTGCCCGACATTTCTGCCGGAAGCTAAGGATACCGAACAGCACATTATTGGCGTGGCAAGGATCATTTCCGAAGTCATAGCGCGGTATGACAAATCAACCTTGGTGTTGTGTACGTCATACGCGAGTACGATTGAACTAGCCAAGCGCCTGACATCCATTGCGCGGCGCCGAGGTCGAACGCTGCTGCAACAGCAGAGCGGGCGTATAACCCATGAACTGCTAAAAACATTTCGCGAGCATCCTGGTTCAATTCTGATCGGCACATCAACACTGTGGGAAGGAATTGACCTTGTGGGCGAGGAACTTGAAATACTCGTCATCGTAAAGCTCCCATTTGAAGTACCAACAGACCCCTGGATTCAAGCACGCAGCGAATTGGTACAATCAATGAAGATGGATCCTTTTTATGCGATCAGCGTGCCCGCATGCGCGATAAGACTGCGACAAGGTCTTGGTCGACTAATTCGCCATCACGAAGATCGCGGTATTGCGATTGTTACTGATTCGCGTTTAGTTTCATCTCGTTATGGAAAGGTCCTGCAGAATGCGCTTGCCGCTGACGTAATTGGAATGGGAAGCGAGGAATCCTTCTTCGCTGAAATAGAAGAATTCTTTTCGGGGAAATCGAGATGAAGCTTGAAATTGACCACATAGCGATTGCGGTAGAGAATTTGGAAAGCGCCGTAGATAGGTGGCTGACATTAACCGGCGCAATTCTCGTTAGACGCGAGTACGTCGCTGCACAGGATACAGAAGTTGCCTTTTTGTCCCTTGGTGGTTCGAGAATTGAGTTGATAGCGCCCGCAAGTCAAGGATCAGTCGTTTCGCGTTTCCTCGAGAAGCGTGGTCCCGGGTTGCATCACTTGGCCCTTAAGGCGTCAGATGGGCAAGAGGTACTGAATTGCATGGCAGATCGTGGCGCAAGATTGATTGACGAGCAACTGCGACCGGGGGCCGAGGAAAGCCTAGTAGGATTCGTGCATCCAACTGCTTTTGGAGGCGTCCTTGTTGAGATTGTGGAGCATCCAAATCATTCTTGATGGATGATGTCACAGAATATTGGTTCTAAGATTGCGAATCTTCCAACTGATCCCGGCGTTTACATTTTTCGTGACGGCAAGGGAAAGGTGATTTACATTGGCAAGGCAAAAAACCTCCGTAACCGAGTCAGGCAATACTTCCAAAAAACTTCGGATGGAAGACCGCAGTTCGAAATCCTTGTGTCAAAAATTTCGGATGTTGAGGTTATCACCACTCGCACTGAGTATGAAGCTTTAATCCTTGAGGGCAATCTAATCCGCGAGCACAAACCGCGCTACAATGTAATGCTCAAGGATGACAAATCGCAGCCCTACCTGCAGATTGCAAGTGAGGACTATCCCAGGATTTTCCTAACGCGCCGCCCGAAACAAGATGGCTCCAAGTACTATGGCCCGTACGGCGACTTGCGCTACTTGAAAGGACTTATACACGTTCTGCGGGGCATGCTGCAGATTAGAACTTGCAATTTGCCTTTGACAGAAGATAGTGTAGCGCGTGGCAAGTTCAAGGCGTGCCTTGAGTTTCATCTTGGACGCTGTAACGCTCCCTGTATTGGGAATGAATCAAAGGCGGAGTACGCAATGCGTGTCCAGGACTTCACGACCGTCGTCAAAGGTCGCGGAAGTGAGATCATTTCGAAGCTTCGAAAGGACATGGAGTTGGCCGCTGAAGAATTGAGGTTTGAGAGAGCAGCACAATTGCGTGATTGGCTGGCGTCTATCGACAATTTGACTCGTCGACAAACGATTATTTCGCCTGAGCCAATAGACAGAGATACAATTGGTATTGCTGTTCAAGACGAAGACGGATGCCTCGTCGTGATGCAGGTGCGGGGAGGTCGCTTACTTGGTCGGATCCAGTATCCACTGAAAGTACCAAGAGATTCACCTCTTGATGAAGTGCTGCGACAAGCTTTGCTCCTTTATTATTCGCAATCCGCTATTCCTGAGGAGCTTATCCTTCCTGTCGAACCAAGCAATTTCGATTCCATCTCTAGATGGCTGAAAACCAGGGCCGATGGCAAGCTTACAATTAGGATCCCCGAGCGAGGCGAAAGAGTACAGATGGTCGACCTCGCGCGCCGAAATGCTGAACTCCAGCTTCATGAGCTTTTAAGAACAACTTCTACTCGCGATCGTGTACCGTCAAGTCTCACGGAACTTAAGCACAGATTACGCCTTCGTGATGTGCCTCGTGTTATTGAAGCGTTTGATATTTCGAACCTAATGGGTGAACACAAGGTCGCGGGCATGGTTGTTTTCAAAATGGGCAAACCTGCCAGATCTGAATATCGGCGCTTCAGAATCAAGACAGTGGATGGACAGGATGACTTTCGGTCCATGCATGAGGTAATTACGAGACGGTTTTCTCGTCTAAGTCGTGAAAGCAAGCCTATGCCTGACCTCATTCTTGTCGATGGCGGAAAGGGTCAACTTGCAGCGGCAGTGGAGGCGTTGAACAGTCAAGGGATTTCCGACTACCAGATTATTGGATTAGCCAAGAAGCTTGAAGAGATATATCGGCCAGGAGATTCGGAGCCGTACAACTTGCCGAAGACGTCTTCTGCTTTGAAGCTATTGCAGCAGGTGCGCGATGAAGTTCATCGCTTCTCTATTACTTATCACCGGAAATTGCGTCAAAAGGAGTCTATGGCTTCCGAACTCCAAGACATACCTGGAATAGGCGCAAGTAGACGACGCCTGCTATTGAATCACTTTCGCAGTTTTCAACGTCTTGGCACCGCTACAATAGAAGAATTAACCGCGATCAAAGGCATTAGTCCGGCGCTTGCAGCCCGAGTTTATCAATTCTTTCAAGATCGAAACAAATTCGCAACGAAATGACACGCAGATATCCTAAAGTGACACTGGAAACCGCAATTAGTCACGGATTGACATCCGAGGAGTATGACAAAATCGTCGAAATTCTTGGACGTACGCCAAGCTTTGTTGAACTTGGGATTTTCTCTGCAATGTGGTCAGAACATTGCTCTTACAAGAACTCAATTCTTGAACTCAAACGACTTCCCAAACAAGGTAAGCGAGTATTAGTTGAGGCAGGTGAAGAGAACGCTGGTTTGATTGATATTGGGGACGGACTTGCTGTTTGCTTCAAGATCGAAAGCCACAACCACCCATCTGCTATAGAACCATTCCAAGGAGCCGCGACAGGTGTAGGTGGCATTCTGAGAGACATCTTCTCAATGGGCGCACGGCCCATTGCTGCGCTAAACTCTTTGCGATTCGGTGATCCTTCGCATCCGCGGACGGCTCAGTTACTTGACGGTGTTGTTAGGGGAATTGCCCATTATGGAAATTGTTTTGGGGTTCCAACTGTCGCAGGCGAAATCTATTTTGACCCTTCTTATAACGAGAATCCGCTCGTTAATGCGATGGCTGTCGGAGTTGTCGAGGTAGCTAAGATCATCAAGGGAGCTGCGCATGGTCCAGGGAACCCGGTCTTCGTGGTTGGTGCTGCGACGGGAAGAGATGGTATTCACGGCGCATCCTTCGCCTCAGAGGATCTGTCAGAGGCATCAAAGGAGAAGAGACCTTCCGTCCAAATTGGTGATCCTTTCAAAGAAAAACTCCTCTTGGAAGCTACTCTTGAACTTGCCAACTCCAACTCCCTTGTCGGAATTCAGGATATGGGTGCTGCCGGTATCTGCTGCTCTTGCAGTGAGACTCCTGCAAGGGCAGGAACGGGAATTACAATAGATGTGGACAAAGTTACACGACGCGAAGAGGGGATGAATGCCTATGAAGTCTGCCTATCAGAATCACAAGAGCGCATGCTTGTGATTCTCCAGAAAGGCAAGGAAGAAAGAGCGATCGAAATCTTTGGCAAATGGGATTTGCACGCTGATGAGGTCGGAGTCGTAACTGAAGATGGTAATTTCACAGTCATTGAAGGAGGCGAGACTGTCGGGTCCATTCCGGCGGCCAGCCTCGTATTGGGTGGAGGGGCTCCGCAGTACAAGCGCGAGTTCAGAAGGCCAGACTCACTTGACGCACTGCTAAGTTTTGACCCAACCCATCTCCCGGATCCTGAGGATTGGAATGACGTCCTTCTTTCGTTACTTGGATCTCCAAACATTTGCAGCAGACGAAAGGTATTTGAGCAATACGACCATACCATTGGAGCATCTACAGTACAAGGCGGCGGCCGCAGTGACGCCGGAATTGTAAGAATTCCTGGCACGTGCAAAGGATTAGCTTTGTCTGTGGACTGCAACTCCCGATATGTTTCAGTTGACCCGCGCCGAGGAGCAGCCCTGGCGGTTATTGAAGGCGCTCGAAATGTCGCTTGCACCGGAGCCGTACCGATTGGAATAACTAATTGCTTGAATTTCGCGAACCCAAATAAGCCAGATAACTACTATTTCTTTCACGAAAGCGTATCTGGGATTGCCGACGCTTGTTCCGTCTTGGGAATTCCCGTAACCGGAGGAAATGTTTCGTTCTACAATGAATCGCCGTCGGGTCCGGTTCGTCCCACGCCAGTTATTGGAATGGTTGGGCTACTTGAGAACATTGAGCACAATATTGGAATCGCTTTTCGTGACGAAGGCGATTTTATTGCCTTGCTGGGTGACATCGGACCAGACCTTGGATGCAGTGAGTATCTTGCTGCCATTCACGGTGTGATAGCCGGCGCACCACCGCGATTGGATATTGAGCAGAATAAGAGGCTCATTGAGCTGCTGCCACTGCTCGCAGCCGACAAAGTAATTCAGTCTGCACACGACATTTCTGAAGGCGGTTTTGCCGTAGCTGTTGCCGAATGTTGTATGGCAGGAAATACAGGTTGTCTTTTGACTTTTCCGTGGAAAGAGCGAGTTGTCGACACTCTCTTTGCCGAGACGTCCGGCTGCGCAGTCGTCAGCGTCAGGCACGAGAATTGGCAAATTCTGAAGGAGTACTGCCAAAAGCGCAATGTTTCTATTCAAATGCTTGGCAGGGTGGGGGGGGAATTGGTCGTCATCAATGACTGGATTACCCTTCCTCTCCAGTCAGCTATTGAGACTTACGACACTGCTCTCGAGCGCCATTTGCTTAACAGAAGATAAGAAATGCACATTTATGAATTTGTTAATTATAGACTTATACTTTATCAGATTATATTGCATTTTGGGTCTAATTTGATTATATTATAAGCTTAAAGTAGTACTGCGTAACTAGACCTTCGAGAACTACCCCCGTAGCTCAGTGGATAGAGCACCGGCCTCCGGAGCCGGGAGCATGGGTTCGAGTCCCGTCGGGGGTGCCAAACATCAAAGTGAAATGTCAGAAACGTCGCAGACACCTTTACCGAATGAACCTCTCGAAATCAGCGAGGACGAGAAGCTGCTTGCGGTTCTGTCATACATACCAGTAGTCTGCTTTGTGCCGTTTTTCAAGCGCGAAGAGTCTGCTTTTGTTCATGGTCACGTCCGATTGGGAATGGCGCTCTTCTTTGTCGAGGTCCTGGCGCTAATGCTTCGCTTTCGCTTCATTTGGGATCTAGTCTTGTTTTTCTGTATTGTTCTTGCAGGACTGGGTATTATGAACGTGTTCAAGGGGCGAGGTTTCTTTGTTCCATTTTTGTCTGATCTTTTTAGCCGTAAGTTCTAGTCTTTTTACGTTGTATAGTGTGTTCAAGCTCGGAGCGGAAGTTTGAGAATAGCAGAGAAAGTCGCCCAGTTTCAGACTGCACGGCAGGTCATGTCGGCGGGGGTTTATCCGTATTTCAGGGCAATCGAGACTGATCAGGATGCTGTCGTCAAGATAGACGGCCGTGACATTTTGATGCTTGGGTCAAACAACTATCTTGGACTGACAAATCACCCAAAAGTCAAGGAAGCGGCTCGACAGGCAGTGGACAACTTTGGTGCGGGATGTGCTGGTTCACGCTTCTTGAACGGCACGTTGAGTATTCATCGGGAGTGTGAAGAGAAACTGGCGTACTTCTTGAGAAAAGAGGCAGTACTTTTGTTCACAACCGGTTATCAGGCCAATTTGGGGGGAATTGCCACTTTAGTTTCGAGAAACACGTGGATAATTGCTGACGCATTGTCGCATGCATCAATCATTGATGCAACACGACTTTCGTTTGGCCGCGTTGCCAAGTTTCGCCATAACGACATGGCAGATCTGGAAAGGTTGCTCATCGCGCATCAAGGCAAGGAGATGATCGTCGTAACGGAGGGCGTCTTTTCCATGGAGGGTGATACCGTGGACCTCCCCGCTGTTGTCGAGTTGTGCAAGAAGTACGACGCCGATCTGATTCTGGATGATGCCCACGGGGTAGGAGTTTACGGTCCTCACGGTGATGGTACGGCCGGGCACTTTGGATTAACAAACGATACAGATCTGATAATTGGCACATTTTCGAAATCGCTTGCAGCAATTGGTGGGTTCGTAGCCGCTTCGGAAGACATTGTGCATTTTCTGAAACATCATGCGCGTGCGTTGATATTTTCAGCCAGTCCGCCGCCTGCAACTGTTGGGGCAGTGATAGCCGCTTTGAAGATCATTGACGAAGAACCAGAACGTCGGGAATTGCTTTGGAGCAATGCAAACTACCTGCGTAACGGGCTGAAGGGTCTAGGGCTGGATACAGGTCACAGCAATACTCCGATAATCCCAGTTGTCGTAGGAGATGCTCTCAATTCATTCAAGGTCTGCAAGTTGATGCAAGATGAAGGTGTGTTCATCAATCCGGTGGTCCCCCCGGCTGTTCAGCCCGGTCAAAGTTTAATTCGTTTTTCTGTGATGTCGACCCACACTCACGATCAGCTTGACTTTGCGCTCGACAAAATCGCCAAAATTGCAAGGCAAATCCCATTTCACGCGGAGGCAGGGCATTCCAACAAGAATTCTGCAAGTTACGGATCGGAAGTCTCTGAACCGTTTTCTGAAGTTTCCGTGGCAAGTTCAGGGCACTGATCCCAACTGGGTCCCGCCGTTGCTTTTCGACCAACGGAAGCTCTTTCAGCCGACCCATCCCTTTCATAAACACGCGAACGTTAGGCACTTCATTGCAGTTGATGGGGGTGACAACGTTCGCGGTCGTATTAGTGCAATTGTTAACCGTGCCCACAATGATTTCTGGCACGACAATGTTGGCTTTTTCGGATTCTTTGAATGCGTGAATGATGGCGCTGTAGCTCGAGAATTACTTCTTTCGGCAGAAGACTTTCTCAAGAGCAATGGGATGTCCACATCCCGCGGCCCTGTGAACTTTTCGACAAACGAGGAATGCGGACTTCTAATTGAAGGCTTTGACACGCCTCCTGCTGTAATGATGACTCATAATCCTCCTTACTATTCATCATTGATTGAGAGTGCAGGTTACAGTAAGGCTAAGGACTTGTTCGCATATCAGATGTTCGAAGGCGAGCTGTCTGAACGAGTTCGTGATATTGCGCGACGGATCGAAGACCGTATGGATATTAGATTCAGGCTGTTCAATAAGCGGGATTTCAACGGCGAAGTCGAGAGATTCAAGATGATCTATAATTCCGCATGGTCAGACAATTGGGGGTTCGTGCCGATGACAGATGAGGAAATCAACGTCATGGCGGAAAGCCTGAAGATGGTCATTGATCCGCGACTTATCCAGTTTGCCGAGACTTCAGACGGCAGGACAGTTGGTTTCATTCTTGGACTTCCCGATCTAAACGTAATTTTCAAGAAGTTAAACGGCAGACTATTCCCGTTTGGTATCATTCGACTGTTATTGGAGAAGCACAAAGTAGGTCGTGCTCGAGTTCTTGCAATGGGAATATTACCCGAATTCAGGAAGAAGGGCATAGATGCAGTTCTCTATCATCGTGCTTACGATGCAGGAGTCAACGTTGGCTACAGGTGGGGAGAGTTTTCCTGGGTGCTTGAGGATAACGAGTTGATGACCAAAGCGGCCGAAGCAATGGGTGCTAAGGCATACAAGACATGGCGGATCTACGACAAGGGGATTTCCTAACAGATGTTTGCAGAAGTAACCACAGCAGCTTTGATGGGAGTTGACGCAATTCGCGTTAGAGCTGAGTGTCACTTGGAGAATGCCGCTGAATCAGCCATAGTGATCGTGGGTCTTCCGGACAATGCCGTGAAGGAAGCTAAAGAAAGAGTCTCGGCGGCAATCAAGAACACCGGTCTTGCAATGCCTCAAAGGCGAGTTATCATCAATCTTGCTCCGGCAAACATTCGTAAGGAAGGCAGTTCGTTTGATCTTCCAATCGCGATAGGAATACTCGGCGCTTCCGGACAGTTGAGGCCAGGTGCCCTTGAAAACACAGTCTTCATGGGCGAACTTGCTTTGGACGGCAATTTGCGTCCCGTGAGAGGAATGCTCTCTGTAACCGGCGCAATGCAGAAAGAAGGCTTGCAAAAGATTGTCGTTCCCGATGGTAACAAGCAGGAGGCCGCTCTTGTTGATGAAATGGAAGTATATCCAGCGAACTCCCTGCGTGAGACAATTGACTTCTTGAATGGGCTAAAGCCGATTGACAGACATTCTGTAGATCATCGTCGACTGTTCGATGAATCTCGTGAATTGACCGGTGATTTCTCGGATGTTCGCGGCCAAGAATCGGTCAAACGAGCACTTGAAGTGGCAGCCGCAGGTGGACACAATGTCCTAATGATCGGTCCTCCCGGATCTGGGAAAACAATGCTCGCAAAGCGTTTGCCGGGAATTTTGCCGGAATTCAGTATACAAGAGGCACTTGAGACTACTCGAGTCCACTCCGTTGCCGGCATACTTCCCAGCGGTAAGGCAATAGTCGCAAATCGTCCGTTTCGTTCTCCGCATCACACCGTCTCAGATGCCGGATTAATCGGCGGCGGTATGATTCCGCGTCCGGGTGAAGTGTCGCTCGCGCATAACGGCGTTCTATTTCTTGATGAATTGCCTGAATTTCACAAGAACGTCTTGGAGGTACTCAGGCAGCCGCTGGAAGACGGTGTCGTTACATTGTCTCGTGCGGCCGTGTCGCTCTCATATCCCGCACAGTTTATGCTTGTAGCGGCGATGAATCCATGTCCTTGCGGCTTTGCAACAGACCAGGACAGAGAGTGCAAGTGCACGACCGAACAGATTCGCCGCTACGTAGCAAAGATTTCCGGACCCCTTCTCGATAGGATAGATTTGCACGTGGAAGTTCCCCGGGTATCTTGGAACGAACTTTCATCACCGGCAGCAAAAGACAGTTCGGACAGGATAAGAAGTCGAGTCGATTCAGCGCGTCGTCGGCAGCGCCAGAGATTCGAAAATTATCGTACGAATCTCTATTCCAATGCTCAAATGAGTAACAAGGAGATTGAGCAGTTTGCTCCTATCGATTCACAAAGTCTTGAGTTACTGCGACAGGTCGTTGAAAACATGGGGTTGTCCGCACGTGCGTATCATCGGATCAGAAAAGTCGCACGAACGATTGCAGACATAGAGGAAAGTGACGATATTCAAATGCATCATGTCACAGAAGCGATCCAGTATCGCTCACTGGACAGGCTAGGGGAGCTCATTGTATAGTGGACGGTGGTCGTGGAATTAGTAATCTGTCGGAGTGGGCACATTCACTTCTGACTTTATCGCCGGAAAGAACTCTGTTTGTTTCCGGCGGGGAGAGCGTTTCTTCAACCGCGTTTCATGAACAAGTTTCGCTTTTTCGTGGCGGCATAACGCGAGCGGGGATAATGCCGGATCAGATTGTCGCAGTCGCATGTGAAAGGAATTTGCGAAGTGTTGCAGCAGTGTTTGCGTGCTTTTGCGACGGTGCATTGCCTTTTCTGTTCGATCCCAGGCAGGATCCCGAGACCTGTGCCAAGCTTTTTGACTCACTTCGCATCAGCGGATTGGTTCTGGGTGAGAATCAGGAATCAGGTTTCTTCGCTTCTCGATTGCCGTATTTGAAATGGTCAGGTGAAATCCATGGTGTCACTCCAAAGACCGGCGTGACTGCTCAACATGTAGCTGGCGGTTTCCTGCTCCATACGGCCGGAACCTGCGGTTTGCCTCGTGCGTTTCAACATTCTGCAGCGGCCGTGAACTGGCAGGCAAATGCACTAATAGCGAACCTGCGGCTGAAGCCAGGCTTGGAGACATGGTTCACTGGATCGCTTGCTTCACCTGCCAACTTTTCTTTTGCTCTCTGCGCCACATTGAAAGCAGGTGGAACTGTCGTACTCGATGAACCTGAGAACGCTCTGCATGAAGAACCCAAGCTTAATGGCAATCAACGCATACTTGTAATGGCACAAGCGCGGGATGAGGAAAGTTGGAATGCGGATCGACTATTAAAGCTTAAAGGCAGGCTTTCATCTATACTTGTGACCGACTTTCCTCTTACAGAATCCTATTGCACAACTTTGATCAGTGCAACTGACGGAGTTGTCTGGTCAGGATTCAGCACTGCTGAATGCGCCGGGTTTCTTGCACTTAATACAGTTCCGGGAGTTTGGCCTGTAGAATCAGTGGGGCGTCCGCTTGCCGGCTCTGAGATTGTCATCTTTGGCAATGATGGCGAACAACTTGGTAACAATCAGCCGGGGCGTCTTGCGTATAAATTCGCGCCACGACCAGAAAAGGTTACTTCCTTGACATTCCAAGGCAAAGAACAATCGTCTCCGTTCACCTTTACGGGCGATTGGGCGCTTGTTGATGACAATGACTTCCTTTACATTCTAGGAAACGAGAAGGCGTTGTTTTTTAAGGCAGGATTCATTGTAAAGGCACTTGAAATTGAGGACGCTATCCGAAACGCAAGCGGCTTGAGCGACGCTGTCGTTTTTGCAGTCCACGATGATGAAACAGAGAGTGAAATCGCCGCGGTTGTGAGTTTTACTGGAGAAACAACACGGCTTGCAGAGGCAATTTCGATTCTCGAATCCCGGATTCCGCGGTACAAAGTCCCGGAAAGATTGGCGCAAATTGAATCGTTTTCACGTACACCCAGCGGGAAGAAGAAAAGGTTTGGGTTCGCAACGCCTCCCAAATATGCACCGGTGGAAAAGGCTGCTGTAACTTCCCCGGAACACGGCGAAGGAAATTGACAGTTATACAAATACTGGAATAGTCAGAATCATGAACTCGGGTGATCAGTTTGTTATTGTCGACGTTATCGGAATTTCCGTATGCCCTCCATATCAGGGATATGTTGTCATACTGAAAGAAAAGGAGGGAGAGCGTTGGCTTCCGATTTTTATTGGCGCGGCGGAAGCACAAAGCATCTCGTTCTTGCTTCAGGGGCTCGAGTACGCGCGTCCCATGACGTACGATTTGTTTGCAGCAATCTTGCAGGAAGGAAAAATCGAGATACGTTCAACGACAATCTGTGACCTGAGGGACAACACATTCTATGCCGAAGTTGAGCTTAAGGTTGCAGATGGTGAGATTCGTAGAATAGATGCCAGGCCTTCTGATGCTATCGCTCTTGCCTTGAAGTCAAAAGCGCCGATTCAAGTTGCTCGTAAGGTCATGGACGGAGCAGCGGTTAGCAATGAGCCCGTCAACCGATCCATCGTTGAGCAAATTGCCTATCTCCATCAGAAACTTAAAGAGTGTGTGGAAATGGAGGCGTACGAGGAGGCAGCCAAGATTCGTGACCATATCCGTTCTCTTGAAACGAAACTGACTGATACGGACTTGCCTGGTACCGGCCCGGGAAATGAAGGCGATCGTTGATAAATATGTGTTTAGTGTTTATTATTTAAATAGAACAATATCAATAATTTACGAGATGTCTGAGTTGTAAGGCTTCCGGCCAATTTGCTTGATACTTTTCCTAAGTCTTGTTATCTTTATCACTTCAGTACTCTTGCCGTGAAACTCCACCTTCCGTCGTTTTCTCCTGGCACTCATAACGTAGCCGAAGAATTGAGGGCGGACGAACTTGAATTAGATCCATCTCAGTTCGCGAAACCCATTTTGGTCGAGATACATCTTGACCGACATGATCCATACTTTGAACTGAAAGTTCGGTTAACAACTACAGCATTTGCAGAATGTGACAGATGCCTTTCATTGGCGGACGTCCGGATTAGTTTGGAAAATCCGCTTCTTTACGTATTAGGACAACCACCATCCGGTGACCAGGTGGACGATGATGACATCGCCTATGTTCGGGCAGGGACAACCGAAATTGACCTAACGAAGGACCTGCGCGACTTCCTCATACTTGCCTATTCAGGCAGACACTTGTGTAGCGAGCATTGCCTTGGGTTGTGTCAAAAGTGCGGAGCAAACCTGAATGATGGGCCGTGCGTTTGTTAGAATTTCAAGTTTAATAAGATAAAACAATTAACAAATCCGAACATGCCAGTACCTAAGAGACGAGTTGGAAAATCTCGCCGAGACCGACGCCGTGCGAACTTCAACCTGAGCGGCCCCGCCTTGGCGACATGCTCAAATTGCAAAGCCGTAATCGCGCCACATCGGGTGTGCGGCTCCTGCGGCTATTATAACGGCCGCTTTGTCGTTCAAGTTAAGAACAACTGACAGCTTAAGACTTGCCGTCCATGGTAATAGCCTTGGATGCAATGGGGGGTGATCATGCTCCCGAAGTTCCAGTAGAAGCAGCATGTCTCGCAGTCGATGAGATGCCGGACATTCGTGTCGCTCTTTTTGGACCTGCACTGACTATCCAGGCCGAATTGCATCGACTCAGCCGCACTGATGATAATGGGCGACTCATGATTGTTGACGCGCCGGAGATCGTCGAGATGACAGATTCACCGGGCAAAGTCGTGCGTTCGAAACCGAACAGTTCTTTGCTGCGTGCAATTGATATGCACCAGGAAGGCGGCGCGTCGGCAATTGTCTCGGCCGGTCACACAGGCGTGCAAATGGCCGCGAGCTACTTGAAACTGGGCTTGATTAAGGGAGTCAAAAGACCTACAATTGGCGGTCTGTTCCCGCAGGGAAACGGGAAGTTCACCATACTCCTTGATGTCGGAGCAAATACGGATTGTAAACCCATTAACTTACTTCAATTTGCAGTTATGGGTTCTGTGTACATGAAACTCCTCGTTGGCCTTGAATCCCCGCGTATTGCTCTTCTGTCCATTGGAGAAGAGAAGACAAAGGGAAATGAGCTTGTACTCTCAACTCATTATCTACTGGAGCACAGTGGTCTCAATTTTATTGGCAATATTGAGGGAAGAGACATCTTCCGCCACAAGGCGGACGTTGTAGTGTGTGACGGTTTTGTCGGTAATGTTGTGCTCAAGTTGGCCGAATCACTCTATCTGGCATTTGCCAAGCGAATGACAACAGGCAGTGACGGTCAAAGAGTTGAACCACCATCTCAGCTCCTGCAACTTGCAAGGGAGTTTGATTACTCTGAAGTCGGAGGAGTACCTTTGCTTGGTGTCAACGGCGTTTCGATTATCTGCCACGGCGGCTCTCCGGCAAAGGCGATAAAAAACGCCATTCGCGAAGCGAGAAACATGGTGAACCGCAATCTCCCCGCTGCCCTTAGTGCCGGAGTCGAAGAGTATGACGCCGGCATGCTCGCGCGTGGTGTGGCACGATACAAAGGAAGAACTGAAAAGAGGGATGAACTGGAAGTAGAGGAGTCAGACGATGAGTAAAGGAGTCGCTCCGGTTTCCCGCATAATCGGTTTGGGAGTTGGGATTCCCGAAACCGTGCTCTCCAATAAAGACTTGGAGCGCATGGTCGATACCAGTGATGAGTGGATTACCAGTCGCACCGGAATCAAGGAACGACGCATCATGAAGAAAGGGGAGCGAACTTCTGACTACTGTATCCGCGCGGCGCGTGAGGCGATGTTGGATGCGGGGATAGAGGCAGAAGAGCTGGATGCGATCATCATAGGCACAATCTCTGGAGACATGCGATTCCCCTCAACTGCCGTGTTTGTTCAAGAGGCAATTGGGGCAAGAAACGCGGCGGCATGGGATGTCAGCGCAACATGCAGTGGTTTCCTCTTTTCCTTGTACAATGCAGACGCATTGATTGCCTCTGGCCGCGCCAGGAATGTGCTTGTAATCGGCAGTGAAATGCTCACTCCAATGGTAAATTGGGATGATCGCTCGACATGTGTCCTGTTTGGAGATGCGGCTGGAGCCGCCGTCTTGACGCGTGCAACTGATGATCGCGGAATTCTGGCGATTTCAATTGGATCGAATGGAACGTATGTTGACTTGTTGTATTCCATTGGTCACGGCACTGCTTCCAGGAATGACAACAACAATGGCGACCGCTTTCTGTTCATGAACGGAAATGAAGTTTTTCGTCATGCCGTTAGGATGCTGGAGCGAACTGCATTCGAGGTCGTGGAAAAGGCAGGACTACAACCAAGTGATATTGATTGGCTCATTCCTCACCAGGCAAATACCAGAATAATCAAGGCGACTGCCGAACGAATGGGTTTGCCAATGGAACAAGTGTTCCTGAATATTCACAAGTACGGGAATACGTCTTCAGCCTCGGTTCCACTTGCAATCTACGAAGCCCGCAAGGAAGGAAAACTGACTGACAATCAACTGATGCTTTCGGTTGTATTTGGCGGCGGCTTCACATGGGGCGGAATGGTTGTGAGGTTTTGACCGGATTATGAAATCAGATTTGAGTACCGTTGCTTTCTTATGCTCTGGCCAAGGCTCTCAGTTCGTTGGAATGGCGAAAGATTTGTATGACAGCCATGAACTGGCTAAAAGTCGTTTTTCCGAAGCTCAGAGAATTCTTGGTTACGACATTGCAGAGATTTGCTTTAACGGGCCGGAAGATGTGCTAAGGCAGACAAGAGTTACTCAACCGGCTCTTTATATTCATTCGATGATTGTCGGCGAGTTACTAGCCGAGCATTCAATATTGCCATCTTGTGCAGGCGGACACAGCCTTGGAGAATACTCCGCCCTTGCAAGCGCAGCAGCCTTTACTTTCGAAACTGGTCTGGAACTCGTACGAGTTCGTGCTGAAGCGATGCAAGAAGCTGGAAACAGACAGCCTGGCACAATGGCAGCTGTTGTTGGAATTTCCAACGAAACTGTCGAACAGATCTGCGCTGATTGTCGAAATGTGGGGATAGTTGTGCCAGCAAACTACAATTCCCCGGGTCAACTTGTAATCTCTGGTGAAATCCCGGCTGTTGAAAAAGCGATGGAATTATGCAAGTCAGCCGGAGCTAAACTGGTGCGAAAACTCGTAGTATCAGGGGCATTTCATTCGCCATTAATGGAGTCGGCGGCAGCCAAGTTGGGCAATGCGCTCGCGGAGTGCGACATTCGCTCGCCAAGAGTTCCAGTTGTTTCAAATGTGAGCGGGGAAGTGCATTCAGACGTTGACTCAATCAGGCAAAGTCTTGCAAGTCAGCTGCTATCGCCCGTCCGATGGACAGATTGTTTGGTTTCGTTGAACAATCTTCGACCTGCAAAATGGTATGAAGTGGGACCTGGCAACGTGTTAACAGGTCTGCTGAAGCGAACGATCGCAGGCGAATCAGCTGAAACAGTCGGTACACAATCTGAAATCGAGCGAATCCTTTCGGAAGTTGAAGAATGAACAAGACACTTTCGGGCAAAGTAGCATGGATTACAGGATCCGCCCGCGGGATTGGCAAGTCAATCGCACAGGAATTCGCCGCGGCAGGAGCCAATCTTGCCCTGACAGATGTCCTTGCAGAAGATCTCGAGAGGACAGCACGCGAACTTGCAGACACCTTTGGTGTTCGAGTCATGGAGCAAGTGCTGGACGTAACAGACAAGGAAGGAGTGTCGAGTTTTGTTCAGCGGGTGCTTGAAGTGTTTGGCGAACTCACGATTCTCGTAAACAATGCTGGGATAACTCGAGATGGACTTCTCATGCGGATGTCCGAATCAGATTGGGAACGAGTAATCAGCGTTAACTTGACCGGCACATTCATTTGCACACAAGCCGCGATTAAACCGATGATGAAATCACGGTACGGAAAAGTCGTGAATATCGCATCTGTCGTCGGCGTAATGGGAAATGCGGGCCAGGCTAATTACTCGGCATCCAAGGCAGGCGTAATAGGACTCACAAAGTCCGTTGCCAAGGAACTCGCAGGCAGAGGGATTCGTGCAAACGCAATTGCACCGGGATTCATCGAAACAGAGATGACCCACCAATTGACGGACGAGACGCGCGATTCCTATATGCAGTCTATTCCGCTAAAGTATCTTGGCAAACCAGATGATATAGCGCAAGTTTGCGCATTTCTTGCTTCACCATCGTCGGACTATATCACGGGACAAGTGATTGTGATCGACGGTGGTTTGCACATGTAACAACGTCATTCGACCGTTATTTTTTCAACCGGAGGCCTTGAAAATGTCCGACTTGGAGAACAAGATTAAGAAGATTATTGCTGACCGCCTGCAGGTAGATCTTGCCAGCGTCACCGAAAACGCGAGCTTTGTTGAAGACCTCGGTGCAGATTCGCTGGATTTGGTCGAACTCGTAATGGCATTTGAAGAGGAATTCGGTCTTGAAATTCCGGATCAGGATGCCGAAACAATGAAGTCGGTCGGTGATGCCCTGAATTACCTCAGGAGCAAAACTGAGCAAAGCGCCTAACCAGGAAGAACAAGTAGTATGTCGAGAAGGCGAGTTGTCATTACCGGCATGGGAATAGTCACGCCGGTGGGCAACGATGTTTCGAGCTTCTGGTCTTCGATAACCAGCGGAAAGTCCGGAGCTGGGCCAATCACTTTATTTGACCCAACTGACTTTGCCACTAAATTCGCGTGTGAAGTGAAAAACTTTTCCATCGGAGACTTGCTTGACGCAAAGGAAGCAAGACGATTCCAAAGATTCACTTTATTCGGAATCTCTGCGGCGCATCAGGCATTGATGGATGCAGGTCTGGCCGATGGTAATCATCAAGTTTCGAAAGACAGAATTGGTGTTATTATAGGATCTGGAATAGGCGGAATTGATCTCTTTGAAGAGCAGGCAAAAGTCTATTTTGATCGCGGTCCGAAGCGCATCAGTCCGTTTTTTGTTCCAATGATGATTTCGGATATTGTTTCCGGTCAGATTTCCATCACCTTTGGCCTTGGCGGTCCAAACTTTGCTGTTGTATCAGCGTGTGCAACGGCCGGCCATAGTCTTCACATTGCGACCCGCCTGATACAAGCCGGCGAAGCTGATGTAATACTTGCAGGCGGGACAGAAGCAGCAATAACTCATCTTGGTGTGGGAGGGTTCAACGCTATGAAAGCGTTGTCAACCAGAAATGATGCTCCTGAAAAAGCAAGCAGGCCTTATGATCGTGATCGCGATGGCTTTGTCATAGGAGAAGGGTCGGGAGTTCTGGTCCTGGAAAGTCTGGAGTCTGCGCAGGGGAGAGGGGCACTTGTCCACGCAGAAATTCTTGGCGTAGGTGCGAGTGCAGATGCGTATCACATTACAGCGCCTCACGTTGATGGTGACGGTGCGCGCCGTGCGATGCAGGCTGCAATTGTCGACTCCGCAGTTTCTAATGAAGAAATCGGGTATATCAATGCACACGGCACATCAACGGACGTGGGTGACCCAACGGAAATTCGCGCTATACGTCGTGTATTCGGCCGAGACGCGGAACGCATTGCTGTCTCGTCGACAAAGTCAATGACTGGTCATACGCTGGGTGCAGCTGGTGCGATTGAAGCAATCGCAACCGTCTTAGCAACCAAGAATGATTTGATACCGCCAACTATCAACATTGAGAACCAAGACCCCGAATGTGACTTGTTTGTCACGCCGAATGTCGCAATCAAGCGTGAAGTAAATGTTGCAATGTCCAACGCGTTTGGTTTTGGTGGGCACAATTCGTCTTTGGTAGTTGCGAAGCCGGGGTACCGCAAAGAAGGATAGAGAACAAGATGAAATGGCTCCGCAACATGCTGGCAAGGCGAGATCGGGATATTCCCCGGAATTTGCGTCAGCAGTTGTGGGACTTGGAAGAGCGAATTGGCTATCGATTCAAGAACCCTGATTACCTTGTTTCGTCTCTGCGGCATCGCAGCATTCTCAGTAAGGAAAATTTAGGACGACATGAATCAAATGAACGGCTCGAGTTTCTTGGCGATGCCGTTCTTGATTTTGTCATCGCGGAGTATTTTTATCACCTCTTCCCAGGAATGGTTGAGGGCCAACTCACAAAACTTCGATCTGTCATTGTATCGGGCACATCCTTGGTCGGTGCTGCAAAGCGAATTGGGCTCGGTGACTTTCTAATAATCAGTGACAATGAAGACAAGGCCGGAGGCCGAAACCGTTCCTCAATTCTTGAAGACGCATTTGAAGCGCTGATTGGTGCAATGTATTTGGATGGCGGGGTAAAGCCAGCGCGAACGTTCATTGAGACTCACTTGCTTGACAATTGGCGTGAGATAGTCACCAAAGATGAGTATGTCAATTACAAAAGTCTTGTGTTGGAGCATGCCCAAGCCAATTCTTGGGACAGTCCGGAGTATCGTCTTGTCGACGAAACTGGACCGGATCATTCTAAGCGATTTGTCGTGGAAATTTTTTTGAACGGTGTCTCCTACGGAACAGGAGAAGGAACTTCCAAGAAGACAGCGGAGCAGAAGGCCGCTTCAGTAGCAGCTTCTAGATTAGGACTGCTTACGAATGATGAATTTAACTTGGACTCGACCTCCGATTGAAAAGCAAAGGTAATAATAAGTGGAGACATGTTAAACCACTATCGATATTGTTCGCGGTGCGGTGAGCGGCTTGCACAAAAGCACTTAGAAGGCCGACTTAGACCTGTATGCCTGAGTTGTGGCCACGTAGTATACTTGAATCCACTTCCCGCTGTCGCGGCTGTTCTCCTCAAGAATGGCCGCGTTTTGCTAGTACGGCGCGGAGTTGATCCTGGCGCCGGGTTTTGGGCTTTGCCATCCGGGTTCATGGAGCAGGGAGAGACCCCTGAGTCCGCGCTTCACCGTGAAGTGCAGGAGGAAACTGGTGTCGATTGCACGGCCGCAAAGCTAATTTCCGCCACTACTCATGACGACAGCGTATTTGGCCATGTACTTGTGCTCGCCTATACCGCATCATGTAAGTTCTCAAATGCGCTTGCTGGCGATGACGCGCTGGAAGCACACTGGTTCGAAACATCCCATCTTCCGAAATTGGCCTTTGACAGCCATCTCGAGATAATTCGGCAAGCTGAGCTTATTCACTCCCTAGACCATGAAATCCTTTAGAGCTGCCATGCGAAGTAAAGTATCTATTTTTTCAGTCGCCTTCTTGATATCCAGTTGGCTAGTTGCCGGTTGTGATATTGAAGAGTCGCGGGTGAATTCAGGCAAAATTTTCGTCGAATTGCATGACAGCACGGGAGCGGAGGTAATTGGCGCAAGAATTTTTCTGAACGGAGCGGCAACGGCTAAGTTAACGCCGGATACGTTGACAGGACTAGCTTCTGGGCAGTATCTTGTTGAAGCGAGCAAACCCGGGTACTATCAAACGTCATTAATGTTGACCTTAGCGGAGAATGAGCTTGCTATCGTGTCATTGCTTACCGGTACCGCACCGATTGCCTCTATCAAGCTTGTAGATGCTCCTGACGGCACTGCATTGATTGTAAACAATCAGGAGCTGGGAGTAACACCTCCGAGTGTAATTGGCGCAAGCACTGGCTTATGGAACGTGTCGGCATATCTTGCCGGACATATGACAAATGCGCCGTCACGCTGGACAGTAAGTCTGTCAGAAGGAGATACCGCTCAGATTAATGCACAGTTCACGGCACAGTCAGTTGGTCCAAACGTTGGATCTTTGGCCCATGTATTCTCTTTGCCAAGCGATCTCGATAGTGCCATATTCAGATTGCAGGACTACAGAGGAAGGATAGTGCTGATTTCATTCTTCTTTTACACCTGCGCACCATGCCTCGCGGAGTTTCCTCACATACAAGAAATCTACGCCGACCCGCTTTACTCGGGTTGGCTGGAATTCTTTGGGGTCGACGCCATTGACCCGTGGCCACTCTTTCGAAGCTACAAGAGCACCCATCCATCGCTTGGACTTACATTTCCGTTGTTATGGGATCAACAGCAGACGCTTCGTACGATACACTATGAGGTAGCGAGTTGTCCGACAAACTTGCTGATTGATCCTTCCGGAATGATTAGATATCGTTGGCTCGGCGTTACTGAGGGAGAATTGCGCGGTGCCATTGAATCATTGATTGCAGAATTCGATACAGAGAACTGAACAAGGAACAATTATGCTGAAAGGCCTTCTCCTTCTTGCCGCCGTGTTTGTTGTACTACAGTCATCAGGAGCAGCAGGGCGAAACTGGACACTTGCGAATGTGAATGGCGGAGACTATGAACTTTCAGAACAGGCCGCCGGTCAACCGAGTCTTTTGATCTTTTGGGCAACGTGGTGCAAGCCATGCAAAGCAGAATTGGACAACATGCGAAGCACTTTTGACGACTTGCGTCGACGCGGCATGAACGTTCTGTTGGTGTCAGAGGATAACCAAAAATCAAAGAGTAGGGTAAAGCCGTATCTTGATTCTAAGAACTATGGTTTCACAGGACTATTGGATCCTGATGGAGAAGTGCTTAAGCTGTACGGGGGAACTTCAATACCGTTTATCGTAATGCTGGATGGAAATGGAACACCGGTTTTTGAGAATCGGGGTGAATTGAAAGATCCATCGGCAATGCTAGCAAAGGCAAATCAACTATTAGAGACGGCAAGTGATTAAGATACTATCGGCCATTTGTACTCTGTTATTAATTACGACGGCGACATTTGCACAACTTGAGGATCTTGAATTTGACGGTTCAAACCTGTTGCGCTGGGACAATGGCCGTGAGGTAGATACGAGACGATCTGGACTCGAACATCCCGACAATACAATCGCCAGGCGATTCGTGGAAAATCGACTTCGGCTTGACCTTTTCAGTGGTGACTTCCGATTGGGTGGGAGATACCTGTACTTCCGTCCATCCGAAGCAGATGTAGATCAGTTTCGGCTTGAAGACATAAACAAGTTTGACAAACGATTCTTTGAAGGCCAGGTTCGTCCTTTGAAGTTTCGTTTCGGACATTTCAGTGACATCTGGGCGTCAGGACTCACCTTGAGCATGTTTGAAAACCGAGATCTCTATTTCGACACAGAGCACGATGGTGCACGAATGCAAATCGACGCCGGTTCAATTAAGCTCATTGGCCTGACTGGCAAGACCGAAGTTGGAGCGTTGGTCAAGGAGATAAAAACAACGGCAGGCAGAATCGAGCTTTCTCCTGGAAGTGAGCATCTCGGATTCAGTTATGCATATCATGACAGCGGTACTCATCCGGAAATGAGTGTCGCAGGTGTCGACTGGAACTTAACGAGAGGTATATTTAATCTCTACGGCGAACGGGCTTGGAATGAAGCCGTTTTGCAGGGTCATAATAGTGCTGGGTACGCCACTTTTGTCGGCTTGACCGTTTCCAAGTGGGGATGGTCAATACTGGCCGAGTATGCAGATTACCGCTACGGTAACGTGACTCAAGTGCAGAATCCCCCGACTGTTCACCGGGAAGTGACGCCACGACTTCTGCAGGGAAGAGAACCCCACGTTATGAATGTCCCTGATGAAGTGGGAGCACAACTTGAAGTATCGGGGATGATTGGTGAAAGCACATTCTTGACAGCTCATTTCAATGCAAATAGTCATCATTCAGAAGATGATGAGATGATTCCGATACCAAGTATGGAAGAGAAAGACAGGGCGTTTTGGGACTTATTTGCGAATATTGATCATGAGTTTGAAGGCGGGCAAGAGGTTTTCGTAGAACTCGGGCTCAATGAAGAGGCTGCAAATATTTGGCAGGAACGGTATTGGGGACAATTGAGAGCAAGTTTTCCTCTGCGCGGCACGCAGGAAGTAGAGTTTGAAGTTGAGCAGCTAATGATAGACGACAAGACACGTGGTGACACATTCCATGATATGCTCTACGCAGTTTCCTGGGTTCCAAACGGTACGTTGTCGCTATACACTTCGCTTCAGTTGACGGATGATGAAGTGCTTAAGCGGAATGAAGGTGATTATTGGGCCTCAGGCGAGGCTGCGTGGAAATTCAGCGATGGCAGGCATCGTGCTATCTTGTTCTATGGCAAAGAGCGTGGTGGCCTGAAGTGCTCAAATGGTGTGTGTCGCCAAGTTCAAGCCTTTTCCGGTATACGTCTGACACTAGAAACTTCTTTGTAAGAGATGGCTGATACGGGTGATGCTCGGCGGAAATTACCAGGTGTGGATAAGATTCTTGAACGCCCCGAATTTGATACTTTTCGTGGCAAAGTATCGAACACTCGTCTTAGTCAAATAATAAGACAGGAGATCGAGAAGGCCAGGAAATCTATCGAAAAAGGCGGCGAGGTACAAAGCGTCGACTCCATTGCTGGGCGGGTGTTTGCAAGTGTTGAGGATCTCCTCGACGCAAGTCCGAAGCGTGTCATAAACTGTACGGGTATAATACTCCACACGGGATTGGGACGGGCACCATTGTCACGCGGTGCGATTGACTCACTTTTAGTGTCATGTGGTTACTGCGATCTCGAAGTCGACATGCAGACAGGCCTCCGCGGGAACAGGCAGGAGAAGCTTCAATCATTGCTCGCGTGGCTGACGGGATCCGAAGGCGCACTAGTCGTTAACAACAATGCGGCTGCGTTGTATCTGGTTCTGCACGAATTAGCTTCCGGCAAGGAAGTCATCGTCTCGAGGGGGCAGTTGATCGAAATTGGCGGAAGCTTCAGACTTCCAGAAATCATGTCACGTTCCGGTGCTAAACTTGTTGAAGTGGGCACGACCAATCGAACTCGTGCTGACGACTTTCGAAGTGCCATTGGCCGCAAATCCGCCATGCTTCTCAGGGCTTATCCTTCGAATTATCGCATTGAAGGCTTCTCGGAAAGCGTCAGTGTTGCCGAACTCGCAAAGATCGCAAGATCGCATAATCTGATTTGTGTTGATGATTTAGGTGGGGGATTGCTCTGGGATTGGGCAAAGCTCGGACTTCCAGAAGAGCCGAACGTCACACAGAGTCTGGAGGAAGGTGCTGATCTAGTTCTCGTGTCAGGTGACAAAGTTCTTGGTGGCCCTCAGGCAGGTATCATTTTGGGACGAAAAGAGCTTATTACGAAACTCAGGCGCTCACCGCTTGCAAGGATTCTTCGCCCCGGAAAGCTTGAGATCGCAGCACTTGCTTCAACACTCAAGAGCTTCTTACATCCAAGTCGGCCGTCGATTGAAATACCGACTTGGCGGATGCTGACTGAACCTGTCGCAATAACTGCTGCACGGGCGGAGAAACTCAAGCAAAAGTTAGGTTCGCATCCACGCTGGACGGAGCTAAGTGTCATCGAATCATCCGCACAAGCCGGATCAGGGACAATGCCTGTGACGCCACTTCCTTCAGTTGCAGTATCTGCGTTACCTAAGAGTTTCTCAGCATCCAGATGGGCCAAGCAACTAAGGAATACTGATATTCCCGTAATTGGAATTATAAAGGACGAAGTTGTACTGTTCAACATGCGTACAGTTGCGGATGAAGAAGTTGAATTGCTTGGTGAACAGATACTGAATTCGATTAAATAGTCGAATAGGACACAGAAATCGTGCTCACTATTCTAGCCTTAGTCCTATCTGCTTCTTTGGCTCACGCATCAACTGTCCAGTGGCTAACGATTAACGGCGCTATTGGACCGGTGGCAAATGAGATGCTTGAAAACTCTTTGCAGGCGGCCGCGGCAAATAATGCAGAGGCACTTGTCATCGAGCTTGACACGCCAGGCGGGTTATTGAAAACCACCAGAATTATGTGCAAGTCGATGCTCGCATCGGAAGTTCCGATCGTTGTCTATGTCGCACCCTCCGGGTCCCGCGCCGGTTCCGCCGGCGTTTTCATAACGCTCGCATCACATATCGCAGCCATGGCTCCCGGCACAAACATCGGTGCCGCTCACCCGGTTGGTCTCGGAGGAATAGGGGGGGGAGACGACACATCAAGTGTCATGGAAGGTAAGATAACAAATGATGCAGCCGCGTTCGCGAGAACTCTTGCAGAGAATCGAGGACGAAATGCGGACTGGGCGGAAAAGGCCGTCGTGGAGAGCAAATCCATTACTGAGAAGGAAGCGCTTGATCTTAATGTAATTGAGATTATAGCCGAAAGTGGCGAGAGTTTACTTGACTCTCTCGATGGACGGGTAGTCAGTATCGGCGGTGAACAAGACACCTTGCAAACACGGAATGCAATTGTCATCAAGACTCCAATGAGCTTCAGACTTCGGGTTTTAGACGTCATTTCTGACCCGAATATTGCTTACATCTTGATGCTTATCGGGATTTACGGTCTGTTTTTTGAGCTCTATAATCCGGGAGTAATATTGCCGGGTGTTATTGGCGGTATTTCGCTAATTCTCGCATTTTTCAGTCTTCAGCTGCTACCAGTAAGTTGGGCTGGTGTTCTCCTTATTCTCTTTGCAGTAATACTTTTTCTGCTGGAGATAAAGGTCGCAAGTTATGGATTATTGTCCGTGGCAGGAGTCATAAGCATGACCTTAGGATCATTAATGCTGTTCCAGCCCGGTATGACTGGAATTCAGGTTGGCCTCGAACTCATTATACCGGCAGCAATAGTCACTGCCTTATTCTTCGCATTCGTTGTGGGCATGGGGCTGCGCGCGCAATCACGCAAGGTGACTACGGGAAGTGAGGGATTGATTGGCGAGATTGGTGTTGCTTCGACTGATCTAAGTCCGCTTGGAAAGGTCTTGGTGCATGGGGAGTTGTGGTCCGCGCGTTGCCCGACACTAGTAGTCCGAGGCTCGAAAGTTAGAGTCAAGTCAATTTCCGGAATGGAATTGACCGTCGAACCTTATTTTGTGGAATCTTCATCATGATCGGAGTTACCATGTTACCGTTTATTGCGTTCCTGGTAGTCTTTGCGATTTTCATTATTGCAACCTCAATTCGAGTTCTGAATGAATACGAGCGTGGTGTCGTATTTAGGCTTGGTCGGGTTATCGGCGTCAAGGGTCCGGGGTTAATCATATTGATTCCTTTGGTTGACCGAATGGTAAAGGTGAGTTTGCGAACTGTTGTTCTTGACGTTCCTCCCCAAGATATTATTACCCGTGACAATGTATCTTTGCAGGTCAATGCAGTTGTATATTTCAGAGTGATGGATCCGGCTAAAGCTGTCCTGGACGTTGAGAATTACATGTTTGCCACGAGCCAGTTATCGCAAACGACACTTCGAAGCGTGCTTGGACAAATACAGCTTGATGAGATTCTGTCTGAGCGTGAGAAGATTAATGACGAACTACAGATGATCATCGACCGTCAAACCGATCCTTGGGGCATCAAGATCTCATTAGTTGAACTGAAACACGTAGACTTGCCGCAAGAGATGAAGCGAGCGATGGCTCGGCAAGCAGAAGCCGAACGAGAAAGGCGCGCAAAGATTATCGCGGCGGAAGGCGAGCGACAAGCCGCGGATCAGCTTACTGAAGCTGCCTCCGTGATCGCAAAGCATCCGGAAGCGCTGCAGTTGCGTTACTTGCAGACACTCGTCGAAATTGCAGCTGAAAACAATTCTGTTACAGTTTTTCCAATTCCGATGGAACTGCTTCGTCCATTTATGAACGTCGGAGCTGGTTCAGGACAGAGTTTCCAGTCAACAAAATCCGCTTAAGCTCAAAAGGTTTCTATGCCTCACCGCAATCCGCGACCAGTGATTCAGCTTCTGGGAAATTTGGCCAAAATTGCACTGCCGCTTCTTTTAATAACAGCCGTTTCTTGGTGGGTGCTTAATTTGGATACAAAGCCTGTCGGGCAGGTTCACGTGACCTCGTCAATAAAGGGAGCCGACGTCTACGTGGACGGTGTACAATCCGGTGCGGTGACAGATACGGTCTTGGATGGCATCGAAGTTGGCCGAAGGCTCATAACAGTTCGAGCGCCTGGTTTGATTAGTGATCCGGAAGTTGCAATAGTCGAAATCCAGGCCGGACGAATTGGAGTCGCGGCGTTCTCCATGGTTGACTCAGTCACTGCCTCAAAAGGTCCGGAAATCGTGCCACTTCGCGACGGCGTGCGTCAGGACATCTTCGCACTTGACGAAGCCATGATTCGCTCCATTCCAGCGGCGCCAAAGCGGCGATCCATGCTGTTGTATGGGGATCTTGATAGTGATCGGAACCCTGAAGCGGGAGAGAAGCTCGTAGGGCAAGCCATTTTGCCTTTAACGCACAAAGATACAGTGAATGCTTTGCAGGGAACTGCCAACAAAGCTGCCCTCGAACGTACAACACTTACGGGTACTTCAATTTCAGTATCTTCTGAACCTGCCGGAGGCGCAATATTGGTGAACGGCGCTCGGACTCCAAACAAGACCCCTTACACATATCGTGGCTTGGATCGAGGCTACTACGTATTCTCGATTGAACTTGATGGGTACATCTCGTCTCCAGATTCCATTGAAATTGTGTTAACAGAGAATGACCAGAGCGAGTTGGCAGCTTTCTCACTGCAACCTGTCAACAAGTTACCAACGCCCCAACTAACCATAACAACCGTTCCTCTTGCTGCTGGCATAAGAGTCGACGGTGTTGCCGTTGGAGTTGGATCTGCAGTTGTTTCATCTTCCTATGGCACGCGCGTCGTCGAGTTTGCCGGTGTTCCTGGATTCAAGTCACCCGATCCCATTCGGATTAATGTAACTGCGGACAACCCAAACCACGAGCTTGTCGGAACATATGAGAGGCTTTCCGGTACAGCGATGATTGCTATTGTGCCTAATGAGAATTTTGCAAAGTTTGACGGAAAAAAGCTTCGCGTTTACGTCGATGATGAACTGATTCTTGATAGCCCGGAAAAGTCTTTTGATGCAACACTGATTAGTCGCTTGTATCCGGGTGAACGAGCTATTAAGATACAATATGGCGACCTTGTCGCTGAAGACATAGTAAAGCTGACTTCTGACCAAGTTGCTGAATTGACAATTCGAGTTGACGCAATGTTCGGTAAGAGCAAACTCAAGTTCAAGACAAGGACTGAAATGCCGCTTGACAAATGGCAATCAAAATTCAAGAAATTGAACGTACTTACTCAAAGTTGATTGCAGCTTACGATATCGAAAGAGGACATGAAATTGACCCTCTAAAGGAGGGTTTTTCTCATGAGAGTACGAGACTAAATAAGTTTTTGTCAAGCCGCGGTGTCTGTTCCCGACGGGCAGCTGACAAGCTAATTGTTGCTGGCCGAGTTACCGTAAATGGAAAAGTGATTCGACAGCTTGGAACAAATGTTGATACAGTTCATGATATTGTTGCTGTTGACGGGGAGCAAGTTCGTGAACAGCTTGATTCAAGGATCATTGTGTTCAATAAGCCAGCTGGAGTGCTTTGCACGTGCAAAGCAGGGAAGGAGCAAGGCCCGATCTTGCTTGAGTATCTGCCAAATGACCGGCGCTACTTTCCTGTCGGAAGACTGGACCGTGACTCGTCAGGTCTACTTATAGTGACTGACAACGGGCAATTGGCTCATCGCCTGTCGCATCCGCGATTTGGTTCGACCAAAGTCTATCGAATCATTGTTTCACCGCCTCTACTTCGTAGTCAGGCAATGAAACTCGCAAAGGGCGTCATGCTGTCAGATGGGATTGCAAGGGCCGTCCATGTCCGCGAGTTGTCAAACAAGGAGTTTGAGCTCACGCTTTCAGAGGGTAGAAACCGTCAGATTCGTAGAATGGTGTCAGCACTTGGATCAAGAGTAGTTTCCTTAACGCGCACGGAACAATCAGGTATCAGACTTGGGAGTCTTCGTCCCGGTCAATGGCGCGAGCTGACCGATGATGAAAGACACAGATTGACGGCAAGTATATCTTCGAGTACAACATAAGTAAATTGAGGTGTGCCATATGTACCTTGTGGATGAAGAGAATCTGATAATCCATAGTCTGGCCTCGCCAAAGTATGAATGCCAGCTAAAGAAAATACCGGAAGACAAGAGAAGAAAAATCTATACACTTGACCAGGTAAAAAGAATGATCGACTCCCAACATCGTCCGCAATACAATGGTTGTCGATGGTGTATGGCAGAGTATCATACTTTCGACATGCAGAGTATTTTCAAGCGCGACTGATGGCAAGAGTTATTGTTGGGACTGCAGGTCACATTGATCATGGCAAATCTACTCTGGTACGAGTCTTAACTGGCACAGACCCGGACAGACTACCGGAGGAGAAGCGTCGAAAAATCACAATCGACTTGGGCTTTGCATTTCTGGAGGATGTGGCGGCCATAATCGATGTGCCCGGTCACGAGAAATTCGTTCACAACATGGTCGCTGGAGCCTCAACAATCGATTTCGCGATTCTTGTAGTGGCCGCAGACGACGGCGTAATGCCGCAAACCAGAGAGCATTTATACATACTTCAGTTCCTTGGGGTACGCTTCGGGACTATTGTTATTACAAAGTCAGATGTAGTAGAATCTGAATGGAGGGAGTTAGTTAAGGAACAAGTGCGTTCCGTTGTTCGCGACACATTTCTTGCCCATTCGGAGATTTATGAAATTGATTCACTCTCCGGACGAGGTATCCAAGAGTTCAGAAGCTTTCTCATTCGTTCTTTGAGAAATCTGCCAAGCAAGAGAACATCCGGTACACTCAGAATTCCGATTGATCGGGTTTTTAAGGTCCATGGCTACGGGACGGTTGTAACTGGTACTGTGCTTTCCGGTAAGGTGGAGAGCGACCAGCATGTCGAACTGCTTCCTGGCGGCTACTCTGCTCGGGTAAAAAACCTGCAATCGAACGCGAAAGGCTTCCACAACCTTCTGGCCGGTATGCGCGCCGCTCTTAACTTAAACACAGAGATACTTCCTGTTCGCGGGCAAACAATCACTGATCCCGGCAGTATGATCGTTTCTAAGAGGTTGTCAGTGCAGTTGCAGCAAGTACCAGGTTCAACAGCATTGCGAGACAGACAGCGTATTAGATTACTCATCGGTACTCAGGAGGTCATGGGGAGATATCGCGAACTTGCTGATGTGGAAGGAACAAAGTTCGCCCTGTTAATTCTTGAAGACTTTGTAGTTGCTGCTTGGCACGACCACTTTGTGCTTCGCCGCTATTCGCCCGTGGAAACCTTAGGCGGAGGCATAGTTCTTGAGCTTGATCCATCATTGCGTACCACAAGACGATCAGAATTAACGATAAGCAGGCTGAAGTCGCTCGCCGTTGAAGACGTATCTGCTGCGCTTTGCGCATGGCTAAGATACAATGCCCCCAAGAGTATCACTTGTCAGCAGCTTTCACAGCATTTTGGTATGACAGCAAGCGAGACACAAGAATTGCTGAGGATGCGTGCACCGGAGATAATTCTACATGGGGCGTTTGCCTTACACTCGCAGACACTTGACTCTTGGAAAGATCTGTTAAAAGGGCGGTTGCGAGATTTGCACACAACGCAGCCTGGTGAGAGTGACTTCGCGCTGGCAAACATATCGGCCCCCCTAGCATTCCCGGATACCACTTTGATTGAGTTCACGCTTGATGCACTTGTACGCGAGAGACATGTGATCAAGTCGAGCAGTCGTTACAGGCTGGCTTCTGCAAAACGTCTTGTTGATGACGATCTTGAATCACTGACATTAGAAGTTGTCGAGCTTCTGGCAAAGGAGAGATTTGCACCTTCTTCCGCCAGAGTAATCTCAGGTATACTAGATAAACCGCAAGGTCGCGTTGAAAAGGCACTGGTGATTGCAGCAAAGTCCGGGACGTTGATAAGGCTTGGAACGGACATGTTTTTCGAGTCCACGGCATTTCACGATGCGGTCCAATTGGTAACAAAACTATTGTCGGCAAAGGGAAGTATACAAGTTTCTGATTTAACAAAGGAATTGGGGTCGTCACGCAAGTACGTAGTCCCATTTCTTGAGTATTTGGATTCAATAGGCATAACTGAACGACGCGAGAGCACCCGAGTCAGAGGTCGTCATTTTAGTACGAAAGTTGAAAATGAAAAAGCTAATACTGATAATACTTGATGGATATGGAATCGCTCCTGATGGTCCATTTAATGCCGTGACTCGTGCACGCACGCCTTTTTTGGATAAATTGTGGGCTGAAAACTCATTCTCGACATTGAAAACGAGCGGTATCGACGTAGGATTGCCCACTGGACAAATGGGCAACAGTGAGGTTGGACATCTGAATATTGGTGCAGGCAGGATCGTTTATCAAGATATTACGAGGATTGACCTGTCTATTGAGAATCAGAGTTTTCAACAGAATGAAGTTCTTCTTGACCAGATTCGCAGAGCTCAGAAGAACAAAAAGACTCTGCACATACTTGGTCTTGTCAGCGATGGTGGAGTTCACTCTTCAATTCAGCATTTACGTGCAATTCTTGAGACCTGCAAGGCAAATGGCCTGAAGAGAGTCTCAATTCACGCATTCACGGATGGGAGAGACACACCACCGCGAAGCGGCATTGGTTTCATGGAATTGCTCGAGAAGTGGATTTCAAAGATTGGTGTCGGTCAGATTTCTACAGTTTGTGGTCGCTACTATGCAATGGACAGAGACAAGCGTTGGGACCGCATTGAAAAGGCGTACAATGCAATCTGTCACGGAATTGGAGTTCATGCACGGACAGCACGTGAAGCTCTGATGAACTCATATTCAAATGGCACAACTGATGAATTTATTCTGCCAACTGTCCTGTGTCAAGACGAACAGTCTCAATTGCTGCCCGGCGATGCCTGCCTGTTCTTCAACTTCAGAGCTGACAGGGCACGACAGTTAACACTTGCGTTGACAGATCCAGATTTCACTGGTTTTGCCGCGACTGTGAAGGTGAAGGACTATGTGACTTTTACACAGTATCACGAAGATTTTCGCTTTCCTGTCCTGTTCGCTCCGCAAAAGCTCATGAACATACTGGGCAAAGTACTCTCAGATAGCGGGATACTTCAATTGCGTGCTGCAGAAACAGAAAAGTATCCGCACGTAACGTTCTTTTTCAATGGCGGCGAGGATACTCCGTTTTCGGGAGAAGATCGATTGCTTGTTCCTTCTCCGAAGGTAGCAACGTATGACCTTAAACCGGAAATGAGTGCGGTCGAACTTACAGACCGGCTCTGTGAAGAGATTGCAAGGGATAAGTATCCGTTTATTTGCGCAAATTTCGCAAACTGTGACATGGTTGGTCATACCGGCGTGCTTGCAGCGGCAATTAAGGCCGTTGAATCGGTAGACGACAGTATGGCCAAAGTCTCCGAAGTTGCAGTTGCAAATGGCTACGCTTTGCTGGTAACTGCGGACCACGGGAACGCAGAGCAGATGTGGGATCCAAAGACGAATGGACCGCATACAGCACATACAACGAATCTTGTGCCAGTTGCATTAGTGAATAGCGATCGAGCCTATCGACTGAGGGAAGGTGGTCGACTTGCAGATTTGGCGCCGACAATTTTGGAGTACCTTGGGCTTGATGCGCCATCCGACATGACCGGCAAGTCACTATTGTGCAGTTAGCTGATTTGTCCACTGAACACAAGTACATCTTGTTGTTTGCCATCGTCTTCGGATTGCTCATACGAATCTATTTGATACTATTTGCGCCGATAGAAGGTTCATTCACACCGGGCGTATTGTCAGCCTACGGGGATGAGTTGGCGCATGTTGAATACACACGCCATATCATTGAGACGGGGGCGCTTCCGAGCAAGATAGTTCCCATTACAAAAGCATCGCTTCACGATCAACCGAGTTTTGAGAACTACCAGTCACCTCTTTATTACATCATTCACGGCACAATTTGCCGCGGACTTTCAGTCACAAGTGTCTATGCTGTTGCCATGACAGGTCGGCTGCTATCATTCGCCTGCATGCTTTTGGTCATTATTGTAGGATTGAAGATACTTGATGCACTAGGAAAGAGTATTTCGATTGTCACGAGGATCAATGCAATTTTGTTCCTAGTTCTTTCTGGTGTTTTCATAAGGTTCTCGACACTTGCCGGCAATGAGATGCTTGCATGGTTAATGTCAGGATGCGTCATTCTTGCTTTCTTGAAATATAGGCAGTTTCGATCAACTCGCTATCTTAATCTTCTCGCCTTTACATTTGTGGTTGGACTTTATTCAAAGCTGACAGTTTTGGTGCTAAGTCCACTCATCCTTGCTTTACTTATTCAGTCATTCAGGAGTGGAAAAAGGCGAGAATCGATTATCGCTGCAATCTTCTTGGTCTTTATGACAGCGCCTCTGTTCATTTACAATACATACACTTTTGGCAGCCCCGTACCATTGTCCAGTGGATTTGGTGAGCCAACAATTCGTGTGCCAAACTTCGACTCACTACTTTATGCAGTGAGGTCATCTGTATTCCCGTGGAGTGAGTTGTGGCGCAATTGGATTGGACTAATGGCAATGCTTCCTGCGGTCTTGCTCGTTTTCATGGTGTCACTTCTGGTATTCAGACAATCCAACGAACAGAAGTGGACGAAAATTCTTGGAATCAGTGGGATCGCCGCATACGTCTTGCTTAATGTACAGTATGATCAAGCTGAAGCACGTTATGCCTTTATTTCCTGGCCAGCCATAGTTGCAGGCTTCCAGGGACTTCCAAAATTTGCCGCATCGCCCTGGTTAATTGCAATCTCGTTGATTTTACCTCATATTCTCTTTGTCCTCTAATGGCGTATTTGGCAAGCTGAGATCGCTCAGCAGGGAATCAGCTCTTTACGGTCTAGCGCACGTCTTGACCCGCTCTTTGACATTCTTATTATTGCCGTACTACAGCCATCGAATGACGGCCGCTGACTATGGAGAATTATCACTTTATTACCTTTTTTTGGCAGTAACTCAGACCTTCTATATATACGGCCTCGATGTCGCATACCTAAGATTCTACAATTTGAAAGACCACGGCAGCTCCAAGGCCGAGGTCAATGGCACGACTGTTATCGCGACGGTATTCAGCGCTATGACCCTCACTGCTGTTTTAGCAGCAGTATCAGGTGAGATAGGCAACTTGCTGATTAGAAATCCAATTGATCCAGAGTCTGTTGCCTCAAACATTCATATTTGCTTAGGAATTCTGATATTCGACACAGTAAGCACCTACCCATTTCTTAGACTTAGGAGCGAGAACAAGCCGTTATCTTTTGCATCTCAGAAGGTAATCAATGTAATTATCAACTTATCATTGAATTTTTGGTTTATTGAAGTCGCAAGTCTCGGCTTACAAGGAATTCTTTGGGCAAACCTCGTTTCAAGCGTTGCAACAACAGCATTTGTTCTACCTGGTATACTAAACACTTGTACTTTCAAGTTTAAAGGCAGCTTGTTCAGGGACATGTTGAAGTTCGGCCTGCCCAATGTTCCTACTTACCTGTTTGTGATGATAGTTGAACTGACTGGCAGAAAAGTGCTTGAGGTGTATCGCGGGGTCGAGGAGGCAGGTTTGTATTCAGCGGGTTACAAACTTGGCATGTTCATGGGAGTTGTAAATGCAGCTTTCCGATTTGCATGGCAGCCATTCTTTCTGAAGCATTCGGACGATGCCAATGCAGCGATACTTTTTTCCAAGGCAATGACATATTATGTTCTTGTCACAACGTATCTGATGATACTGTTGACGCTCTTTGTACCGCCACTTATAATGTATGATCTGCCGGTACTTGGGAGTATTATTGCGCCTGCATTCTGGTCCGGATTGTCAGTGTTTCCGATAATACTTGCTGCACATATATTTGACGGGATGTATGCGAATCTAATGGTTGGCATCTACATGAAGAAGGCAACAGGTAAACTTCCTTTGGTAACCGGCGCTGCCGCTCTTGTGACGGTCATCGGAAACCTGACTCTTGTACCGACGTATGGAATGATGGCCTCGGCTTGGGTGACATTGCTTGCATTCGCTGTTCAGACATTACTTTGTGTAATTGTAGTAAGCAAGATTTATCCCATTCCTTACGAGTGGCATAGAATCTCGAAACTTCTTTTTCTTGGTGGAGTCTTCACTCTTGCCGGTGCAGCACTTAATTTGGAATTGGGAGCTCGTCTGATAATTGCTGTGTTGTTCCCTGTTTCTCTTCTAATCATACGCTTTTTCCCACAGGAGGAGATTCGCGCAATTCGGGCATATATGCGCATATGAAGATACTGTACGTTGCCCCGGAGCATGTCTCAGGAACATTGAGCCTCTTCAAACGCGAACATGAAAGAAGAGGTGACATTTGCAGGTATGTAACCTTCTGGCACAGCAGATGGGACTTTCCTGATGACATCTGCTTGAGTCTTTCAGGAATGCCAAATCGAAAGTGGATTCGCACAATTCGAAATCTCTTAGGTACAGACCCGCATGTTGTACCATCCCGTGTCAAGAATGGTTGTCCACCGATTTGGCAGCCTAATCCTGTTGTTCGGTCATTATTTGCAATACGTGACGAACGAAATTGGCGAAAGATTTGGCGTGCCATTGTTGAGCATGGATTCCTGAATTATGACATTATCCATCTTGACGGCGGAATGGACTTCACGCGGGATGCGCGCTTCGCTCGTTTCATGAAAGCTAGAGGAAAGGGTATTGTCTGCTACTACCATGGTTCTGACCTTCGCGCGCGCGGTTTAGTACCAGAAGTTGACGCTCTATCCGATCTCAATTTGACACCTGAATGGGACTTGGTGGCACTTGACAGCAGACTAACCTATTTATACCTGCCGATTGATGTCCAACAATTTGAACCGAGAGTACCCCGATTCAAGACGCAAATTCGTATCGGACATGCCGCAAGAAATCCCCTGAAAGGCAGTGATTACGTTATCTCGGCAATTAAGCAGTTGCAAGAAAAATACAACATCGAACTCGTTTTCATTACGAATATGTCACACCACGAGGCACTAATAGTCAAACGCACTTGTGACATTTTTGTCGACCAGCTTACAAATCAGGGTGGATGGGGATATGGCATGAGTGCGGTTGAAGCCTTGGCCATGGGCATACCGGTGATAACCAATATTCCGGAAGAGATGCATAGGTTTATTGGCATTCATCCATTCATTCAAGCAGAACCAGATACTCTTGTCAGTGTAATTGAGAGGTGTGTCAATTCTCCGGACTGGCTGCGCGAGGTGTCGATCGAGGGGAGAGCATGGGTGGAGGAGAGACATGACGTTGTGAATGTTGTCGATTGCCTGTATTCCTGCTATCGTTCAAAGGGATGGCTGCCAACTTGACAGTAAGCGTAGTTATCATCAGCTTCAATCAGCGGGATTTCACGGCACGGCTAGTTGGTCAGTTACTTGACCAGGACTTCCCTCCGTCGGAGTATGAAGTAATAGTTGTCGAGTGCTTTTCTTCGGACGGTACCCGAGAGGCTCTGAATCAAATTGTCGATTTTCGGCTGCGGGTTCTGAAACTCGATAAGTTATGCAACAGATCTGCTGGAAGGAACATTGGCATTGTTGCGGCCCAAGGTGACATTGTTGTTATGGTTGACGGTGACCACACGATCAACCGGGATTTTGTCCGCCTGCATTGCGAAGCGCAATCCCGCGGTGCCTGCGCGATTGTTGGAAAGTCGGTTTTCGCTGAAAATACTGAATACAAAGCAATATCAGAGTACTTAAACGGCGGAGGCGCGTCCAAACTTCCGCCAGGCTCAAGGCTTCCCGGACGCTATTTCCTGACCCGCAACTGCAGCGTTCCCAAAAGAATACTGCTCGAAGTCGGGCTCTTTGATGAAACGTTTGACAGATGGGGAGGTGAAGACCTTGACTTGGGAGTCCGGCTTGAGGAGGCTGATGTGCCCATCTACGCCGATTCTCGTGCTTTAGCCGTGCATCATCACTTTCGCACTATCAATCAAGTGATGGCAAACATGTATGATTACGGCAGTTCGAGTATCCCACTGCTTCTAAAGAAGCATCCGCAGCTCTTCAGGGAATTGAATCTCGATCATTTAAAGAGCAACCCTTACGAACCCGACAGATTCACTTGGATTCATCGTTTCATTGTTGCCGCACTTTGCACAACGCCCTTTTACCGCATGACACTCTTTTTCGCACGCGTTATGAGACGACGGAAGCTACCACGTTTCATCTTGGATTACTTGCACTTTCGGCAGTATTCGGCAGGATACATTAAATCTAGTATTGACAAAACAGAATGACTCACGTTATTGATGGTACTGCTATTTCAGGGCAAATCCAAGAGAATTTAAAGAGCGAAGTAACCGACTTTGTGACCAACCACAAAGTTCTGCCGGGACTCGCTGTGGTATTGGTCGGTGACGATCCCGCCTCTGCAGTTTATGTGAACGCCAAGGGCAAAGCTTGTGCGAAGCTCGGGATGCATTCCAGAACGATTCACCTTCCGGCAAGCACGGAGCAGTCTGAGCTGCTTGACGGGATCAAAAAACTCAATGATGACAGAAGCATTCATGGAATCCTCGTGCAGTTGCCTTTGCCACCGAAACTTGATGCCGAAGCAATTATTGATTCAATTGACCCGCTTAAAGACGTCGATGGACTTCACCCGCAGAATTCCGGACTACTCGCGCTGGGAAGGCCTCGATTCGTGCCTTGCACACCTGCCGGCATTCTCGAGTTGCTGAAATCATCGGGCGTGCAGCTTCCTGGTAAACACGCCGTAGTTCTTGGACGGTCAAATCTTGTCGGACGCCCTATTGCGACGCTGTTATCATTGAAAGGGAAGAGCGGTGATTCCACGGTAACCATCTGCCACTCGCTGACACGAAACCTGGCCGCGATAACTCGATTGGCGGACATTCTGATTGTCGCTATCGGACGGCCCAATTTCGTTGATAGGGATATGGTTTCTCCGGGTACAGTTGTCATTGACGTCGGTATACACCGCAAGAGTGATAGTGATGGTGGAGGCCTGTGCGGCGATGTGAACTTTGACTCTGTCTCACCAATCGCTGCAGCTATAACTCCCGTTCCGGGTGGTGTCGGCCCCATGACAATTGCCATGCTGATGTGTAACACTCTTAAGGCCGCTAAACTCGCCGCAGGCAAACTCGATTGAATCCAACGCATAAGGTTCACTTAATTGGCATCGGTGGAATCGCGATGGCCAATGTCGCTATTCTCCTCCGCAATGCGGGGTACGAAATACAAGGATCAGACTCTGAAATCTATGAACCTGCCGCGTCAATACTCAATCGTGCAGGCATAGTGGCAAAAGCACCTTATTCAATATCTAATTTGCCGCCTGACGATGACGTAACTGTAATCGTGGGTAATGTGCAATCACGGGGACAGGTTGAAGTCGAAGAGGCGTTGCGACGCAATCTTGAACTTGAATCATTTCCTGCGTTCCTTCGGCGCACTCTCATGCCACGCAAATGCAGAATTGTTGTTGCGGGAACACATGGGAAAAGTACAACTACCGCTTGCATTGCACACATACTGACCGCACTAGGGCGTGAACCAAGTTATTTGGTAGGCGCAGACCCCTTGAACTTGCCTTTCGGCGGAAACCACGGTACGGGCGACGAGTTTGTTATTGAAGGTGACGAGTATGACAGCGCATTCTTTGACAAGCGATCAAAGTTCCTTGACTATTTTCCACGAATCCTTGTGCTTGGCCGAGTGGAACATGATCATCTCGATATCTTTCCGACAGTGGAAGAGATGCTACTTTCCTTTAGGCGACTTGTGGCACAACTACCGGCAAATGGCAAGCTAGTTGTCGCAGAGGATAGTCCGATGTCGATGAGCCTGGCTGCGGAAGCTCCGTGCGAAGTCGTCACGGTGTCCGGGGAAAGCCAGTCTCAATGGAGACTCCAAGACAATTGTCTAATATCACCAGATGGCGAGCGTTACCTAGATTTCGCTCCCGGCGTTATCGGTATGCATAATTACTTGAATACGGCGATGTCCGTTGCGGCCGTTGCTCAGCTTGGAATCAACCCAGTTAATGCTGTGAATGCAGCGCGATCGTTCCGCGGAATCAGACGCAGGCTGGAACTTATTTATGAATCACCTCGTATTCTTGTTTATGACGACTTTGCGCATCATCCGACTGCAATTGCATCTGCAATTGACGCCGTTAGATTGAAGTACCCGGCGCATTGGATTGTTGCCATCTTTGAACCGCGGTCAAACACCGCCGTTCGTAACAAGTATCAGCACGAGTTTACAGCGGCATTAAGCAAATCTAATGAAGTCTTGATTGGTTCAATTCATCGCAAAGAAAGAATCCCGTCATCAGAAATACTCGACACATCGCGGATGATTAGTGAACTCAAATCGAATGGTGTTGTCGCAGCTGCTGCTGAAAATTCGGAAATCGTCGAGTATCTTCTGGGAAGACGCCTTCCTTTGCCGGCTGTTCTTTTGTTCATGAGCAACGGCAGTTTTTCGGGCGCACCGCAGCATCTCGTGCGTAATCTGAGAGAACGTAAAATCACGGTCGAATGACCGTGGGGACGGATGGGGCACTGGTGGCCTCCGCGGTCTTCAAAACCGTTTGCGTCCATGTCACACATGGATGGCTGGGTTCGATTCCCAGACGTTCCCGCAAAGAGAATGGGTATAGACACTTCATTTAGTAACATGACAACTTGGATTGCAGCACTCTTTGTTGCAGTTCAGGTTCTTGTATCATTTCCAGTTTCTCATGATCATCACGATCGTGAACCGGAATGTGATTGTCCGCACTGTCCCGGACATTTTCATGCCTCAGAACAGCATTCGGATCATTCGCAGTGCCCCGCATGCCAACTCCTTGGTAATCTCGGTGTCACCGAACAATTCGCTGAGATTACTTCCGATACTCATTTTGTAGTAACTTCTTTAGTTCGTCGATTTGTTTCTTTCCAACCAGATCGAAGCAAGTCGGCTCGCGCTCCTCCTGTTGAATTGATGTGAATCCGTAATTCGTAGATACTGCACAAAGCAGTATTCGATAAGTCACGTCATTTCCTCAACGGGAGTTAAGTATGATAAACTCGGTACTTGCGCGAAAACTTCTTTCGCTTTTTGTGTTTGCCTGCGCTATTGCTTTGTTCATTGGCTGCAGTAACGACGATGATAACCCAGCTGGGGATGACTCTGACCACGCAGAAGCCTTCGGGTGCGTGCTGATTCTCGGCACCGACACTCTCGCAACCGCGGACACGTCTGCCGTGACAGGAAGCATCTCCCTTTCCGTCAACGACACTCTCGGCCCCATTGAAGTCTGGTTTCTTGACGAAAATGGAGAACTCTTCAGACCAGAACATGATGTAGCCGGGCCGCTCGATGTAGAAGAGCACGGACTCGATATTCGAGTAGCAAACACGACGATCGCTGACGCTCGTCTTGGTCATGAAGTTTCCGAGGACATTGAGTGGGCCTTTTACCTTGACGGATTGTCTGAAGGAGCAACGACTCTGCGAGTCGTTATCCTTCACGAAGGTCACGACGACTTCACTTCAGCACTATTCCCGCTGACGGTCACTCCTTGAACAAGCAAACATTAGGAATCTCCCGGCTTGCAATAGGGTGTATAATCTTCCTGTTGCAGGCCGGGAGCCTGTACTCCGCACATATTGAAGGCGTCATTACTGATCTTGAATCGGGAGACAGTCTTGCGTTCGTTGAAATACAGGTCGTTGAATTGAGACGTGGCGTCGTCGCGCATACAAACGGAGAGTACCATTTCCAACGACTGCCCGCGGGCGAATTCACGGTTCAAGCATCGCGCATCGGTTACCGCGTCGAAACGAAGCGCGTTTCACTTGCTATCAATGATGTGCTGATCTTGAACTTTGCATTGACTCCCGATCATGTTCAAATTGCCGAAGTGACAACTGAAATTCGGCGCACTGGTTCGGCGGAGCAGCTCTCCGTCGAATTCTCTGGCCGCAAACTGCAAGAACAATTAGGGACAACGGTAGCCGAATCATTCGGCAGAACACCAGGGATCGCAGTGCGCACTATGGGTCCCTCACCGGCGCGACCCGTTTCGCGGGGCATGGGTGGCGCTCGTCTGGCGATTCTTGAAGACAGACAGCCGTCCGGTGATCTGTCTGCGTCATCGAGTGATCATGCTGTTGCAATTGATCCGCTACTGGCACAAAGCTTAAGAATTCTGCGCGGCCCTGATGCCTATCACTATGGTTCGAGCGTAATGGGCGGTGTGGTCAACATAGAACGCAACGCAATGCTTGGCGTTGAGCCGCATCGTGCAACAGGTCGCCTTCTTTTGCACGGAAACACCGTCGCTCGCGGAGCCGGATCAAGCTTCTCACTTGCTTTCCCTATATCGCGCTTCGCTGCGCATGGAGATCTGAGTCTCAAGCGTGCCGGTGATCAGCGTACTCCTGAAGGCATTCTGAACAACACTCAATCCGAAATTGTCAGCGGATCGATCGGGATTAGTTTGATTGATGACTGGGGTTTTGTAGGTGGCGCATACAGTCTGTTTCATACCATATACGGCTTGCCCGGCGGCTTTCTCGGCGCACATCCCCAAGGCGTTTCTCTTGATCTCGTCCGTGATGTGTTTCAAACCCGCGGCGCATGGCATGTCAAATCGAATCTTATCGCTAGTCTTGAAACCAGCTACTCCTTTTCCCTCGTTCATCAGCAAGAATTCGAATCAAGCGGAGCACTGGGCGTAGAATTTGGCTTACTCATCGATCAATTCGGCGTCGATGCCAAATTTCGACCTCAGGCGGGTTTCAAAAACATTCGCCTCTCCTCTAGCCTAGCCTTACGCGATTACGAAACAGCGGCGTTTAGCTTTACGCCTGACAGCCGCCAAATAGAATCGGGAATTGCTCTCAGCGCAGGTCGTCAGATGGAAAAGTGGGAGTTTTCTGCAGCCATCCGAGGCGATTTTTCCCGGGTTGATCCCGATGTCATTGATACTAGCCGCGTCATCGGGATTGTCAAACCTCGCAAATTTTCTGGACTAAGCGGTGCAGTTCGCCTCGACCGACCGCTAGATTCTCATTGGGCTGTCGGTGCACAGATTTCGCGCAGTTTTCGAACTCCGCAGATCGAAGAACTCTACAGTGAAGGCCCTCACCTTGCCGCATACTCCTATGAATTCGGCAACACAACTTTGCCAGCCGAAATCGGGTGGGGAGGTGAAGCGAATCTCTTCCGCAAGAGCGACGTGAACCAACTGACTCTAAGCGCTTATGCCAACCGCTTCTCAAGTTTCATCTTCCCACAGGCAGCCGGACGGCCAAGCCCTGTCCGTAACGATCTTGAACTCTATCAATATATGGCCAGCGATGCGTTGATTTATGGTGCGGACATGAGTGTTGAGTTCAGCCTCACCCCGTCCGAAATTCTTCAGGGCCAGATTTCATATGTTCATGGATCAATTCTAGGAGGATCCAATCTGCCTGCGATCCCTCCGCTTAACTTTAGTGTTTCCTTCACCAAAATGCTTCACGAATGGAATTTCACGCCGGAACTGACAGGCGCAGCACCGCAACGCGAGTTAGGTGAGTTTGAAACATCAACGGCGGGATATCTTATCTCCAATTTCAAGCTCTCCCGCTATTGGACTGTCAGCAAAACGCTGTTTGTTCTCACTGCGGCTGTAGATAACATCTTCGATTCGAGCTATCGAAATCATTTATCCCGTGTCAAGACAGTTCTCCCAGAGCCAGGACGAAACTTTGGAGCAAACGTATCGGTTCAATTCTAACTCATGAGCGCTTGACATTGCCAAAGAAGTTGGTTAGCTTTCGAAACGCAGTATTCTTTTTCATTCCAATCTTATCTTATTGATAATGAGGTATTTATGACCGGAAATTCCGCTGTATTATCTTGGGTCGATGAATGTGCAAGGCTTCTCAAGCCGGACAACGTCCATTGGTGTGACGGCTCAGAAACTGAACGCGATCAACTCACGAAACAGCTCTTAGATCGCGGCGAATTCATGCGCCTTAATCAGGCCAATTGGCCTAACTGCTTCTTGTACCGCTCCGACCCTTCTGACGTCGCCCGTACGGAGAAAGTGACCTATATTTGCTGCGAAAATGAAGCGGATGCCGGCCCGACGAACAACTACATGTCGCCATCTCAGGCTCAGACCGAGGTTCTGCCGCGATTCGCAGGGGCCATGAAAGGCCGCACGATGTACGTCATTCCATATGTTATGGGACCTCTGGGTAGCCCTTACAGCAAGGTTGGATTTGAGATTACCGACTCAGCGTACGTGGTACTGAACATGCGAATCATGACTCGAATGGGCAAAGCGGCCTTGGACATGCTCGGAAACTCAACGGACTTTGTAAAAGGAATGCATTCTCTCGGTGACTTATCGCCGGAATCACGAGCGATTTGTCACTTTCCTGAGCGGAATGAAATCTGGTCCGTGGGATCGGGATATGGTGGCAATGCCCTTCTTGGCAAGAAGTGTCACGCTCTTCGAATCGCATCCACTCAAGCCCGCAAGGAAGGTTGGCTTGCTGAGCACATGCTTATTCTGGGGCTTGAAAGTCCGGAAGGGAAGACCTATTACATTGCCGCGGCTTTTCCGTCCGCATGCGGTAAGACGAATCTCGCCATGGTCATACCACCTGCTGCGTTGAAAGGGTGGAAGACATGGACAGTAGGCGACGATATCGCTTGGATGCGCTTCGGAAAAGACGGACGGCTTTATGCAATAAACCCTGAAGCTGGGTTCTTCGGAGTTGCCCCGGGGACATCTTCAAAAACCAATGCCAATGCCTTAAAGACTGCTTCCGCAAATTCCATTTTCACCAATGTCGCCGTAGACGATAACGGAAATGTCTGGTGGGAGGGGCTTTCCAAAGCGCCTGACAAGCTGACAGATTGGATGGGCAGACCATGGACTCCTGAAAGCAAGGAAAAAGCAGCTCATCCGAATTCACGATTTACGACACCCGCTTCACAGTGTCCTTCCATTTCGCCCAAATGGGAGGATCCGGAAGGTGTGCCCATTTCCGCAATTCTGTTCGGCGGTCGCCGGACGCATTTGGTCCCACTTGTCGTAGAGACCTTTTCATGGGAACACGGAGTCTTGATTGGCGCGTCCATGGGGAGTGAAGCCACGGCTGCTGCAACGGACACCAAGTCAGGAACGATTCGCCACGATCCGATGGCCATGCTCCCATTCTGCGGATACCATATGGGTGACTACTTTCAGCACTGGCTGGACATGGGGACGAAAGTTCCGAACCCCCCAAAGGTTTTTGCGGTCAATTGGTTTAGACAGGATGAATCGGGCAAGTTCCTTTGGCCGGGCTTCAGCGACAATGTTAGAGTTTTAGAGTGGATTATTCGCCGAGTTGAAGGCAAAGTCGGTTGCGTTGAAACGCCAATTGGTCTACTGCCGCATCTTTCTGACCTAAATACTGAAGGATTGGATGCTTCCAAGGAGGATTTAGAGGAAATTCTCAAGATTGATCAAGACGGTTGGCGTACCGAAGTGGCCAGCCGCCGCGAGTATTTTGCGACCTTTGGCAGCCGTTTTCCAAGAGTTCTTAGTGAACAAGTTGACGCCCTCGAAAGGCGAATCGGGTAGACTTGTCATTCCGTGTTTCAATAAGGCCATCTGATTCCAAGATGGCCTTTTTTCAGAGGTTTCATATGAAGACAATGTGCCTAATGATGCTAGCCGCCGCTCTTTATACGACTGCGCTTAGCCGTCCACTTGTCGTAATTTATCCTTTCGAATCCTTAACTGACTCGACTTACAATATCTGGAGGGATAAGATTGGCGTACTGGATTATCAACGTGCGCTCCAAACTTTCCTTTATTCGAACCTGATGAGCCGTATCGACATCGAAGTTGTGAAAGCTGAATCTTTAAGTTCCGGTGAGAACGAAGCAGTTGCGGCCGCAAAGCTGATGCAAGCAGACTTCGCAGTTGTTGGTTCGTATGCCGAGCTACCCACCGCAATTCGGGTAGATGCTCAGGTCATTGATGTTGCGTTGGGGAAGGTTCCTCGCGGGTACCAGGCATCATCTGTTGCTACAAGCTGGGACGGGCTTTCCGGTGTGGCAGACGACCTCGCTGCCCAGTTGATTGAGCTTATCTTGTCTTCAACTTCCGCACGTCGAGAGTCACAAAGTCTGCTGGTTCTCGAAGGGGACCGCAGCTCACTTGGTTATTCACCCGGCACTGAAGCAATGCTTATTATCGAAGTGAATTCACCGGCACCTGAGATCAGTCTGAGCAACGGGGTTGAGTTGAAGCGATGCTCCGTGAAGGACCGGTCTCTCGCAGCAGGGACCCAGTCATCGCAGATCTGTTATTCGGCAGAAGTGGCGGCCGGTACAGTCGAGATCGCCATCGATCAACGCGGATACTACGGAACAAAGGAATCCGTAAGTCTCTTAGAAGGAAAGGTTTACCGGTTGATTGTCCAGCTTGAAAGCATGAGCTTCCAGACGGTACCCAGATAGGAACTGACGGTTCACTGACAAATATCACATAATGTTACTTATGTGACTTTAAGATTTATCAGAAGGCCGGGTAAACCCGGCCTTCATTATGTGACAACTTCTGGGTAGTCTCACCCCTTCAAGACAAGGTTCACGATCTTCCCTGGCACTACGATTATTCTGACAAGTTCCTTTCCGGAAAGCTGGTGCCTGACCTTGTCCAAAGTTAGGGCCAGCTTCTCAAGTTCTGTCTTGTCTGCTGCAACTGTTGCGGGAGCTTCAAATGTGTCGCGCAGCTTTCCGTTAACCTGAACAGCAATTGTGACTTCATCGGCTTTTGCTTTCTCGGCATCGTATTCAGGCCAGGATTCGTCAAAGATAGTCGTCTTATGTCCAAACTGACGCCAAAGTTCTTCGGCCAAATGCGGTGCTGACGGGGCAATCAGCTTGACCAACGTCTCGATGACTTCGACTCTCGCACGACTGGACTTGACACCTTTAAGGTCCGATCCAACCCACGAATAAATAGAATTGGTCAACTCCATAAGTCTTGCAAGCTGCGTATTGAAGGAAAAGGACTGCAAATCATGGCCAACGGCTTGAATGGTCTGATGCAGTCTCTGCTCAACCTCCCGTGGTATGGCCTCTTCAAGGTGCTCACTTGCCGATGAAACTGCCATCCCGACTCGCCAGACGCGAGCGATGAACCGTTCGATTCCCGCGATTCCGCCTTCACTCCAGTCACCGCCTTGAGTGTAATCACCAGAGAACATCAAATAGCATCTAAGAACGTCCGAGCCGACACGCTCAAGCACAGGCTCCGGCGCAACCGTGTTCCCTTTCGACTTCGACATCCGCTCGCCTTTGTTCAGGATGATTCCCTGATGAATCAATCTTGAGAACGGCTCTTCAAAAGGAAACCACCCTTCGTCTTTCGCCACCTTTCCAAAGAAACGGCTGTAGATAAGATGTCCCATCGCGTGTTCAGGCCCACCAACGTACGTGTGAACCGGGAATAGCTCCTTCAAGTGCTCTCTGTCAAAAGGTGCGCTATCCAGCCGTGCGTCGGGATATCTAAGATAATACCATGATGAACATACGAACGTATCCATCGTATCCGGGTCACGTTCGGCTGGTTCACCACATAATGGGCACGTCGTCTGAATAAACGACTCCACACTCGCGAGCGGCGACTTCCCCTTCGGCTTGTACTCCTTTACATCTTCAGGCAACAAGACCGGCAGCTGATCCTCCGGCACTGGCACTATCCCACACGTCTCACAATGCACCATTGGTATCGGCGCCCCCCAGTATCGTTGCCGAGACACCGTCCAGTCCCTAAGGTGCCAAGTCACGGTAGGTTTACCCATCCCCATTGATTCCAGCTTCCGCCCTACCGCCCGAATCCCATCTTCCGAACTCATCCCCGAGAATTCCCCCGAATCAAACATCACCCCATACTCGGTAAAAGCACCTTCGTTCCCTTTCACTTCAGCAGGGGGGTCAGGGGGAGTGCGTGGAGCAATCACTTCCTTAATAGGCAGAGAGTACGTCTTTGCAAACGCAAAATCTCTGGAATCGTGCGCCGGCACAGCCATTACCGCACCTGTGCCATACGACCCGATCACATAATCCGCCACCCATACCGGTACCGACTCGCCTGTCAACGGGTGGACCGCATAAGCACCCGTAAACACCCCTGTCTTGGGGCAATCCTCCATTTGCCTGTCCACTTCAGACAAACTCAGAGCTTTTTGCACGTACTCGTCAACGGCAGCTCGCTGGGCATCGGTGGTTATCTCTTTGACCAACGAATGTTCCGGCGCAAGGACAACATATGTCACTCCATAGAGCGTATCGGCGCGCGTCGTGAAAACCTCAATGCGTTTGTCACTGTCGGCAAGCTTGAACGAAATTTCCGTCCCCTCCGACTTGCCGATCCAATACCTCTGCATGGCCTTCGTTTTCTCCGGCCAATCAATTGTATCAAGGCCATCTAACAATCTCTGGTTATAGTCGGAAATTCGGAAAAACCACTGCCTCATCTTGCGGCGTTCCACAGGCGTATCACAGCGCTCGCACAAATTCTCCGACGTCACCTGCTCATTGGCCAGCACCGTTTGACAGGTCGGGCACCAATTTACCAGCGCGTCTTTTTGATAGGCCAGCCCGCGCTTGTACATCAGCAGGAACCACCACTGCGTCCACTTGTAATAGTCCGGCGACGACGTGACCACCTCGTAATCCCAGTCGTACATCGCGCCGATCTTCTTCAACTGTTCGCGCATGAAGCTGATGTTTTTCGCGGTGGATTCGGCCGGATGCACGCCCGTCTTAATCGCGTAGTTCTCTGCGGGCAGGCCGAACGAGTCAAACCCCATCGGTTCGAACACCTCATAGCCCTGCATCCGTTTGAACCGCGCATAGCTGTCCGTCGGCGCGTAGCAATACCAGTGTCCCATGTGCAGCTTATCCCCCGAGGGATACGAGAACATCGTCAGCACATAGTGCTTCGGCTTCGGCGAATTCCAATTGAATTTATACGTCTCCCGCTCTGCCCACCAAGTCTGCCACTTGGTCTCAATGTCAGCAAACGGGTACTGTTGTTCGGAGATGTGTTTCTTGTCGATCATAGCTCTATTTCAATAACACCATTTTCAATGTTTGTGATTGCTCACCCTGCACCAATTGCGCAAAATATAGCCCGCTCGCGACCCCATTCGCCTCCCATTTCACAGTCTGCGGCCCCGCTTGCCGAACTTCGTCCATCAATGTTGCAACCTCGCGCCCCAACGTGTCATAGATACGCAACTCAGTCCGGCCAGACTGTTCTAACATAAAATTGATCCGCGTCGCTGAGTTAAACGGATTCGGGTAATTCTGAAACACCCGAAAATCACGCGCAACCTCACGAATCTCACCAATCCCCGAAGTTGAGTCAAAACTGAAAATCTGCAAAGATTTCTGATCCGCAACATATGCCAATCCTTCATGCACCTCGACACGCCAGGCCGACCCTTGCGTGTTGTAGCTGGCAAGCGAAACAGGGTTCACCGGATTGCTGATATCAAACACCTCGATGCCGTCACTCCGTTTCGTGACCCAAAGGTAATGATCCCATGAATCCATAGAGTATGCCTCGCCACTTGCCATTGTGCCGCTGCCAACGACCACAGGAGAGACGGGATTAGACACATCATAGACAAGTATCCCGCTATCAGGCGTAGCAATATAAAGATAGTCCCCGTGCTTGTTGACGTCCAACACGTTCATCGTATCCGAAAAGACTATGTGCGGATTTGTCGAGTCTGCAACATCAATTATGTTTAACGCTAATCCGTCTATTACGTAGGCATAGGGATAATCAACGTCCATTGTATATCCAAAATACTGAAGTGCACAACTACCAAGAGTATCAATCTCAGGCAAGTTTGCAGTTGACATGATTGCAAACCTATGTCCCGCGAAGTAGTACATCAAACCACCATCCAATTGAAAGTCCGGTCCCCAATCATTGGTGCGATAGCTTGCCAAGTGCGTCGGAGCTGAAATGTTTTGGATACCATAGAATTGATAACCAACACCATCCGAGACAACAGCCAAGTTCCCCTCAACATCAATTTCGAATGAAGCGTCAAAATCTTCAATTGGCGCACTTGCGACAAAGACGGGTGCAACCGGGTTCGACACATCAGCAATCAAGAAACGCGGCTCCCAGTTGGCAGCAAATACCAAATTATCTCGTATTGCGACATCGGATACTCGGCCATTTGCCAGAAGGCTGCCAAATTCAAAAATATTCGTAGGATCAGCAATACTTATCGCGTGGACTCCACTGGAATAATCTACATATGTGTGTTCCGCAGAGTTACCGTCTGAAAGGTACACTATGGTATCAACGGCACATACACCAAGAGTTTTGCCAGAGTTCGGATTCTGCCACCAATCCGTTTGAACCGGGTTTCGTGGTTCCGAAACATCAATGACTCGAAGGCCAAATAGAGCGTCGGCCAAGTAGGCATAATCTCCTTGTATATCTGTCGCCCAAACTCCTCTACTTGATGAAGTCATCCCTAGGGAATCAGGAGCACTTGGATCAGATACATCAAAAATGTAGAGTCCGGCATCGGGATTGTCACTCGAACTAACATAAAGTCTGCTCCCGGCCAAGTCAACGTCGTGCGTGAATCTTGGCGCGCTAACGGATGCGTATGCAAAAGGTGCGTCCGGATACTCGACATCAATTAACATCGCGCCTGCTTCTCCATCTGCGATTGCGACAATTCCGTTTGCGACATCAACTCCCCATGCACCACCATTCGTCTGAAGTCCACCAACCCAATGTGGAGCGTGAGGATCGCTGACATCAACAATCTGCAAACCATGCCACCAAGTTGCCAGATATGCGTATCCATTCTCATACTTGACATCCATCGTGTAACCTGCAATTGCCATTGTCGTAATCACAGAAGGCGCCAATGGATTCGAAACATCTATGATAGATAGGCCTGCTTCACCGTTCGCAAGGTAAACGTAATTTCCGTTTACATCAAGCCCTTCACCTCGGCCAGGGCACGCAGCTTGAGATACTTCGGTTAAATTTGACGGATCGCTTGCGTCCAGAACCTTAATCCCGTTATGAAAAGAACAATATGCATAATCACCGATTACTTCAAGATCAGGACCGCCGGACCAAAACGTCGAACCGACATAGTTGATCGATTGAGCAGTACTAGTGTCCGTTGAAGCAAGAACTACACAAAGCACAACTACTGATTCAATAGTAGCGCACATTGCTTCAAAACTTGGGACAATAAACCGATTGCGTGACATGATTGACTCCTTAATGAGAAGTTCTACCGAACACGAATCGTTAACAAAAAACTATATAATCTCTAAAAACCTTCTAATCTTTGCGAAAGAGGCACCTCGCCTGATTTATCCACCTAACTCCCTGTAAAATATCAGGGAACCAAACAACCTGCCCATGCGTTCAATTAGTACAATCCCCGAATAAACCCACGCACCATTTGGTACAAGCCCAAAAGTTAAGGTTCTATTTATCAAGGACTCCTGTTTGGTCAATTGTTAGCGTTTAACGGCAAAACAAGCACATACAACAATCCTGAACATACGAAATTCTGCTCAATCAAATCCCCTTATCTCCCTCACCACTTCCCCCATCACCTCTCGATGCACCGCATGCCCCACACCCGCGAACATCACCGCCCGCGCCTTCTCCCCCACTCCCTTGACAATCGCATTCACCTGCTCAACCGAGCCGTATTCATCCAGTTCCCCCTGCATCACCAACACGGGACACTGAATCTTAGGCAAGTAATCCAATAGATTCCACTCGCGATGAACAGGATTCAGCCACGTCTCATGCCACACCGAATAGAGCCGCTCGCTTTTCTCACCGTGGTACTTCCGCAGTCGTTCAATTAGCCGCGTTTCGTCAGCCGTCGCCACCGTGTCGCGCACACCTTGAACCGTCACCTCTTCCAACATCACATGCGCCGCAATGGCCACAACTGAATACACTCGCTCAGGCCACAGGGCCGCCGCCACCAGAGCAATCGAACCTCCGTCACTATGCCCCACCAGAATCGCGCGCCGCACTCCCAACTTATCGAGAATCTCCGGCAACCTCCGCGCATCGTCTTCAAGATACTCACTCGTACGCACTTCGTCAGAAAGCTCCGATGACAGCCCATGCCCCCGCCGATCAAACATCACCACATCCAATCCCGTACTGTCAAAGAGACGCTCTGGAAACTCCTTCCACGTCCCCACACACCCCAACGCATCATGCAAGAGCACAATCGCAGTATCACTCAACCGCTCACCGTGCAACAACTTCCGCGCCGCCAGCGAGTAATCGCCAAACTCAAGCCAAACGCTTTCGACTCGCACTATTTAATCAGCTTCAAGACCAGAAAACCGCCAATCAACAACACAGTAAACGCAACTGTCAGATGATTGAAATACTTATCAATGAATACAGTAATCCGGTCACCAAATTTTTTGTACGTGAACCCGATGATACCTGCAACGAGAAAGAACCTTGCGCTTCTTGACAGTGCCGAGGCAACCACGAATTCGCCGAAGTTCATCTGAAACCAACCGGCGGTAATCGTGAACACCTTGTAAGGGATTGGCGTGAATCCGGCGATCGCCACCGCCCACGTGCCATACAGGTCGAAATACTGCTGCGCAGTCTGCTGAATCAACTCGGGCGTCTGGCCAACTATCTTCCCGATCCAGACAAGCATCCACCAGCCCAGAGTGTCTTTCATTGCAAAGCCAATTCCATAACCTGCCATACCGCCAAGCACTGAGCCGATTGAACACACGAGTGCGTATTTGAACCAGTTCTGATACGCACCGACGCACATAACGATTAGCAGTACGTCCGGGGGAATCGGAAAGAACGAGGACTCGGCAAACGCAATGATGAACAATGCAATGAGCGCCGACGGTCTTGCCGCCCACGCGACAGTCCAGTCGTACAAACGGCGAATGAAATGCGGCTTAGGAATGGACATCGGGTTGACGGTCTTTCTTCTTGACGGAATTAATGAAACGACGTTGACGGCCTCGCAAGTGACTGACAAGAAATCCAACCGATGATGGTACAAGCGCAAGCAGGGCAAGCCCCAGAATCGCCAGCGCAAAATTGTCCCGCACCCACTGTATCTGACCGAAATAATATCCGCCCATCACAAACACGGTCACCCAGATCATTGTGCCAATGATACTGGCCGTCAGGAAGCGGAGATACTTCATTCTGGACAGACCCGCGACAAACGGAACAAAGGTCCGAAAGGTCGGCACAAATCGCGACAGCATGACCGCCTTCATACCATGCATGCGATAAAACATGGATGCCTTTCGAACATAGGCCGGTCGAATAAGCTTGGTCCATCGCACAAGCACGTGATGGCCGAGCTTGCGTGCGATCCAGTAATTGCACGAATCACCGAGAATCGCAGCGACATGAATTCCGACAACCAGCTCATAGATGTTCAGATGTCCGGCTCCCGAGAATGCGCCCGCCGCGAACAACAGTGAGTCACCGGGCAGGAAAGCAGCAACGACCAACCCCGTCTCTGCAAACACTGTCGCAAAGATGATCCAGTAGGTCCACGCTCCGTACTCAATTGCAAGCCGCTCAAGATGAATATCTAGATGCGTTACAAAGTCAGCAATGCTTGAGAGGAATTCCAATTCTAAACTTTCGTATTCACACGTATAACAAAAAAGCCGCACCTGCAACAGGGCGGCCATTTTGCGTGGTCGGGGCGACTGGATTTGAACCAGCGACCCCTTGGTCCCGAACCAAGTGCGCTACCGGACTGCGCTACGCCCCGACATATATTGTCTCGGATCCGACCCCGGATCACTGAACCCTTCGCGCCCAATCAAAGGCACAAAGGATACCACCCCCATCTCCTGTATCTGAAGCTCGCCGCCAATTTTGTCAACGACCTTCAAGACCTGTTCACGTCCCTCACCCATCGGGAAAATCATTCGCCCACCCTCTTTCAACTGGTTTGAAAGAGTTTTCGGCAAATGAGGTGCTGAGGCCGTGATTAGTATTTTGTCAAACGGTGCCTGTTCAGACCAGCCAATTGTCCCATCGCCGTGCTTCACAATCACATTCGCAAATCCTGCGGCTTCCAGCCTTGCTCTCGCAGTCCTTGCCAACGCAAAATGACGTTCAATCGTAAATACTTTTCCGGCCAGCAAACACAGGATTGCGGCCTGATAGCCTGACCCGGTGCCAATCTCCAGAACCTTATCCGTTGATTGGACATCGAGCAACTCTGTCATCTTCGCCACAATGAAGGGTTGGCTGATCGTCTGCCCATTTTCAATGGGGAGCGGAGTATCCTCGTAGGCACGATTCTGGAACGCCTCCTCAACAAACTCGTGGCGTTTGACTTGCCGCATTGCCTCAAGAACGCGCTCATTGGCGATACCTCGGCGGGCCAGCTGTGTCAACACCATCTCATCTCTCGATAACTTATAGTTTCTCATATATTTAAGTTAGAGATGATTGAATCGAAACTTCCAGTGCTGACATACAGACAGAACCAGAATATAGCATTCCCATGTTGGATTGTCAAGCCCCGAAAAACTCGAAATTTAGAACACCTGCAGTACCGCGAATTTCAGATACTCGGTTTCCGGCATAGCCGCCAGGACAGGGTGGTCAGGTGACTGCGTTCCAAAGGCGACAAAACGAACCCTTCGATGGCTCTTAAAGGCAGCATCCTCAAGAGCATTTCTCCAGTTTACCCGGGAGATTAGACCAGAGCAGCTCGATGTGAACAGCAGTCCGCCAGGCTTTACTCGCTTCATCGCACGAGCGTTCAGATCACGGTATGCTCGCAATGCCGTCATCGCTTTACTTCGGTTCTTAGCCAGTGCGGGCGGATCAATGCTGACAAGGTCAAACTGCTCCTCTTGCTCCTTGATCCACTCAAAAACATCTGCCTCAATGAGACTGTACCTCGACAAGAAACCGTTCGCATCAGATACTTCTCCTGCCAACTCCAACGCGCGTCTTGAACCGTCAACAAAAGTGACGTGCCTTGCGCCTGCCTGCAACGCATATACTCCAAATGCACCCGAATAGCAAAACAGATCCAGAAACGTGTCACCCCTTCTGACATAACTTTGCATAAGTTTGCGGTTAACTCTTTGGTCAAGAAAGAACCCGGTCTTTTGCCCTTTCAAAGGGTCAACGAGCAACCGCAACCCGTCCTGTCGGAACCAGGACATCTCAATAGGATCTCCAGTTACCTGCACTCGTTCCCGCACCAAACCTTCGAGACTTCTCATCGAAGAGTCGTTTGCGGCAATTATTGTCGAACCCGCGAACCGGCTATCCAGCCACTCCTCAACTGCGGGTCGCATACGCTCCATCCCATAAGTAAGCGCCTGATAGACTGTCACAGATTCAAAACGGTCAACAATCAGGCCGGGAAGAAAATCGGATTCGCTGAAAACGATCCGGCAAACATTGCAATCGTCAATCAGGCGGCTACGACTTTCCAGTGCCCGTTCAAGCATTGCATGGAGAAATGAACGGCCAATCGCTTTGCATTCACGGGACAAGATGCGGACTGAGATGAGGCTGTGCGGGTTAATCGAACCCACCCCATACGACCTGCCTTTTGTGTCAACGACTTCCACAATTTCGCCTGGTTGAAAGGACTGGAAACCTTCATGCAATTCGTTTGAAAAGATCCATAAGTGGCCGCCGAAAACTCTGCTCTCTGCAGCCCTCTTCAATGTTACCTTTGAAAATGCAGCACTGCTCATCAGAAGAGAGAGGTCTGAGAGTTTGGAGGCCGAAAGTCGTCAGCAATCTTGATGAACTCACTTGAAACCGGTCTGAGAAATTCGCGAAGCTCAACAACCGAAGAATCAACACGAAGCCACCGGACACATTCCTCCGGCCTCAAAATAACAGGCATGCGGTCGTGCACCGGAGCCATGATGTCATTAGCGGAAGTCGTCAGCATGACACAACTTTCAATCGTCTGAGTTCCGTCAGACCACGAGTCCCACATTCCGGCGAACATAAACTCCTCTTCCGTCGGCAGAAAAGTCACGCGTTGTTTGGTTCCTTTGATCCACTCATAGAACTCAACAGCAGGCATAATGCACCGTCTTTTCCGAAAGGCATCAGAGAACGAGCGCAAATCTTCGACTGTTTCAGACCGTGCATTTGTCAAAGGTCGCTCGGGCATTGACTTTGACCAGGCAGGTATCAGCCCCCATCTTAGCTCAGTCTGCTCAAGTCCCGATCCAGTTGACCGAATTACCGGGACTTTGTCGGTTGGCCTGACAATCCTTTTGGGACGGTCGTAGTCCAAATTCCGGGGTATTCCCAGCAAATCATGTACAAACGCGCTCCGGGAATAACCTATTGTACCATAAGCATTACACATTTCTATGTCCTCACACAAAAACACACGGGAAGAACCCGTGTGTCCATTGGTCGGGGCGACTGGATTTGAACCAGCGACCCCCACACCCCCAGTGTGGTGCGCTACCGGGCTGCGCCACGCCCCGACGTATTTAACAACTCGAGAATCTCGCGGAGTTCACTCTTGACCTCATCCAGAACACTTGTATTGTCTGCTCTTGCCGGAATATCGTCCAAACCGAGTTCAAGCTGCTTTCTTGCACCGGCAATCGTGAATTTCTTGTTATGCAGCAAGTCCTGGATTCTTGATAATAGCGCGAGATCGTTTTCCGTGTAAAGTCTGTTTCCGCCTCTGCCCTTCTTCGGATGCAATTGGGGGAACTCACTCTCCCAATACCGCAGTACATGTGCCGGCACTCCTGTCATCTCTGCTGCCTCACTTATTGAATAGTAAAGCCTCTTGAGCTGAGGTACTCGCGCGTCGCGCTTTTCAGACGGAATATTCATCAAGGAAAAAACATAAAGAATTCACGGGTCTTTTGCAAATTTCTCATCGGCCCGTACTGCCGAACCCTCCAGATCCGCGATGGCTATCTGTTAGTTCGATCTCGCTCCTCCATTCAACACGTTCTACTGAACTGATAACCAGCTGGGCGAATCTCTCTCCTCGTTCAATCACCACGGTTTCATTCGAACCGTTCATCAGGAGCACGAGCAATTCACCACGGTAATCTGAGTCAATTGTTCCCGGGGCATTTGGCATGAAACACCCGGTCCGACGGGCAAATCCTGATCGAAGCCTTACTTGCCCTTCATAACCGGCAGGTATCGCAATCTGAAATCCTGTCGGAAGTAATTTGCGGTCCCCAGGTGTCAAAGTGACACTCTCGCCGGCAAGGCAAAGATCCATTCCCGCGGCACCGGCCGTGGCATAACACGGCAAGTCATCAGGTGCGTGACTCAAGCGGACAATCGGAACTACCAGACTCAAGATTTCAGGACTTTCCGTCAGGTTCAAGAACATTTGTGACAATGTTCTTTTCGTCAAAAAGCAAATTAGCCATGGCCTGGACCTTGCGCGGAGTAACGGAATCGATTCGAGCGCTGATTTCATCAAGCGGAACATAACGTCCCTGATAGATCTCCATCCGCGCCAGTCGCATCATTCTGCTTGATGTATTCTCAAGCCCAAGCATCAGTCCGCCCTTATACTGAATCTTGATTTCCTCAATCTCTGCCTTCGAAAGCGGGCGGTCCTTCAAATCATGAAGTTCGTTCATGACCATTTCGCGGGCTCTGTCTACACGCTGCTTGTCCGTTGCAAGATAGATTCCATAATAACCGGTATCGGACAGTGAGTCGGCATAGGAATATACGGCGTAGGCAATACCGTGCTTTTCACGTATATTCTGAAAAAGTCGCGACGACATTCCACCGCCAAGTACCGTGTTGAGCATCGAAACCGCGATCCTGTCCTTAGACTTGTAGGGAATGCCACGGCCGCCCATCATCATATGTGCTTGCTGGATCGCCCTGCCTGCCCGCTCAAATCCGGGCTTGAGCGATTGCAACATCTGCGGCGAACGCTTTTGCTTTCTTCCTTTCAACGAAAGACTTCCCGAAACAAGTTTCTCAAGGTGAGAATGCTTCACGTTGCCGGCCGCCGCGACCACAATTCTGTGCGGACTGTAATGCTCCTTCACAAAACCTTGAATATCTTCACGCGAGAACGAGGAGACATTCTCAGGCGGACCAAGGATTGGCCTCGCCAGCGGATGGTCGCGATATACTTGGTTGATAAATTGCTCATGAACAACATCGTCGGGCATGTCTTCATGATCCCGAATCTCATCGAGAATAACTTGCTTTTCCTTCTCGATTTCCGCGGGGTCGTAGACGGAATTCTGCAGAATATCAGTTAAGATATCGACAGCGGTCGGGATTTGTTCGTCGAGAACGTGAACGTAGAAGCACGTCAGTTCCTTGCCTGTAAATGCATTGATATGACCACCGCCTCGCTCAATCGTCTTCGCGATATCCATCGCGCTGCGCGAGGCAGTACCCTTGAAAGCCATGTGCTCAATGAAGTGCGAGATTCCATTCAGTTTTTCACTTTCATGCCGAGATCCCACAGTCACCCAAATCCCAAGTGCTGCGGACCGGACACTTGGTATCTTTTCGCTCACCAGACGAACTCCGCTTGGAAATTCCGTCTTTAGAAATGTCGAGGCCTTTGTCAATTAATTTTCCTTGCTGTCATAGGAAGACTAGTCTTCGTCCTTCACCTTTTCGTGCCTGGGCTTCTTGTCCCCGCGGTGCTTATCACGCCCATGACCGCCGCTTCGCTCTTTACGCTCCCTGGGCTCCTCTTCAGGCATACCCTCAGGACGCGGAAGTAGCGCTTTGCGAGAAAGATCGAGTTTTCCTTCAGGCGTAATTTTTACCAGTTTGACGTTGACCGGATCTCCAACATTTAAATGGTCGGCAACCTTCGCCACACGGTGATGTTCGATTTCACTAATATGGAGAAGCCCTTCCCGGCCGGGGAGAATTTCAACGAATGCACCAAAATCCGTAATCTTGGTAACTCGCCCGTCATAAACCTTGCCAACTTCGGGATTCTCGGTCATACCACGTAGAATACCGAGTGCCTTCTCAACTTCTTCCGAACTCGGACCCGAAATGCAGATCTGGCCGGTGTCTTCGATATCAATTTGCGCGCCGCTGCGGGCAATGATGTCACGAATCGTACGCCCACCCGGTCCAATAATCAGTCCGATTTTGTCAGGATCAACAGTGAAAAAGGCAATTCGCGGTGCAAACGGCGAAATCATCGGACGTGGCTCTGCTATTGCCGCGCGCATTTTCCCAAGTATATGGTCGATTCCCTGACGTGCCTGACGAATCGCGGTCCGCATCAGATCAATCGAAATACCTGTGATCTTGATATCCATTTGGCAGGCGGTAATTCCCTGCTCATTGCCAGTGACTTTGAAGTCCATATCACCAAGATGATCCTCGTCACCGAGAATATCGGAGAGAATGGCGAATTCGCCATCCTCTTCAATTAAACCCATTGCAATGCCTGCAACCGGTGCCTTAAGCGGCACACCGCCCGCCATTAATGCCATGCAGCCGGCGCAAACAGTCGCCATAGACGAGCTTCCGTTGGATTCAAGAACCTCAGAAACAACACGAATAGTGTACGGGAAGTCATCCCATGCAGGAAGAACCGGCTGAATCGCGCGCCAAGCCAAGTTTCCATGTCCGACTTCACGCCGAGACTGTCCAAGAAATTTCCGTACTTCCCCTACGCTGAAGGGCGGGAAGTTGTAATGCAGCATGTAAGGCTTAAAGTAAACGCCGTCAATTCCGTCAACCTTTTGTTCGTCAAACTTTGCACCCAAGGTAATGGCACCGAGTGCTTGAGTTTGTCCACGTGTAAACAAAGAGCTGCCGTGCACACGCGGCAAGATGTCAACTTCACACGTAATCGGTCGAATGTCTGTGTGTCCACGTCCATCGAGCCTGACTTTATCTTTTACAGCGCGCCTGCGAACGATCAGATCAAAGCGTGCGTTCACCCATTCCTTGATCGTACCATCTTCCTCAGGGAATTCCTCATCCAATGCCGCAATTGCATCGGCCACAATTGCCTTCATGGCCTTCTTGCGCTCTTGCTTCTCGGCAATCTTACATAACTCGGCAACTCTACCTTCAAAGTCCCGAATCAATCTGTCTTCCAGCTCCTTGTTCTTTGCCGGAGGAGCAAATTCAGCCTTCGGCTTGCCTACTTTGCGGCGAAGCTCCTCTTGCAGGCCGACAATTTTCTTGATCTCGCTATGCGCGATTTCGATGGCCTTGAGGAAAGTGTCCTCGTCAACCAGCTTTGCAATTCCCTCAATCATCATGATTGACTCAGCAGTGCCAGAGACAACGACGTCAAGCTTAGACTCATCAAGCTGCTTGAAAGTCGGGTTGACGACAAACTCGCCTTCAACGTAGCCCATTCTCACCGAGCCTACCGGGCCAAGAAACGGCACCGACGAAATAGTTAGTGCGGCCGACGCAGCGATAGTGCCAAGCACATCCGGATCATGTTCACCGTCGGAGGAGAACACATTAATCATAATCTGCACTTCTTTGTTGAATCCTTCCGGAAACAACGGGCGAAGTGGCCTGTCAGTCAAACGCGCTGATAGAGTCTCCTTCTCGGAAGGACGCCCCTCTCGCTTAAAGAAACCTCCCGGGATTCGACCGACCGCGTACATCTTTTCGCGGTAGTCGACGGTAAGCGGCATAAAATCAAAGTCTGTCTCAGAATCGAGATTTGCACAAACCGTGGCAAGAACGGTTGTCTCCCCGTAAGTCAGCCAGATTGCTCCATCTGCCTGCTTTGCCATTCGGCCGGTTTCAAGTGTCAACGGCAATCCGCCGACTTCAAGTGTTTCGCGTGTCATTTGTTCCTCTTTCTCCTTCTCCTTCTCCCGATGTGATCTCGAAACACTTGTCAGCCGCGCAGGCCAAGTTGCTTAACGAGTTCGCGGTAACGGTTTACATCTTTCTTGTTCAAATACTTCAAGATCCTGCGGCGTTTTCCTACTAACAGTAGCAAACCGCGCCGTGAATGGTTGTCTTTCTTGTTGGTCTTAAGATGCTCGGTCAAATAGTTAATACGGTGCGTCAGAAGTGCAACCTGAACTTCCGGGCTTCCTGTATCATCTTTCGAGCGGCCGTACTGATCAATCAGCTGACGGCGGGGATTCACTGCTTCAGCCATGGTGTGTTGTCTGTTTATGTTTTGTTGTTGCTAAATTGCATTGGTAAGGGGAGCAAGTTTGTGCGGCTCCATAGAATACCCGTCTTCCGTGAGAATGCTGCGGATATCCTGGACATCCTGTTTCATTTGCGCGGAAAGGGCCTCTTCACCGCTAAACTTGATTTCGCCTCGTAGACGCTTGACAAATCTCAAAGTAACCAGTCGGTCATAGAGATCCGAATCAAAATCAAGAATATGTGCTTCGACTGAGTGCATTTGTCCGCCGAAAGTCGGATTGAAGCCGATTGATACAGCCGCTGGATATGCGTAACCGCCAGTTTCCGCAATCGCGGCGTAAATTCCATCTCGCGGAATGATCTTACCGGATCCGAATTCGGACAGATTTGCCGTGGGGCAGCCTAATCGCCTTCCCCTTCCAAAGCCTCTTACCACTCTGCCCGTCAATGAAAATTTTCTGCCAAGCATTTGATTTGCCAGCGGCAGATCACCCTCCATTATCAACCGGCGGATTGCGGTCGAAGATACAACCTGGTCATTCATGATCACCGGTGGTGCAATTTCCACCTGAAAGCCGTATTCCTTTCCAAGAGAAAGTAGGCTCTCGTGGTCACCTTCCCTGTCCTTGCCGAAAGTATGATCATAACCTGCGACGATTTGGACAGCGTTCCAGTTTTTAACAAAGAATTGCTCAACGAATTTTCGCGGAGTAAGATTCCGAATGGACTCCATGAACTCGATGATATATACATGTTCGATGCCCACGGTCTCAATCAGTTTCAGTCGCTCTTCAAGGCTGTACAGCATTGAGATATTGCGCTGGTCTCCGGCTAAGAAGGAACGCGGATGAGGATCAAATGTCACTGCCATTGGGACTGCACCGCGTTGCTGTGCGTTGTTCATAACGCGATTCAAAATCTGACGATGCCCCATGTGCAGTCCATCAAAGCTTCCAATCGTTACTACCGTTCCGGCAGACCGGATTGTACTGGACAAATCACCTTTGTGAACTTGCATTCTCTTTACCGCTGTCCTCTGAATTCCGGAACTCTAAGTGCATCCTCAATCCGCCACGCGTCTTCAACCTGATAGTCACCTATACTTGTCCTTCGCAGCTTGGCAAGGCTTCCTCCGCATCCAAGCAGTTCTCCAATGTCGCGGGCGATTGAGCGAATGTATGTACCTTTGCCGCAAGTCACCTCAATTGTAACAAATGGACAACTGAGTTCCACCACTGTGATTTCATGAATCTTCACAGGGCGAGGTTCAAGCGATAGTTCTTTGCCACTCCTGGCAATCTTGTAACTGCGTTCTCCGTTGACTTTAATCGCTGAGATTGCTGGTGGACGCTGAAGTATCTCGCCGCGAAAAGAACTCACAATGTTCCGGACAAGAACTTCATCCCAATTCACCGGTCTTTCACTTATGATATCACCGTCGAGATCATCCGTGCTTGTGGTCACGCCAAGCTTGACAACGCCTCGGTATTGCTTGCCAAGGTCCATGAATTCATCCGAAGATGATGTGCATTCTCCGAACAGTACAATCAGCAGTCCTGTTGCCATCGGGTCTAATGTACCGGCATGCCCCACTTTTCTCCAGCGGAGACCCGAACGAAGCTTGGCTACGACATCGAATGATGTCCATCCGGCCGGTTTGTCGACCGGAAGAATTATCCCGTTCAACTGTGTGCCAACTCCAGAGCTCTCAGCAAGCTCGGCAGCAGTCGTGCTTGAACAGAACGGAGTGTTCCGTACATTCTGAATCCGGCAGCGCGCTCATGACCTCCGCCGCCAAACATCTCTGCTATCGCAGAAACATTTACCCGGGATTTTGAACGAAGAGAAACCCGAATCTTGTCGTCTTTCATTTCAGACAAGAGCACGGCAACTTCTACGCCCTCAATAGCCCGGCCTAAATCGATTAGGTTGTCTGGATCTTCGACGACATAGTCACGTGATACAAACATCGTTGAAATCGCGCCGTTTCCGTGCAGCTCCAGAGTTGCGAGTATCTGTGCGGTCGATCTCAGGTCTTTTGCTGGAATAGAGTAGTAGAGGTGCTCTGTCAAGGCAGGCAGTGAGGCGCCGGCTTCTACGAGTCTTGCAGCAATTCGAAGTGAAGACGGAGATGTATTTGAATGTCTAAATCTGCCGGTATCTGTTAGAATTCCCGCCAGGAGATTCGTCGCCATGCTTGACGTCATCTTCAGTCCCATGGCTTCGAATAGCTGAAACAACAACTCGCCCGAAGCCGAGGATTCTACGTCAACAATATCAATTGTTCCGAATCGAGAATTCGATATGTGATGATCAATATTGGCAATCCTCGCTCCGTCTGCAACAAAGGACTCGACACAGCCGATTCGATCTCGATTTCCGGCATCTACGACAATCACGTCAGAAAATTTCTCTGCGCTCTTCATTTCTTTGGCCGTCAGAAGATGCTCTGACCCGCCAAGCACCCGGCATCGCACTGGACACTCATCCTCGAGAATACATGTGGGAGTGCCGCCGCACTGCAAGACTGCCTCTCTGATTGCCAACACCGAACCGATTGCATCAGGGTCAGGACGGACGTGCGAAGAAATTAAGACACGATTTGATTCAAAGAGCTGTCTCAACTGAGACATAACACTTGCTGAGAACTCCAAGTTTACAGGTCTCCGCTCCGGACTTGCTTCAGAAGTTCTTCGATGCGCGCCGCCTTGGCGGGCGTTTCATCGTATCTGAATTTGACGTCAGGATGATGCCGCATTACAAAGCGCTTCGCAATCGCGGTTCTAAACTTGCCTCTATTCTTATTCAGCAGCCGCTCAAGTGCCACTCCCGTCATCGATTGGCCGATTACACTGAAAAAGACCTCAGCGAGCGACAAGTCATCGGTCACTGAAACCCCCGTTACAGAAACAATCATGTCCGTCGGCACATCTACGATTTCCCGAATCATTCCGGGCATCTCCCGCTCAAGCTCAGCACCAAGCCTAAGTGGTCTTCGAGGACCGTCACTATTCTGCCTTAGCAAATTAGACATAGTATTCAACCGAAGGGCTTAATACGGACAGCCTGTCATCCTTCTCGAGTTCATTCAGAGAATTGCGAAGCGCTTGATCAACTCGCGTTTCCGACTCACCTACGCAAGCAATTGCCAAATTGCAAATCTGCCATGACTCAGTCGGCTCTTCGAAAATTGACAGATTAAATTTCGACTTCAGCCTTTCTTTCGCGGAACTGACAGCGCTGCGGCGTTCTTTAAGTGAGTGACTGTGCGGCAAGTGAAGCGTAACCCTCAACACCCCAACGCAGTATTTCATGCGACCGACTGTTCCAATGTCCGTTTGACTTCCGTGATTTGTATCACTTCGATGGAATCACCTTCCCGAACGTCATTCATTCCGTTGAGGAGAATTCCGCATTCATAACCCGCCTTGACCTCGCTTACATCGTTCTTGAAGCGCTTAAGCGAACCGATTGTTCCGGACCAGATTTGCTTTCCGTCACGAAGCAGCCGAATTTGACTCTGGCGCCTAATCGCGCCGGAAACGACAAAGCACCCCGCAATTGTCCCTGCAGAAGGCACATGGAAAGTCTGCCGCACTTCAATGAGACCAACAACGTCCTCGCGTTTGTCAGGTCTCAGCATTCCTTCAAGCGCCTCCTTGACGTTGCTTTCCATTTCGTAAATGATGCGGTACACTCGAATATCAACGCTTTCACGCATTGCAAATTCGCGTGCTTTCAGATTCGGATGCACGTGGAATCCAAGAATGATCGAACCGGTAGCAGCTGCAAGCAAAACGTCGCTTTCGCTGATTGCGCCGACACCTCTGTGAACGATTTTTACAGCCACTTCTTTTGTGCCAAGACGTTGTAGCTGATCACAAATTGCCTCTACTGAACCATCCGCATCGCCCTTAATAATTAACGGCAATTCACGAACTTCGCCTTCCCGAATTCTCTGAGATATCTGATCCAGGCTGAGCATTTTGATCTGCCTGAATGTCTGCTCGCGTTGCAACAGCTGGCGCCTCATTGCAATGTCCTTTACCTCGCGTTCGCTGTCAAAGGCTACAAATGAATCTCCAGCCTGCGGCGCGCCTGAGAATCCAACGACCTGCGCCGGCCTGCCCGGGCCGACATTGTCAATAGGACGATGATTTTCGTCGAGTAATGTCCGAACCTTACCATACTGTTGGCCGGCAACAAAATGATCTCCAACATTCAATGTGCCGTTCGTGACAACAACCGTCGCAACAACGCCGCGACCCTTGTCAATTCGCGTCTCAATGACAGTGGCACGGGCACGGCGCTTCGGATTTGCCTTTAGCTCAAGGATATCGGCAGCCAACAAAACTTCTTCAAGAAGAGCATCTATGCCTTGACCGAACTTCGCCGATATTTCCGCAGACTGAACCTTGCCTCCCCATTGCTCAACCAGAACATTGTGCTCAGCAAGCTGTTTTCTAATCTTCTCGGGATCCGCATTCGGTCGGTCTATCTTGTTGATGGCAACAATCACGGGAACATCGGCCGATTGCGCGTGACTCAGGGCCTCGAGCGTCTGAGGGCGAACCTGGTCGTCGGCGGAAATGACCAATATGACCAAATCCGTTACCTGTGCTCCACGTGCACGCATTGCTGTAAAAGCCTCATGACCGGGAGTATCCAGGAAGCTGATCGTACGTCCTTTATGAACGACTTCATACGCACCGATGTGCTGTGTGATGCCGCCGTGCTCTTCCGAAATCACTGAGGTTTTGCGTAAGTAATCAAGCAACGAAGTCTTGCCATGATCGACATGTCCCATTACAGTAACCACCGGCGGACGGGGAACGAGATCTTCGGGCGCATCCTGCTCATCTGAAAGATCCTGCTCAACTTCTTCCTCATCAGATACGAACTCGACTTGGAACCCGAATTCGTCCGCCATGAGTTCGATCAAGTCGCGCTCAAGTCTCTGATTAATCGTGACGAGTTTACCCATCAGGAAGAACTTCTTGATGACTTCTGAAACCTCGACATCCATCAAGTTCGCTAGTTCCTGTGTGGAGACGAACTCAGTCAGCTGCAGGACATTGTCATGCGTCTCCACCAGTTCGCCGGTCACTCGGTCACGGCGTTTTGCTTTTCGCTTGCCTGTGTCCATCGACGCCAAGGTATGGCGAATGGACGCTTCGACTTCAGCCTGATTGACTTCTTTCCGTTTTGTCTTGACTTTCCGTCGCGAACGGCTGTCGTCTACAAGCGGTCGCTTCGACTTTTCTTGCTTTTGAGCGGCAATAAGCTTTTTTTGCTTCTCTATCCGCTCGATGTCTGCTTTCGTCGGAGCACGGCGCTTTCGTGACTCCGCACTTTCATCTCTTGCAGGAGCCTGTGCTGCAACTGCCGCGTCCGGACGAGGAACTCTCGGTGCTGACGGCGCAGATCGGGGCCCGGCTGGTGCCCCTGGCCTTCCCCCAGTCGACGGCCTACCCGCCGCCGAATCTCTTTGCGGATGCGCAGTCTTCTTTTCAGACTTTGCATCTCCCTTTGCGCCTTTCGATTCAGCCTTTGCTTTGGCAGCTTCTGCTCTCGCCTGTCGACGGGCTTCATCTGCCGCTCGTTGCGCCTCAATTTCCTTGCGGCGCTTTGCAATCTCTTCTTGCTCTTTCTTCGCGCGCTCAGCGGCTTTTTCCTCCGCCTCACGCTTCAGTCGCTCTTCTTCAGCTTCTTTGGCTTTGGCCTCAGCTTCTGCGCGACTTTGCTCCTTCTCTTCCTCTGTCTTTCGCTCTTCTTCACGCTTTGCTTCTTCAGCCTCAACCTGCTTTATCAACGTCGAGGCGGAATCAAATGTTTGAGCCGCAGCAGTTTGCAGCAATTCCTCAAGCTGATCGGTTCGGGCGCGTTCAGACTCTACACGCAGCTGCTGAGCCTCCGTTTGAGTCTCAGTTACGTGCATCTGCTGCCAGCGCGAAGGATCGAATTTCTTAACCACCTCATCATACATCTCGTCCGTCATGGGGGACATATGCTTGGGCGATTTCGAAACATCGAATCCGCGATCTTCCAGGAACTCAACAATCGCGGGACTCGCGACGTTCAGCTCCTTGGCAACCTGATAGATCTTTTTCTGCTTGGCAGAGCTCAATAGACAGTATCCTTAACCTTCGATTTTTCTCTCGGTCTGCGGCGAATGAGCCGGATTGGACGTATCGTCACCGTCCTTTTTGTCGTCAACCGGCAGGTCTTCGTCCGTAACAAAGTACGTATTCAGAATGTTCATTATTTCCCGGACTCGGCCAAGTTCAAACTTGGTCGCTTCCATCACTTTCAAATCACCGGCATCCAGTATGTCATCGGCGGATTCAAATCCGGCCTCGATTAATCTGGACTTGGTTTCATCATCAAGTTCGCTCACTTCACTGATTGAAAGCGGTTCCGGTGCAAGGTACTCGGATTCCTTGATTGGTTCAATCGGAATACCGGTGAGTTCAGATGCAAGTCGCAGATTCTGACCTCGCTTTCCAATCGCGAACTGAATCTGGTCGTCTGGAACAACGACGGTCGCCGTATGGGATTCCTGATCGTACACTACAAGCAGCGGTGTAGCCGGAGACATCGCACGCTTTACATAGATTTCCGGATCGGCACTCCAGTGGATGATATCGATCTTCTCTCCGCCAAGCTCGCGAACGACCGCTTGAATACGAATTCCCTTCATACCGACGCACGCGCCGACCGGATCTATTCTTTTGTCGTGACTGCGAACCGCAATCTTGGTGCGATCGCCGGCCTCACGGGATACACCCATGATTTCGATGATATTGTCAAATATCTCCGGCACTTCCAATTCAAACAGTCGGGTTACGAAGCCCGGAGCAGATCTCGAAATAATGACTTCTGGGTCTTTGGTTGTTCGGCGGACCTCTTTGATGATCCCGCGAACGGATTTGCCGCGAACGTACTTTTCGTTGTACACCTGCTCGGATTTCGGCATGATCGCTTCATAACGATCCAAATGTACGCGAATTTCCTTGCGATTGATCTGGTGAATTTCGCCTGTCACGATTTCACCAATCCGTGAAGAGAATTCCGTGAAAATGTTCTCTTTTTCAATCTCACGGATCTTCTGCGTAAGGTTTTGTCTCGCAGTCATCACGAGCCTGCGGCCAAATTCCTCGATATTCACGAGTTCGGCATAGGTGTCGCCTATGTCGAGATCTTCGTCAATCTTCAGCGCACGGGACAACGGCATTTGAGTCACAGGATCAGTCACATCGTCATCGTCAACGATTTCCTTTTCACAGAAGATTTCGATATCGCCCTTGTCAATATTGAAAATCACGTCGAAATTTTCAGCATTGCCGTATTTCTTCTTGATCATTGCATGGAATACGCCTTCAATGATCTCACGAAACGCATCACGGTCAATACTTTTGTCCTGCAGAATCTGGCCGATAGCTTCAACAATCGGGGAATTCATCTCTTCAACTCCACTGGTGACTTGAATTCAGGCAACACGACTGCGGACAATACCTCTGATTGCCCAAATTGATGTACCTGTGACTCCGTTCGCAGGGTCAAGCCTGCTTGCTCGTCATATTCGGCCAGTCTGCCGCGAATCTCCTTGGGTCCCTTTGGCCCGGGAATTCGCACTTTCAACAGCCTGCCGATGTTCTTTTTAAATTGCCACGCTTCTCGAAGCGGGTAATCGAGTCCCGGCGAACTGACTTCAAGTCTGAAATCATCTGGCACAAGCTTCATTTCGATGATTAGATGCCGCAACTCACGGGTTAGCATGGCACACTCATCCACCGAAATACTGCCGGTCTCACGGTCACTCACAACTCGAAGCTGAGTCGTCCCGTTTCGAGTTATCTGGGAAAACTCAAGCAACTTGAATCCGTGCTCTGCAAGCAGTGCTCGTACGTGATCTTCTACTTTTTCCAATGCGCTGGTAAGGTGTAAATAACGAAAAAAGCGGGCGTTGGCCCACTTTTTTATGTTCACTCGACTACGAAGAGTATAGCAAAACTGGGCATCAAATGCAAGCCAACATGGAAATCAACGAAGCTGATCGGCCAAAGTCTTGGCCTTTTGGAATCCCTGTGATTCAGGGTAATCCCGAATGATTCTATCGAGCGCTTCAAGCGCCTTATCATTTTGATTTAACTTAACATAAAGTCTGGAAGCTTGGGTCAAAGCCTCTGGAGCGTATGCCGATTCTGGGTATTTGCCGGCCACTTCCATGTACTTCGATGCTGCTTCATCCAATCGCCCAGTAGCCTCCAAAGCGCTCGCCACACCGGCCATTGCTCCCTGCGCCGTTGCTTCGTCAGGTGAATAACTCTTCAAGCACGCTTCAAAATCCATCAAAGCGCCCGAATAATCTCCCTTATCAAACTTGATTCTGGCAAGATAATATTGCGCCTCAGCAGCTGTTTCGCCGCCATAGTTGGCCTGCACTTGCTGGAATTTGGCTTGAGCATCAGCGAGTTGCCTTTGGCCGTAAGCGGTCTTCGCCTGCATGAGTGCGAAACTCTCTTCGTCTGCGGAGCTGCCCATCCAACCTACAAGTGCCATTATTGCCACAATCGCGGCAACCAAGCCTCCAGCTGCCATCCACACGGTCTGCTTGTGAGTCTCATAGAAACTCTCGACCTTCACCGCAGTTTCGACTAAGGTATCGTGCTTCAGGTCTTCTTTAGTGAGGCGTCCGCCTCGTTCGGCTGTAACTTTAGCCATCTTAAATGTTTAGAAAGTGAAGTGCTGATCGTTTTTCGAGAGTTCAAAGTCCATCGTACCCCCGAGAGGACTCGAACCTCCGACGCAGAGTTTAGGAAACTCTCGCTCTATCCATCTGAGCTACGGGGGCAAGTACCCGCCAAACTTATCAATATAAGGTGCTTGCGATAAATTGTCAAGTCTTTCTAAGTAGCCGGGTCAGGAAAGATTTTGCCCGGGTTGAGTATACCTTTGGGGTCCAAAGCCGATTTGATGGCTTTCATACTCGAAATCGCCTGGTCCGACAATCCCAACCTCAGGTAATTCCTTTGGACCAGCCCTATCCCGTGCTCGCCACTTATTGTCCCGCCAAGTGATACAGTCAGTTCAAAAATCTCTGGAATCGCTTCCGAACAGCGTCTCTGCCATTCAGCATCATCGGTTTTGTCACGCAGTAGATTCACATGAATATTGCCGTCACCAGCATGTCCATAGCAAATCATCCGGACACGATGGCGGTCGCAAATTTCGTGGACTCCCCTTACCAACTGGGGCAGATTCGCGCGCGGAACAACCGTGTCCTCTTCCTTGTACGCGGAAATGGACTTCACCGCCTCCCCTGCCGCTCTCCGAATTGCCCAGAGCTCTGCCTGCTTTGCCGGACTCTCAGCGACGTCCACATCAAGAGCACCGTGCTCATACAGGACTTCCCCGATTACTTCCATTTCACGGTCCAGAGTTTCCTCATGATTCCCGTCAACTTCGATAAGCAGTGTCGCCGCCGCATTGGAGTGAGGAACGCTGTCATTCCGCTTTTCCTCAATGGCCTTCAGACAAGCTTGTTCCATGAATTCCAGGGCACAAGGAACAACACCTCTTTGCAGAATCACCGGTACAGCCGTTGCCGCGCTCTCCAGCGATGCAAACGGTGCCATCAGTGTGCGGCGAAACTTGGGCAACGGCAATAGTTTCAGAGTGACCCCTACTATGACTCCCAGCGTCCCTTCGCTCCCTACGAACAATTGCACCATGTTAAATCCGGTCACATCCTTCAGTCGTTTACCGCCGTACCTAACGAACTCGCCGTTCGCCAGCACTATATCCAAGCCAAATACATAATCCTTGGTCGTTCCGTATTTCAACGCACGCGGTCCTCCTGCGCCTTCGGCGACGTTTCCACCAATCGTACAGGAGCCTCTGCTGGCCGGATCTACAGGATAAAACAGACCTTCAGCTTCAACCGCTTCCTGCAGAACTTGAGTAATGACGCCCGGCTCAGTTCGAACAAAGAAATTGTCGCGGTCGATCTCAAGGATTCGATCCAACCTTTCGGTTGACAATACGATTCCGCCTTCTGAAGGCAATGCTCCGCCGGAAAGTCCTGTACCGCCACCGCGTGTGACGACCGGCACTCCATACTCGTGCGCGAATCGCACCGCTTTCTGAACTCCGGCAACACTTCGCGGCCGCACCACAACATCCGGCGCAAAGTACAGGTCTTCTGTTTCGTCTCTGCCGTACTTCTCGAAATTAAAGTCGCCCGCCAGCAGCAACTCGTCATCTCCCAAAATTCGGCGAAGTTCGTTCACAATCTTATTGTCCATTTGGAGCAATTCGAAAATCAGAGTGATGGCGTCCGCCCGATAACGGAAACGCTTGAACAGACTCGACATGTGAAAACGTCGGACCCTCTCGCATCGCATCGATTAGCATGTTGACCAAGTCGCTGTCGCCCTCAATCTCCGCTTCAACACGACCGTCTCTAAGATTTCTAACCCAACCCGTGACTCCAAGCGATACCGCCCGCTCCTGCACAAAGTAGCGAAACCCTACTCCTTGTACCAAACCGGTTACAATAACCCGAAATCGTACGAAATCTGTGCACATTATCGAATGGCACGCACCATGTATTGATGTGCGGGTCCGCCTGCGATCACACCGACGTCCGTGTAAGTCGTCGAAGTAGTACTTCCAAGGAAAGCAAAATCGCTTCCGTCACCAACCGAACCTCGATAGACGTCGTAGTGATCGATTACAGTCGGATTGTTATTGACATCCTGTGTAATCGCATCCCACCTGAGCAGAACGTCATTTTCGGAGATTGCAATCGTCAAATCATCAATTGCTTGTGGGTTAGCCGGTACAGTGAAAACCGCCTGAAAGACAATTGGCCCGGCTTGTCCGGCAGGCGGATGAAATCCTGTATTAAAGAAACCGGAGTTGTCCACCGCTTCCAAGTAGTAACGGATAATCGTGGTCGAACTGATTTCCGGTATCGTAAACGAATACACGTTTCCTACGTTTCCGTCCGACGGCACCTCTTGCCATGCTCCCGCACCGAAGCGATAGTGCAGCGAAGCGAAGAGCACGCCATTATCGTCATTGATAGTCGCGTTCACCGGGAATGGTCCGTTGAAATTCGTCGGGGACGGCCACACCGTTACGTTGCTAAACGTCGGAGACAAATTGTCATTGATCCAATTGAATGACAGGTAACTTGTCGGTGCATTGCTCGGATTAGTCGCGGTGTTTTGATTTGACGCGTTTTCGCGCGCCCAGATATAATAGCGCACTTCCTGAATGGGTGAACCAGTGAGCGAAGGTATCTGGAACGTATAAACACTTCCGTTAACTTCCGTCGGAGCTGCACTTGTATAAGCTCCGCCGTTCGTGGAATAGTAGATCAGCGCAGATTCGATTCCGCTTTCATCATTGATCGTGGCAAACACATTGTATGGCCCGGGGCTTGGCGTATCCGGCAAATCCGTAACGCCAGAAATACTTGGCGGAAGCAAGTCTCCGCCAAGATTAGTGTCATTCATTCGGAAGAATCCCGAAGCCGTGTTAAACAACCAGTTACTTTCACCTTCAACGGAGAGAATGGCGACAACGCTTCCAATTCCCGGCACTATCCACTCGTATGTCCTGTATAGATCGTCTACTAGTGGAATCCCCAAATACTCGGCATAGCTTGTTTGCAATGTTCTCATCACAAGACATGGCATTGGCCCGCCAAACGGCGTTGTTACACTTCCCCACCCTACGATTTCACTGGTGCGAGTCTCTTGAATCGGTACACCAAGCGCGTCTTCTCCCCACGTCCAGCTTGAGCTCCAACTCGTCCCGTAGGTCATGGGATAATGGTAAATATTCCATTGAGGTGCATCATAAGGATACACCGTTCCGCCTTGCGCAAATCCGCGCGCCCATGTTCCTGCCGCAGATTCATCACTGTACAGCCACTGCGTGCTTCCGCCTTGAGTTTGATACTCCACGTACGAAGTCTGTGCAGGCGCGGGAGCCGGTGCATCGGCCGTCGCTCGGAGTTCACTTGATGCTGTCGAGGTTGTTGGTCCGGTCGTAAAATCCCACACACCGTTTACTTGTGCTGGATTGATGATGCCCATGTTTACCGCGACATTCGAGGACGTATTGTAATAGTCCCAGAAGTTTCCAATCTGATCCGAACCGTAAGGCCAATTCGTCGCATCAATCGTAACCTGACCAAACACTACCGAAACAGAAACCAACACGATTGCAAGAATCTTCATCATATACCTCCGGTTGCTTATTCACCCCGGTCATTTCGAGGGGCAAGGGGGTCAATCAATCAGGCTATTCTCAGTACAAAGTCACTCGCGTTAGCGCAATTGGTCCAGCGTCACGCTGGCTATGGCTTCAATCTCGATATCATCCGTGGGAACGGGATCGTCTCTCGTACATGCGGCAAACCGCACATCCACGCCACAGTCCGTTCAAGACCAAGGCCGAATCCCGAATGAGGCACCGTCCCATACTTCCGCAAGTCAAGGAACCAATTGAAGTCCTCGACATTCAACCCGTGTTCCTTGATTCTCTCCACCAGAGTTTCGTAGTCATCTTCTCGTTGACCGCCGCCGACGACCTCTCCCTTGCCTTCAGGAGCCAGTACATCAAACCCTAAGGCCAGTTTCGGGTTCTGTGAATCACGTTTCATGTAGAAGGCTTTCAATTCCGCAGGAAAATGATAGAGAATGGTCGGGCGTTCGTGCTGATTAGAAATCGTCGTTTCCTCATCACCACCGATATCACCACCCCATTCAATGTCATGACCGCTTTTCTTCAGTACGTCAATCGCATCCGTATAACTAAGTCTGGGGAACGGTTTCTGAATTTTCTCAAGGACGCCCGGATCACGCTCGATGGTCTTAAGCTCCTCCATACGTGTCTCAAGTACTCGCTGGGCAACAAAACAGATCATGTCCTCTGCGAGCTCCGCGGCTCCCCACATATCCATGTAGGCGACCTCGGGCTCAATCATCCAGAATTCTGTCAAGTGACGTCGCGTCTTGGACTTCTCCGCTCGGAACGTCGGTCCGAACGTATATATCTTGCCGAGCGCCATCGCTCCGCATTCTCCGTATAATTGACCGGATTGCGACAGATATGCCTTTTCTCCAAAGTAATCCGTCTCAAACAGCGTGGACGTGCCCTCACAGGCGGCATTCGTGAATATCGGAGGATCGAACAAAGTGAAACCGCGTCCGTCGAAGAAATCCCGAATTGCCTTCACAATGGCGTGACGAATACGCATGATGGCCACCTGGCGCTTGCTTCGAAGCCACAAGTGGCGGTTATCCATCAGGAATGCCGTCCCATGCTCTTTAGGTGAAATTGGAAACTCTCCCATCGCCGCATGAACCGGGATAACCTGCTTCAAAACTAACTCGTATCCTCCTGGCGCGCGCGGTTCGGCCTTCACGGTTCCAACGACCATCAGCGAAGATTCCTGTCCAAGGGAATCAACTGCGGCAAAACCCTCATCTCCGATGTCATGGATGGAGCCGACGCACTGAATCAAGCCAGTGCCGTCGCGCAGCATAACAAAGCGAATCTTGCCCGACGAGCGCTTATTGTACAGCCACCCTTTTAGCAAAACATCCTTTCCGTCATACTTCGCAATGTCTTCCAAATAAACATGTGGCGCAGATGGCGTCACCATATTCACCTCGCTCTTAGTCTTCTTCTTTAAGTTGTCGTTCCATCAATCCTCTTACGGCATCCTTTGCCGAGAGTCGTCCTTCGAGCACTGCACAGACACCTTCTGTAATCGGTACACTGACATTATGTTTGCGTCCGAGTTCCAACGCCGCTCGTGCCGTCCAAACTCCTTCCGCTACCTGCCCCGTTCGGCGCAGCGCTTCCTCGAGTGTCGCCCCGCGTCCGATATACTCGCCGACTTGACGGTTTCGGCTTCGCGGCGAGATGCAAGTTGTCACCAGATCTCCCATACCGGACAGGCCTGCGAATGTCTTTCGCTCCCCGCCGACAGCGCTTCCCAGTCTCGAAAGCTCGGCAAGTCCGCGTGTGACTAAAGTGCCCTTTGTGTTCGCGCCGAACTCCATGCCGTCCACCATCCCGGCCGCTAGCGCAATGACGTTCTTCATTGCGCCGGCAAACTCGACTCCGATCACGTCGCTTGAACGGTAAAGTCTCAATCGATCCGATGAGAGAACCCGTTGCATGGCGCTGCTTGTTTCCTCGCTCGCACTGGCAATCACCGCCGAAGTGGGCATTCCCATCGCCACCTCGCCTGCCAAAGTCGGACCGGAAAGGGCCGCATACTTCATCGGCTCAAAATCTGGCATCGTTTCCATCAAAATTTCGTGTTCCAGTTTGCCGGTTGATGATTCAATCCCCTTTGCCGTACCAACGCAGTAAGCGTCAGGAAACAAATGTCCCTGAGCCTTGACAAACTCGCGCACGAATTGCAGCGGAATCACAAGCAGATATACTTCAGCGCTGTCCAATGCGGCTTCGAGATCATTCGTTGCTTCAACGGTGTCAGGCAGAATGCCCTCAGGAAGAAAGCGGGTATTCCTTCCGGTTGCCTTTATGTTGTAGACAATCTCCGGTTCGCGCGCCCACAACCGCACGTTATTGCCCAAACCACCGGCATGTATTGCCAGCGCCGTCCCCCAGCTCCCGGCTCCCAGTATTGCTATCTTCATCAGAAGAACCTCGGCTCCTTGCCGAGAAACAACCGTGCAAGATTCTGACGGTGAGTGTACATCAGAAAAATGGCGATGATGATCCCGCCGATTAGAATCACAGTATCGACACCATCATGAATTTTCCACATCAGCACCGGAAATGCAATCGCCGCCAGCACGGATGCCGGTGAAACTCGCCTTGAAACGACAAATACTATTGCCCATACCCCCAGTGAAAACAGCAGCGCCAGCGGATCGATCGCCGCCATCGCACCTGCCGCGGTTGCCACGCCTTTGCCGCCCTTGAAATTCGCATATGGAGTGAAGACATGTCCCATGACTGCCGAGCACGCCATTAAGACCTGAGCGCTTGCCGCACTGTCTCGAAACAGCAAAGGTGCAAGCCAATACACGGGCGCAAATCCCTTGAACGCGTCCAGCAGAAGCACGACGATACCCCACTTCTTGCCCAAGACTCGCGAGACATTTGTTGCTCCCGAACTCCCCGACCCCTCTTCACGCGGGTCCTTTCCTGCCACCAAGCGCGAAATCCAGATTCCTGTCGGTATCCCGCCGATGACATAGCCAATAAGTGCCGCAAGATACGAACTCACACCACGCGCCCTATCGTGAAAATCTTCTCGCCTGATCTCGCGAAGTGCGCATGAAACTCTTCCACGGAATCTTTTGCCACAATCAGCACCAACCCGATGCCGCAATTGAACACGCGCCGCATCTCTTCATCTTCCACACTCCCCCACTCCTGAATCCTTCTGAAGAGTTCAGGCAACTCCCAAGCATTCCAATCTACTTCGAGCTCCAGTCCCTCACGCAGCACACGTTCAGTATTTTCGACCAATCCTCCGCCCGTTATGTGCGACATCGCATGTAAACTCGGATGTGCAAGCAGCGACTCCATCTCATTCCAGTAACACCGATGCGGAGTCAAAACCGCATCCACAAACGGAGTTCCACTTGAGAGCTTCACCGCTCGAATCTCACCCGATTCAATTCTCGATTCAATTACTTTGCGAATGAGCGAGTAGCCGTTCGTATGTGGACCGCTTGAGGAAATTCCAAGTAAGACATCCCCCCTTTGCACTCTTGAACCGTCGAAGATTCTGTCCCGCCTCACCGTCCCCACGATAGTCCCGGCCAAGTCAAAATGACCTTCCGCGTAAAGCCCCGGCATCTCGGCCGTTTCTCCGCCAATCAACGCGACACCATGCGCTTTGCAGCCTCGCGCCAGACTCTCAGCCAGAACTCCTGCAACTTCCGGCTCCAACTTTCCAAAAGCAAGATAGTCGAGAAAGAAAATGGGCTTCGCACCACAAACCAGAATATCATTAATGGAATGGTGAACCAAGTCCTCACCTAATCCTCCGATACCTCCCAGTTGTGCGGCAAGTAGAACCTTCGTTCCCACTCCGTCTGTTGAGGCAACGAGAACCTGTCCGTCAGGGGCTCCATCCAGCGCATAGAACCCGCCAAACAACCCAATACCCCTGACGACATTGGCAGTATGTGTGGACTTGGCGGCCTGTGCGATCAACTTCTTTGCCGCCGAGGCACGGTCGAGATTGACACCAGATGTGGCGTAAGTCGAGGACAAATTTTGCTCCTAACACTCAGAAAAACAAGACGTACCTAACCTACAAACAAATAGGCCGCACCACAGGTGCGGCCCACCATGAAGGGTGCCGAGAGCCGGAATCGAACCGGCACGGGGGGTAACCCCCGGCAGATTTTGAGTCTGCTGCGTCTACCAGTTCCGCCACCCCGGCAGGGGGAAAAAATACCACCAGCAAAGCGGAGCTTAGTAATCGTGGGGGGCCAATTACTATAGCAGTCACGCAAATAGCTGGTGGAAAGCGGCTAAAACCGTAAGTTGGAATATAAAGACTTAGCGGATAATATGCAAGTAGTTCCCTCTCTGCCCTCCGGGAGAATTAGGGTGAAAATGCCAAGCACCCCCAACTTCCTCCAGCGCATTCACAATGGGGTAAAGCTTGTCATCCCGTAGGGACCTACCCAAGCACCACGAAAATCCTATGCGCAATCCACGATGTAAAGCATATTGTCATCCTGGAAGGATCTCGTCAAGCACCACGCAAATCGAAAAATCATACTTCCGACGGCCTCCGGCCGTCTTCGCTCTGATCTCCCCCCAAAATCTGCCGCAGTTTTGGGGGGATTAAGGGGGGCCTCTGCCTTTCCTCTTTCCTTTTTCCTTTTTCCTCTTTCCTATTTCCTCTTTCCTTTTTCCTCTTTCCTATTTTAGCAGCACCACCTTCACCAACTCACTCTGCTCCCCACTCACTGCCCTCAAAAAATAAACCCCGCTCGAGAGCCCCGCAGGCGCAGCATAAGAAATCGTACTCGAAGCCAATCGCCCCCGATAAACCACATCCACCTCTCTCCCCAACAAATCATACAGCGACAACATCACTTCTTGATGTAACGGGACATCAAGCGAAATGGAGAGTGTGCTGTTGAAGGGGTTGGGGAAGGCCGACACATCAAATATGTCCGGCACTCCAATAGGCATGTCATCGGCTTCCACTTGCATCGCTTGCCCGGCAAGGACGACGACTCGCCCCCGATAGCCGTCAAAGTCTGTGTTAAATGCCCCTAAGGCCACATCATCAAAGCCGTCACCATTGATATCCCCCACACCTGCAGCATATCGAATCCCAATCAAATCATAGGGCATTGTACGGCCACGGATTGTCCAGACCGGGAATTCGTTTAACCATTGATAACCTAAATAGAGTCGCCCAGTTCCCCATTGCCAGTTTGGCGCAACCGTAAGCAGATCATTAATCCCGTCATTGTTTACATCACCGGCGCCGGCTATCTCAGGGCCATAGTTGCGCGCCTCATCCAACCGACCGGGTTCACCGCTGAGATTGAAATCAGGTATTGAAGCAAGTGTATCTCCTCCCAGAAATACATGATATTGTCCCGGCCAACCATCGTCACCAAACAAGATCAGATCATCCTTACCATCGCCATTCAAATCGGGGACGATATCTACATGGACATGCTGCTGGCCCGAGATGAATATCTCCTGTTCAGGTATTGTATCAGGTACCGAACTGCCATGGTAGATGTAAAGCCACATACTCCCGCCCGGATACGTTGTCGTGATGAAATCATCTATTCCATCCCCGTTCAAATCACCATAGGTATCGGGAGCTGCCTTTCCGATCTCGTTCGGCGGACTGTGCATTGCCAAGTCTGGAATTGTGTCGAATGGCAGTCCCCCAAAAAATATTTCTGTAGAATCCCCACCCCCGAAAATACCGTCATAGCGATACAAATCCCAATACCCATCTCCGTTGAAATCTCCAATGGTCCTTTTTGAAGTTTCAGTGTCCCTGCGTTGTCCATTCCAAATTACATCGGGTATGGTATCCATATCCGGACCGCCGAAATAGATCTTGACATTACCTGAGAACATCACATCTACAAATCCATCCCCATTAAAATCCAACGTCCGGATGTCTCCAGTCCAGATTCCGTCAGGCGGTGTGTCAATTCGCATGTATGGCTCTGTGCTGGGCGGATTCCCTCCAAGAAAGAAATCCAACCACACGCCCTCGTCTGTCCCCTGCGGCCCCACGCCAAAAGCCTGCACGGCAAAGTCATCAAACCCATCCAAGTTCTGGTCTCCCAGCGGCAAAATCTCACGCCCATAGCGCGAGCTATCCCCTTCGCCATCCCGCTCCCAGATAATCTGCTGGGCATGTGAAGATGAACACGCCCCCAACAACAAAACCGCGAACCCCACCCGCTTCAAGAGATTGAATACAGATAGAATTCGCGTGTCCATCCTCGCCTCCGTGCTTGGTCGCCCGACTTGTTATGCAAGTCCTGTAAACAAGATAGCGTTTGCCCCTGGGATTGTCAAGAAAACAGCGCCTCATTCCCCGTAAGCATCCCCGCCCCCGCACGTTGTCCCCCTTTCTAATTTCTCATTTCTTATTTTTGTTTTCCTCCCTCCCCAATACCTCTCTTTTGGCCACTTTTTTCCTAATTTGAAGCTGAACATATGTTTATTAAGTTCAATAAAATAGAAATAACTGTTGACAACATGTATTTATAGTATTATATTATGGTCAAACACCGATATGAAAAAGCCGGACTCCCGCCCGGCCAATCAAAACCTCTATTTGAAGGAGCTACCTTCTCAAGAAGAAGCCTACCTGTGCCGTTGCAACCGTATCACCCCCTGAAATCGCGTAACCGAATATCGCGTCCTTGGCCACCGTCGTATCATCGCAAATATACTTCGGACAAGGATTCGATCCGCACGGATGTGCCAGCGTGTCCGATTGCGGAATAACAAGATGATCATCCATGAACCCGATTCCGGACTCCGTTCTGAATAGCACCGTGTCATTGACCGCCATGCCGCTGCCTTGAAACAGCCGGACAACTACCGCGTTGTCAATATTATAACGGAGCGTATCGTTCGCCCGAATCTCCAGCCGGAAATTCCCCGGATTGGGGTCGTCAGGCCCGGTAATCTTCTTGTCTTTGCAGGCAGAGGTCATCAGCAGAATGGCGGCACAAAGTGTCAACCAAAGATATGTCGCGCGACCGCTCATAATCGTTCCTCCAAACATCGATGTTTACCGTCCCAGAAAGCGAAACAACAAGTATCCAAGCCCAAACCATAGCGGAATTGACAGGAACAATGCAATGTTCACGCCGCGCACCGTAGATAGATTGCTTTGCAGTTCAATTGTTGACAATGCGCGATGCATCACAGCGGCCAGCTGGTCCATTTCAACCGGCTTCTGCAAAATATCGTAAGCCCCGCGCCGCATCGCTTCCTTCGCCGTTTCAATGGAAGCAAAACCCGTCACCATGATGAACAACACCTTCGGATGGATTCTCTTCAACTCTGAAAGCAATTCCATCCCCGACTTTTCCGGCATCATGAAGTCCGAGACAACCAAGTCAATCTTCTCCCGCAGGAAAACATCCGTTCCCGCCCGTGCGGAATCCGCTTCGAGAACCGTATGCCCCCTGTTCTCGATGAACTCGCGCAAAATCGCGCGATAGTCGTGATCGTCGTCAATGACGAGTATTCTGGCCATGTGCTTCTCCCTGTTTGACCGGCCACATTCTAAAGAGGTATGTTGCCGTGCTTTTTCGGAGGATTAGAGTCGACCTTGTTTTCAAGCATCTCCAGCCCGCTGATGATCCGCTCCCTTGTGCATGCCGGATCAATCACCTCGTCAATGTATCCATGGGCTGCCGCCTCAAACGGATTTGCGAAGAGATCCGTGTACTCCGAAACAAACTTGGCCTTTGCCACTTCCGGTTCCGGCGCCGATTGAATCTCTTTTGAGAAGATGATCTCTACTGCGCCTTGCGCCCCCATGACCGCAATTTCCGCGCTCGGCCAGGCAAAATTCAGGTCACCTCTAATATGTTTCGAACTCATCACGTCGTATGCGCCGCCGTAGGCCTTGCGAGTAATAATCGTAATCTTTGGCACGGTCGCCTCACAATAGGCATACAGCAGCTTTGCACCATTGACGATGATACCGTTCCACTCCTGCTCCGTTCCCGGCAAAAACCCCGGAACATCCACGAAGGTGACAAGCGGGATGTTGAACGCATCGCAAAATCTGACGAATCTGCCGCCCTTTCTCGAGGAGTCAATATCAAGCACTCCGGCGAGCACCGACGGCTGATTGGCAACGATGCCGACCGGCCTCCCGGCAAAGCAAGCAAATCCGACAACAATATTCATGGCCCAATCTGCATGAACTTCAAGAAAGGTGTCCCTGTCCACTACGCGCTTAATGACCTCTATAATGTCATACGGTTTGGACGGCTCCTCGGGAATTATGTTTCCAAGGGTATCGTCCGTCAACGGCTGGTGTGGCGCCGGACGGCGTGGAGGATCCTCTTGATTGTTTTGAGGCATGTAGCTCAACAGCTTGCGTAAAGTCAGAAGGCAGTGAGCTTCATTGGGACAGGCGAAATGCGCGACGCCCGACTTTGTTGCATGTGTCACCGCCCCGCCCAGCTCCTCGCTCGTGATATCTTCGTGCGTCACAGTCCTCACAACCTTGGGTCCGGTCACGAACATGTTGCTCGTGTTTTCAACCATTAGGGTGAAGTCTGTTATCGCGGGACTGTACACTGCTCCACCCGCGCACGGACCCATGATAGCCGAGAGTTGCGGAATAACACCCGACGCAAGCGTGTTGCGCAGAAAAATGTCAGCATACGCACCGAGAGAAACGACACCTTCCTGAACTCTCGCGCCGCCAGAGTCGTTCAAACCAATGACCGGTGCTCCGACCTTCATGGCCAGGTCCATTATCTTGCAGATCTTCTTTCCGTGTGCTTCGGCAAGCGAACCGCCGAAAGCAGTGAAGTCCTGCGCAAAGACAAACACCGTGCGTCCGTCAATCTTACCGTGACCCGTTACAACGCCGTCACCGTAAACAATTTGCTTATCAAGTCCGAACTGTTGCGACCTGTGCGTCACAAGGGCGTCAATTTCACAAAATGAACCCGGGTCGAGCAGAATATCGAGGCGCTCGCGGGCCGTCATTTTGCCTTTCTGATGCTGGGCATCGATGCGCTTCAGCCCACCGCCAAGTTTGGACTCTTTTCTCCGGCGGTGAAGTTCGTCTATGGTCTTTTTCATTGCAGTCATTCTACAACATGCCGCTGCGTTTGCGCAGCAGCCATTCAACAGCCAATAGGCCTATCAATATCCACAGAAAATAAGGTTTGTTCCAAAGCGGAATCTCACGCGAGTTTTCAATCACCCGCGAAGGTAATTGAAGGTAACGGAACAGGGAATCCGGCTGTGATGCCGTAACAAACACGCCGCCGGAATTCTGCGAGATACCTTGCAGAATATCCCAGCGAGCGCGCGAGTCCATCCACTCAAGATTAAATGCCTCCACAACAAATCCGCCGTCGTCTTTGCCAAGCGTATCGCTTCTCAAAACCGCCGATCCGGCAAAGGAGTAGTCCCCGCTCCCCCATGCGCTGAATTGTGATTCATACAGGCCATTCCCTTTTGACCGAAGTGAGACGACCTCTTTTCGATCACCTTGCTTCACTTCGACAAGCACGGAGGCATCATTGACAGGAGTCAGGTCTGCGCCGTAAACTTGACCCTGCATACGCACCGGCTCGCCTGTGCTGTAAACCTTCTTGTCCGTCGAGAGTATGAATTGCTTCTCTTCCGTTGGAGCAAGCAGCCAAGCCGTTAATCGGGAAAGCAGCTCTCTTTGAAAAACTGATGCCTGCGGAGAGCGCGCTAAACCTAGAGTCCAACGATATGTCTCAAACGTTGTGATAGCCGCGCACCTGCGGCGATTCAATTCGGACAAAACTACTGCCGGACCGCCGTTGACACTCGGAGTCAGTTCGTTTGCGAATGTGGCCACTGTCACAGCAGACGGCTTAGCAGATACTCGGTCAACAGCTCCAAGTGCCGGAGGCAAATCCGGCCAGCCCGCAGGAAGCGGACCTCGTCCACTTAGAGCGGCATGAGACTCGCCTTCGCGCAAAACCACCCGCTCGAAAGAAACGTCAGGCTGAAATTCCACAGGCAGCCGCGCCGCTATTCTCGACAAGCTTGATTGAGAAACTGCCGGACCATGCTGATACAGCAGAGGCACACCGTCCTCAACAAGCCTTTTTGAAACATCGTCCCAAAGTTGTCGATTTGAACCCGCAGCAGGATAATTGACAAAGACAAACAAATCTGTCTTGCTAACTACGTCCTCAGAGTACGTTTTGCCATTAACAAAACCGCCTTTTACTTCAACATACGACTCCACTTCGACCGTGGTGTCCAGTCCGAGCGTTTGACGGACGAAAGTCACGTCAGCCGACGGGCTGCTCGCAAGAAGAAGGACATTGTACTTTGAGTCCAGCACCCGGACAATCTTCGATCTCCGGTTATTCTCTGCCGTCACTTCATTCGCAATCGTGTCAATGACAGCGGTCACCCTGATTTCGCCTTCGGAGTCCGCTGTTAAACTTGCATCGAAATTCTGCTCAAAAAGCGAACCGTCGAACGAAATGTTCTCATCGAGCAATGTGCGGGACTTGGAATCCAACAGCCGCAAACGTGTTACTGCGCCTGCCCCCCCCTGCCCTCTCACACGAACTCTGACCGGGACCTGCGTGCCTTTGTAAGCGATGTCGTTGGTCAGCAAGTCGGCAATCAGCACATCCCTCCGAAGAACAGTATCTCCGATTCCAACGGTGTGAATCGGTATTCCAGATTCGGTGGCAGCACGCTCGGGATTGGGTCCCATATTATGTGCGCCGTCGGTGAGCAAAACGATTGCTCCGATGTCTTCCGACGATGTGGCGGAACGTGCAATTTGCCAGGCTTTCGCAGGGTCACTTCCCACAAGCGCGGGCGGCGTAACTTGAGCAGAATCTAGCGTCGTTTGCACGGCAGAGTCTCCGAAAACGAAGCTTCGCAGTTCACCGTCGGCCGCCAGCGCCTTTATCTCAGACCTGTTCAAGAAGTCTGCAAGCACGCTGTCCCGAATGATGCCGTTGTCGCTGATTCCCATTGAGGCCGACTTATCCACCAGCAGCAATATCTTCGCTCGCTCATCTCGTCGGTCGAGCCATCGAAGTACCGGTTCGAAAATCAGGAACAGAATAAGGACCAGGACAAGTGCACGTATGGCCGCCAGCAACCTGCGCCGAGGAGTGCCGACCGGCGGCAATGTCCTCTGGTAAACAATAATGGCGAGAGCCGTGCAGGCGAGTGCAAATAGTGCAAACAGAAAGACCGGGGCACTGAGAGTGACCCCGCGAATCGCCGCCAAAGTGATAAGTGTACTCAATTCGTTAGAGTCGCTGTTTGTCGTAAATCAGAAAGCGGCCAGCGCGGTCTCACAGCGAGTGCGGCGGCAGGTAATCCTGCGGTTATCTGTTTCCACGCAGTGTAGCCAATCATAGCGGCATTATCGGCGCAGTACTTCATGGCTGGCAGCGCCAATTCGATACCTCTCTCCTGAGCAATTACCTTCAGGCCATCCCGCAGCGAGCTGTTTGCTGCGACGCCGCCGGCAGCAGCAATAGCCCGAACGTCGAACTCACGCGCTGCACGCGCGACTTTTTCAAGAACAGATTTCATTGCAGCCGCTTGAAACGAGGCGAGTAAATCTCTTCTCTTCTCTGCGTTTGCCCATTCCGGTTCATCGCGCAGCTTGTATGCAACAGCCGTTTTCAGACCGGAGAAACTGAAGTCATACGACGCATCGCGCATGGATACGGGAAAGGAAATCGCGGCCGAGTCACCGGACTTAGCTTCTCGATCAATGACGGCTCCGGCAGGAAAACCAAGACCGAGCAACTTCCCGACCTTATCGAACGCTTCACCAAGCGCATCATCGCGGGTTGATCCAATAATCTCATATTCCCGGAATCCGTTGACCAGCACCAACTGCGTATGACCACCGCTAACCAGTAACACGAGAAAGGGAACCGGCAGCGCCGAGCGGTCAATTTCAACCGACCACAAATGCGCTTCCATATGATGAGTTGAAATGAGCCGGATACACAGAGACTCTGCCAATGCCAATGCGTATGAATGCCCGACCAATAGAGATCCGATCAAACCCGGCCCGGACGTGGCAGCGACATAATCAATGCGATTGTGCGCGACACTCGCGCTCTCTAAAGCGCGCGTAATATTATCGTCCTGCAGCTCAAGGTGTGATCGGCTTGCAAGTTCTGGCACGACTCCGCCAAACTGTTGATGCACGTTTTGAGTAACCGTCACAAGAGAGCGCACAACACCGTCTTCGATTACGGAGGCGGAATTCTCATCACAGCTTGATTCAATGGCCAGAATACGCATCGATCAGAGCAGTTTCATGCGAAGCTGAACTCGCGCAAGAAACTCCGCCCGCTCAATTCTGTGCAGAGCCTCGCTGATGCTCGTTCCAACCGCAACGACTCCATGTCTCTCGAGCAAGAGTACGCCGCAATTTGCTCCGTGCTTAACCGCCAGTTCTCCGACTTTCGAAGTTCCGGGTTCAGCGTAGGGAATCATGGCAATTCGGCCTAGCGTCATTTCGGCTTCCATCAGCAACTTGACATCCGGAATTTTCCCTGCGGCGACAAAGACCGCCAATTCGGGAGCGTGAACATGGAGTATTGCGTTGACATCGTGACGCGCAAGATACAATTCGCGATGCAGTTTCCATTCCGAAGAAGCCTCGTGCGGCTGCACATCATCAATATCAACTTCAATCAAATCGGCACGGGAAAGACTTCGCTTTTCCAATCCTTTTCGAGTGACAATTGCCTTACGGCTGCCGGAGCGGACAGAGAAGTTTCCGTCCGTAGCAGGAAGGCATCCGATACTATTCAGAACGGCAGCAGCATGAACAAGATGTTTGACTAAATCGGCATCCAAGGACTATTTTGTACCTTTTGGAGTTATCAGGCCAAAGCCAGTATATTTCTTCAACACATCAGGCACGCTTACGGTTCCATCGTCGTTCTGGAAGGTTTCAAGCAGCACGACGAGCAGCCGCGGTGTCGCTAGTCCCGACCCGTTCAAGGTATGAACATAGTCTGTCTTGCCGGTATCGGCGCGCCGAAACTTAATGTTCGCCCGGCGGGACTGAAATCCTTCGAAGTTTGAACAGGATGACACTTCGAGCCACTTCTTCTCGGCGGGCGACCAGATTTCAATGTCATAACACTTGGCGGCACCAAATCCCATATCACCGGAGCAAAGCAGCACGACGCGATAGTGAATCCCCAGGAGTTCGAGAAGGTGAGTCGCATCGGCCGTTAGTTTTTCGTGCTCGCCGTAAGAATCCTCAGGGCGTGTGAACTTCACCATTTCGACTTTGTCGAACTGGTGCAGCCTCAGAAAGCCGCGAGTCTCCTTGCCGTACGAACCGGCCTCCCTCCTAAAACAAGGAGTGTATCCACAATAGCACAGCGGCAACTCGGCTTCAGGAAGTATTTCGTCGCGATGAAGATTCGTGATGGGAACTTCAGCGGTCGGAATCAAGAAGAAGTCGTCTACGTCGCACCGATAGAGGTCCTCCTCAAACTTGGGAAGCTGACCTGTACCGGTGAGGCTATCCCGGTTCACCAAAAACGGGACAGAGACTTCGGAATAGGTCCCGCGTTCCCGGTGCGTTTCCAGGAAGAAATTCAAGAGCGCACGTTCAAGGATAGCCCCTGCGCCTTTGTACACGGGGAATCCGCTACCTGTCAGCTTTGTGCCTCGTTCAAAATCACAAATGCCGAGAGACTTCCCTAATGTCAAATGGTCTTTCGGCTCAAAGTCGAACTTCGGTGCCTCACCCCAACTACGAACAACAACATTTTCATCGGCAGACTTTCCGAACGGAACAGATTCATGAGGCAGATTTGGTATCTGCATCAGTCGCGCTTGAATATTTTTTTCAATCTCCTTAAGTTCCGAGTCGCCGCGTGTAATTTCTTCACCGATTGCCCGGCTTTGATCTTTGAGCGGATTGACCATCTCACCGCGCTTGCTCGCTTCGGCAATCTCGCGCGTCAGCTCATTACGCTTGGCCTTCAGCGAGTCCGTACTCTCAATCAGCGCGCGTCGCTGCTTGTCCAGTTCGACCAGGCCGTCCAGGAGTTGAGCCTGCTCATTACCTCGCTGTTCAAGGCGGCTGCGGACAAACGATTCGTTCTCTCGTATAAGTCTGATATCCAGCATATTCTATTTGGTATTATCCTTCGCCTCTCAGAACCACGAACATCGTCATGAAGAGGATTTTCAGGTCGAGCGGTACGGACATGTTTTCAATGTAGTAGAGATCCATCTCCAGCTTTTTTGCAGGGGCAAAAATGGTGGCGTCATACTGCAGATGCACTTGAGCCCAACCGGTCAGTCCCGGTTTGACATTCAGCCGTCTCAAAAAAAGCGGACTGGTCCTAGCAAACTCGTCAATAAACTCCGGCCTCTCCGGTCGCGGTCCGACAAGACTCATTTGCCCAAGCAAGACATTGACGAGCTGCGGCAACTCGTCGATACGAGTCGAGCGAAGGTACTTACCGATTCGAGTAATTCTCGAATCTCCCTTTGTGACCAGCACCGGTCCTGTGCGAGATTCCGCATCCGGAATCATGCTGCGGAATTTTATCATCCGGAAGTGCTTACCCTTGTGACCGACTCGCGTCTGCAAATAGAAGATCGGCCTGCCGCTGTCAATCAAGATGGCAACTGCAGCGAGAATCCAGATTGGCAGAGTAATGATAAGCAGAGTAAACGAGGCGACAATGTCAAACAGTCTTTTCAGAATTCGTTCAACAGGAGTCAACAAGTCGCGGCGAATTTCAATGATCACTTGACCTCGTCGCCCAATCGGTTTCACTTCGCCAAGCAAATACTGATAGTGCTCAGCGGGAAGAAATTGTCTCACCGGGGTTGCGGCAAGGAGGCTAACAATCCTGCTCAATTGATGAATCTGTTTTTCACCGAGGGCAATGTAAACCAGTTCACAGCGGTTGTCCGAGATGATGTTACGAATCCGCGACACACCTCCCAGAAGCGGCCACTGTGTGGGGCCTGAGTGTCGTTGACCGACAATCCCGAGAATCTTTGCACCGAGAGCTTTGTTCGTACTAAGATAATGAAGAACATCCGCAAGCGGTTTGCCTGACCCGACGACTACGGCTGGGAGTACAATGAAACCGCGCATTCGCAGTTCTTGCAGAATCGTGAGCAATAATAATCGAGTGAAGGCGATTCCGGCCATGACCCCGACACCGTAAGTCAGCAGAATGACCCGCGTCACAGGGAGTGGGTTAACCGGGTCAAATGTAGCGATAAAGATTATCAAACAACCATAGACCGCAGCGCGCGTGCAATTCACAAAGACGGCAGCACGCGACTCCAAAGGATCAAATCTGTAGAGACCGAAGATCGCGAAGTGCAGCCCGTCTGAAACCGCCACCAGTATATTCCAAAGAACGCGACTTCAAGAACCGCAAAATCCAGCAAAAAGAGCAGACTTCGGAGCCAGATATGCCGCATAAGTCCAGTTTATGATGTTCGACCAGTCTGGCCGGCTCTGTAGTTGCGAACGGTCACTCCGAAAAATGCGCACATTGTAAAGAAGACCCAAAAAGGAATGAATCCTGCAGTGGTCATTGTGGCCACTGCAAAGACTGTAGCTACAAGACTTGCCCTCATTCCGGCATTCAGCATGGCCGGAATGTCAGATGGATCAACGTGCCATTGCCTCCAACTCAATCCTCTAAAGGCAAAGACAAGGCAAGCAATGTACAGTCCAAGGCCGATTAGACCGGAGTCGACCGCGATATCAATGAAAGTGTTGTGCGAGAAAAAGTAGTACGGAAGATAGGGCATCAGAAACATGACATCGCTCTCGAAACTTCCGATGCCGCTGCCAATGATCGGGCTGTTCCAAAAGAGCTTCCACCCGCTCAGAAGTAATCCCAATCTTTCGCTGCTGGATTTATCCGTTCCCTCAAGAAGTTCAAAAACGCGGCCAAACAGGTCAACCGGCAGCACTGTGAGCAGCACTGCTACAAGTCCGGCGACAACAGCAGCAAGGACGAATCTATGTCTTTCGATTGCGAGCATCATTCCCAGCACAATAACACATCCGATGAGACCAGTGCGGGATAACGACATCAGTGTTGCAGCGATACTCAGGACTGCGGCAACAAACATCAGTGAACGAATCCAGAAATTCAGCTTGCTTCGCCAGAGGGCCATGACGCCTCCGAGGTAGGCGATAATGGTCATGGACATGAAGTTCGGGTCATCCCAATGACCGAAAAACCTCGAAGATTCAATTGACGTGACCGTGTTCGCAATCTGATCGGCCACTCCGGATGTGTAAAATTCTACGGCCGTTTTTATTGCGGAAACGGATGTAAAAATCAAGCCGAAAGCGGCGCCGATAAAAAATGCAAGGTAGGTACGAGTTGATTTGAGGAGTTCACTGACCACAAAGATTGTAAGAAGTATTCGGATAATGTGGCGTCCGTCCCACGGCATGTGAGTATCCGCCCATAGGATGGACGAATAATACCAGCCTACAAAAATCAAAACAGGTACAAAGAAGTTCCCGTATCTCCAACTCAACTCCTGAGATTGCAGTTTTCTCAAGATGAGAACGACGTATACACCGGCGAAAAAAAGCGTAGTAGAACCGGGTACAAAACTCGCGATATATGACAGAATAAGGAATCCGGCCATGCCGGCACTTATCTCGGGGTATCGCCACAACGCAAGTCCAATACCAGCAGCCGTAACTCCAATCGCCATTTGCATGGCTCTGCCCCAAAACAGCCATACGGCAATCAAACCTAAGGCCAGCAGCGCCGCGACAAGTCCGTACCTCCAGCTCCTGGCAAACTCAATGGGACGTTCAGATGGTATCTGATCAGCGACCACTCCAGCTCCGCCTGAATCGCAGGAGTTTGTCGTGGTCGGGATGATCCGGCGATGACATCGCGCCAAACGTGCTTAACAGACCGGCGATGATCAGCCCGATCATGAGACCAAATCCGGCGCCAATGCCAACAAGCATGCCTCGTTTTGGAAAGACCCGCTTGTAACCGATGCTGGCAGGTTCAACGACCGCCATGGTCGGCGTATTCCGCGCCTCCTCCATTTTGGCTTGTTCATGCTGTTGAGTGAGCAGCGCCAGCAGGATTGAATGGATTTCGATCTCTCGATAAAGCCGAAGATACGTTTTTCCATCTTCCGTCGCTGAATCGAGTCTCAATAAAAAATCGCGTTCACTTGCATCGCCTTTGGGACCGGTCAAGTTCTTGAGCGAGGAATCAAGACTTGCAAGTTTCAGCTTCGCCAAATTGAGTTCGGGGTTCTCGTTTGTAAAGAGTTTTGACTTCATCTCATACTCGGCGACCGCCATGAATCTCTCCGCCTGAACGGCAGCTACTGCCTGTACGGTTGCTTTCGCTTGTTCTTCCAAATTGAAGATTCCACTCTCACGCTGAAAGGCAGCCATGCTGTCCTCCAGCATAAACAAGTGAGCCTTTGCCTCCGCCAAAAGATTGCCGGCAAACTCTCTTTCCTTTCGCGCCTTGGTTGATTCCAATTCGCGATTTCGCCTGTCAAGCTCTTGAATATAGAATTCAACAACCTCCCTTGCGAAATTAGGATCTTTGTCGTCAACTTGAATGCGAACAGTGTTGGTTGCGGCTTCGAACTTGAAATAGACGCGATTCTTCCAAGCGTCAATAACGTCTTCAATCGGATCGTCCGGCAATTCAAGGCGGTTCCGAATATCAAATTTCTCAAAGACCTTTTCACACATCGAGCGTTCACGAAGAATCATCAAGTAGTAGTCACCACGAATCTCACCAAGAGAAGCAGTGAATCCACCGATGCTGCCCAAACCGGCAAGCTTGGAGGCGAGCAGACTTCCAAGACCACCGGATTTGTTTTCCACTCCGCGAACCACTGCACTCGAGCGATAGCGGGGAGTCGCAGTAAAGGCATAGATTCCGACTCCAATTGCGCACAGGAGCATTGCAGGAATCCAGACACGCCGCCACTTTGCAAGAAAGCTAAGTATGTCGAGAAGATTTATGCTGTCAGATTCTCGTTGCGACAAGTATAGTGCTCCGGGTCAGATTTGAGGGAGTTTAGAAATCGGTATAATAGAGGTAACGATTATCAACGACACCGATTTCCTCTTTGGCGAGCTTGAGCCAATCCGCGTAAACACGGTTTTGCTTGGTGCGCTCCAGATTCATCATCAGCTGGTCCTTCTGCGCGACAAACTGAGTTGAGTCCGCTTCGGTGATTTGTGTGACCGTTGCGACATAAGCGCCGCGCGAATTAGACATCGCCGGCGAAAGTTGACCGGGCGCGAGCGACAGTAGAGTCTTGGCGATTGCTTCATCCTGACCGATTGCGCGGATGAAGTCGCGCTGACCATGTAAGCCGGTAGTGTCAATTTTCACACCTTCGGCCTGTGCAACGGGAACAAGCTGTTCCGCCGAGCCGATACGGCTGCGGAATTGCTGAGCGGCCTGCAGCGCCATTTCCTCTTGTCGCTTGCGGATGAGCGTGGTCCTGACGGTTGATTCGACATCGGACAAAGGCGCGACTCCTTCCGGCGCTTTATCGATGAGCTTAAACACAGAGTAGCCGTCTTGTCCCTTGATGCGGGTTTTCTGAACGTAGCTGATCTTTCCAACATCAGAACCGAAGGCGAAATCCATGACCGGTTTCAAAGCGCCGACACCGGGAATGGAGCCTGCCTCTTGGTAGGGGAACAGATTCGTGTTCTCAATGGTCAGGTTAAAGCTTTGTGCCGTAGCCTCAAATCCATCGGCCGCGGCCGCATCTGCGAAATCCTTAGCTTTTTGAGCCACTCGAGATTCAGTTTCCGGACCGATGCTGTACTTCACAAGAATGTGACTAGCCAGCACAGAATCCGCAGTTCCGTTCAGGTCACGTGCCTCGACCTTAATGATATGAGCGCCGAAGCGTGTCATCACCGGTCCAACAACCTTGCCGATTTCGGCGGTGAATGCGGTCGAGTCGAACTCCTTCACCATACGGCCACGCTGAAACCATCCGAGGCTTCCTCCCTGCTTGGCCGAGCCAGGGTCTTCCGAGAATTCAGTAGCCAGTTGACTGAAGCTGTCGCCTTGGCGAAGCATTGCGAGGATATCTTCAACCGTCTGGTCCACCCGCTCCGTGTCGGCAGCCGTCATCGTTAGGGGGATAGTGACATAGGCTAGTTTGCGGCGCTCCGGCTGCCTGTAATCCTGTGTATGGTCGCGGTAATACTGTTCAATCTCGCTTAGCGTAATTGAGGTTGTGTCCACGGTGTAACTAGTACTGGGAAATGACGCCACTATTGCTTGAAACTTGCGATTGGTCGCAACATAGTCGTCCCAAGCCTCCTGAGGCGAGACGAAGACTGGCTGGATGACCTTGTCAATCACCTTCTGATTGCCAATACTCTCACGGTAGTCCTGCTCGATTGCGATAAGGACTTGCGCTTGGTTCGGATCTTCCACGAATTTTTGATAGAGCGCAGGATCAAACTGACCATTTGTTTGGAAATTCGCATTGTTGCGGATATATTCAGGTGGCGCGTTCATTACGGCGTATGCGACTTCATCGTCCGACGTCACGATACCCCATTTTTGCTGATAGTTTTTCATCAACTCAACCCGGACGAGGTCGTCCCAAACCTGCTGCCGAACCTGTTTAACCTGCTGATCTGTAATTTCCTGATCAGGTTTTTCCTGGCGCTGTTGGGCCAAGCGGTCCTGGACGAGCCTATTATAACGGTCATACATGATTTCCGTTTGACCGACTTTTCCGACTACACCGTCAAGGCCGCCGGAGCTGCCTTGAAAACCTCCCATACCCCAGCTGAAGACAATCGTGAGCACGAAGGCCAGCACGAGTGTCCACATGACCAGGGGCATGTTTTCCCGCATCGATTGAAGCATGGATCTGCCTTAGTTTTACATCATGTTGATATTTTAGAACCTAAAATATACGAACGTCAGGTGAAAACTGCAAGGGCGGACATATAGGGTTCATTAGTTATACGTTGTCAGATGATTTAGCATAAATCACTATAATATAATCACTTGAATAAGTGACAGACTGCCAAATGGTTTGCAAGATTGGCAGGAAACAGCTATATTGCCATTATGCGACCATTTGAACTGAAAACTGACCTCACGCCTCGCGGAGACCAGAGCGAAGCAATCAGACAGCTTGTTGAAGGACTTAAGTCAGGTGAGCGGTTCCAGACTCTTTTGGGCGTAACCGGCTCAGGCAAAACCTTTACCATGGCAAACGTCATTCAGGCTGTGCAGAAGCCCACCTTGATCATGAGCCACAACAAGACTCTGGCTGCACAGCTGTTTGGGGAATTTAGAGGTTTCTTTCCTAATAATGCCGTCGAGTTCTTCATTTCGTACTACGATTATTACCAGCCGGAAGCGTATATTCCGACTTCGGACACGTATATCGAGAAGGATACACAGGTCAACGAGGAAATCGACAGGCTGAGGCTTCGCGCGACCTCATCGCTGCTCGAGCGGCGGGATGTTATCATTGTAGCTTCAGTATCGTGCATTTACGGCCTGGGCTCGCCGAAGGACTACAAGGACTTGCTGTTGCTGTTGGAAACCGGCAAGGAATATCAGCGGCGGGATATTCTCTCCAGACTTGTTGAGATGCACTACACGCGGAACGACGTAGAGTTTCCCCGGGGATCGTTCAGAGTCAAGGGCGACGTTCTGGAGATTCACCCCGCCTACGAAGAAACGGCTTTTCGGTTCGACTTTTTCGGAGACACTCTGGAGTCCATCGTACATTTCAAGATACTGACCGGAGAGACAATTGACCGCCGGGAGGCACTTGCAATCTATCCGGCGAAGCACTTCGTGACGACTCCGCCGAATTTGAAACGCGCGATGATTTCGATTCAGCAGGAGTTGGAAGAGCGAATAGAAGAGTTGAGAGGTATGAATAAGCTTATAGAGGCACAGCGAATTGAGCAGCGGACGCGCTATGACCTCGAGATGCTTCGTGAAGTTGGTTTCTGCAGCGGAGTCGAGAACTATTCAAGACATTTATCAGGCCGAAAGCCGGGCGAGCGGCCAGACACATTGTTCGACTACTTTCCGAAGGACTTTTTGCTTATCGTGGACGAATCGCATGTAACCGTGCCTCAAATAGGCGGGATGTACCGTGGCGACAGGGCGAGAAAGGTCAATCTTGTTGATTTCGGGTTCAGGCTCCCGTCGGCATTTGACAACCGTCCGATGTACTTCCAGGAATGGGAGGATACAATTCATCAATGCGTATTCGTCAGCGCAACGCCCGCTGATTACGAAGTGGAGAAGAGCAAAGGCGTGTTGGTTGAACAGATAATTCGACCGACAGGACTGCTCGATCCGGAGATTGACGTTCGGAAGTCGAAAGGGCAGATTGACGATTTGCTGGGAGAAATTCGGGATACAGTTGACAGAGGAGAACGTGTTCTTGTATTGACATTGACGAAGCGAATGTCCGAACATCTCGCGGAGTACCTTGAGCAAATGCAATTGAGGGTGAAGTATCTTCACAGCGAAATAGACTCGCTTGAGAGAGTGGAGATTCTGCGCGACCTGCGGCTCAAGAAGTTTGACGTGCTTGTAGGAATAAATCTCCTGAGGGAAGGCCTGGATTTGCCGGAAGTGTCCCTGGTGGCCATATTGGATGCGGACAAGGAAGGGTTTCTGCGCAGTGAACGCAGTCTTTTGCAGATTGCGGGACGAGCCGCACGAAACGTGAATGGCAAAGTCATCTTCTATGCGGACAGAATCACGGAATCTATGAAGAAAGTGATTGACGAAACAAACCGGCGCCGCCAGCTGCAGAAGGAATACAACGAAGCCAATGGAATTACTCCGGCGTCGATTGTCAAGTCCATTGAAGAGGTGCTGCTTTCGACCACTGTTGCGGATGCGAAGATTTCGGAAATAGTGCATGACGCACAATCCGAGTTCCTGTCCACATTTGATCTTGAGGACCTCATTGGCAGGCTTGAAAAGGAGATGAAGCGCATGGCGAAGGCGCAGCAGTTTGAGAAGGCAGCTGAATTACGGGATGAAATCAATCGTTTGAAGGAACAGGTTCGCGGATGACGAGAGTTGTATTGATAATAATTGGCATCGCGGCGATGCTTGGCTGCAAAAACACACCGACGAATTCACCTGAACCTCCCGCCCCGGAAGCGGCAGGGACCTATGTTGGCTGGGGCAGACCGGGAGGAACCGGATTCAATGTCAGGTTAACAGTAGCGGGGTCGGATACGACGGAATGGACGGGTGCAATTTACTATGGCGGTTCGAGTTCAACTTTGCTGATCACAGACGTCTCTGTGGATGAGGATTCAATCAGATTTGAGTATACTCGCGGTTCCGCATACAGGCATTTGGGAGTCATCTCGGGGGTTGCAATGACGATTTTCGTTCTCGAGCCGGCCGGCCAACCGACGTACGTTCTGAATAGAGTTCAGGGGAGTTTCAATATGAGCGGTGACTGGGACGGACTGGTTTACAGTCAATTCCTGAACATCACCGAAGATGCCGATTTGTTCATGGATCATCAGGGGAATTTGTTTAACGGCGACCTCGAATCGCAGTTCGGGTTTTATTCTCTGCTTGGAAATATCACCAACGGAGGTCAGCAAGGATCGGCTTTCTATCTTGCCGGCGATGCTCCGTACGGCGGGCAGTCTTATCCATTCCAGCTTGACGGTAATTATGTAAATCCAGACAGTATCGTGGGGGTATGGATTCTGGATGTTGACGGCGGTGGAGACTCCGGATCGTTTGCCTTCGGACGGAGGTTCTGAGTGAGAGTCGCAGTAATCGGGAGCGGAGGCAGAGAACATGCCTTACTATGGAAAATCAGGCAAAGTCCCCTTTGCACTGAACTCATCGCAGTTCCCGGCAATCCCGGGATGTTTGACGTACTCGACCGATGCGAAACGGACATGTCGGTCAATGATCTGGTAGATACGATCAGACGGAATAGGATTGACTTCGTCATCGTGGGACCGGAGCAGCCGTTGGCGGACGGGCTGTCGGATGAGCTTGACAGGCTGGGCATTCTTTGTTTTGGGCCAATCCAAGCGGCAGCCCGTTTGGAGTCGTCGAAAGTATTTGCCAAGCAGTTGATGAGAAGTTATGGTGTGCCAACAGCAGAATTCGAGGTCTTCACCGATTTCGAGTCAGTACAAAATCATATCTCCGCGCATCCGAGACCTAACGGCCGGGTGGTGAAAGCGGATGGGCTTGCCGCCGGAAAGGGAGCATTTGTTTGCGGATCGGACGCGGAAGCGATGGACGTTGCACGGCGACTGCTGGTAGACAAGGAGCTTGGCACAGCAGGGACAAGAATAGTCATTGAAGAGCTTTTGTCCGGCCGTGAAGCGTCACTGCATTTCTTCTGCGATGGCGAAAGATACGTCGCCCTCCCTCCTGCTCAAGACTACAAGCGGGCATTCGATGGAGACAAGGGAGCCAATACCGGCGGGATGGGAACCTTTTGTCCGGCAGCACACGTGCCATCGAAAACAATCCGTGAAGTTGAACGACAAGTGGTAGAACCGGTCCTGAACGCACTGCGCGCAATGGGGACTCCATACAGGGGACTGCTGTACGTGGGAATCATGCTGACTGAAACCGGTCCGCAGGTGATCGAGTTTAACTGCAGATTCGGCGATCCCGAAACGCAAGTCATGCTGCCATGTTTGGGCTACGACGCTTTGGAGCCTATGCTTGAATGTGCCAAAGGGACACTGTCACCTTCAAAGTACGCGCAGACTACTTCACGCTGTGCGGTATGTGTTGTGCTTTGTGCGGAAGGGTATCCGGCAACATATCGCAAATACGTTCCGTTGGTTCCAGTTGAATCACAAGCTGATCAATTGCTTTTCTCAGCAGGCACAGCAATGCTCAATGGATCGTGGGTTTCTTCCGGCGGAAGAGTCCTGAATGCGGTCGGACTTGGAGACACGATGGAGATCGCGCGAAACAATGCATACAAACTGGCCGACCGTGCGGTGGTTGAAGGACTGAGGATGCGGCGTGACATTGCGTTATCGGAGGTATTATGACTGCAATTGACGCACTAATTGGCGAAAGCGATTCACTTCGTACTGTTAAGTCGCTCATTCTTCAGGCAGCACCGACGGATATATCGGTCTTGATAGTCGGAGAAAGCGGAACCGGCAAGGAACTCGTTGCCCGAGCGATTCACGAGCATTCGCGACGTGCCAAAGGGCCGCTTTTGTATGTGAACTGCGGGGCGATTCCACAAGGGATCTTCGAAAGCGAAGTGTTCGGACACGAACGCGGCAGCTTCACCGGAGCAGATCGAAAAAGGACGGGCTATTTTGAGCAGGCACAAGGCGGTTCGCTTGTTCTTGACGAAATCGGCGAGATGCCGCTCGAGTCACAGGTCAAATTGCTGCGTATTCTGGAATCTCGAGAGGTCTTGCGGGTGGGATCAAGCAGACCGGTTCCTGTGGACGTCCGGGTAATAGCGGCCACGAATGTGGAGCTTGCCAACGCGGTTGCTCGAGGCGACTTTCGCCACGATCTGTATTTCAGACTGAAAGCCGTGACGATACAGATTCCTCCGTTGCGCGAACGGCCGGGCGACATTCCTTTGCTCGCAATACACTTTGCGCGTGAGTTCGCGGAGCGAAACAGATTTGGGGCTCCACGGTTTACCACCGACGCGTTGGATATTCTGTCACAGCAATATTGGCCGGGAAATGTCAGGGAATTGAAGAATACGATCGAGTCAGTGCTGACACTGAACCGCGGACTTGGTGTACTGCATTCGGAGCATTTCCGCCCTCATCTGAGTTCGCCACGCGCATTGCTGCCAGTCATTGCAACGCGGGATTCCCAGCCGATTGGAAACGACTTGCTCATGGCGACCTTGCTTGAAGTTCGACGCGAAGTCAGGGAGCTGCGTAACTTACTGGAAAGCGCCATTGCCGCTTCCCAGTCTGTAACGGAAGAACCTTTGCCATCCAACAGGCTGACCGATCTTGAAAGAGAACAGATACAAAAAATGCTTGAACAGAATAACGGAAACCGAAGAAAGACCGCCAAAGACCTTGGCATCGGTGAGCGAACTTTGTACAGGAAGCTGAAGGAATATAACATTGACTAAAGCAATTGCGGTTTTAGCCTCGCTTTTGCTGTGCGGCTGCTACACTTTCAAGGGTCAGATTGCTGGCGACATCAAAACTATTGCCATCCCGACGTTCGCGAACGAATCTTCTGAATTCGGACTCTCTGAAACCGTGACCGACCAGCTGATTCGCGGCTTCCAGAAGGACGGCACGCTGCGGGTGGTTTCTGAGAGTTCCGCAGACGCAATCTTGATGGGCACTCTTGTCGATGCTAAGGACGAACCGTACACAGCCCGCAGCGGCGAAACGATCACCGTTGACGAGTACCGTTTTTCGATGACGATTCGCATTGATCTTGTCCAAAGAGAGAGCGGTGAAACCAAGTGGACGCAGAGCTTTCCTGCCTGGTCAATTTATGCCTATGGCGGAGACCTTTCCAACCGGGATCGGGCAATTACAGAAGCTACAACGAAGTTGGTCGAGGATTTGCTGAACAAAATTGTCGGGAGCTGGTAGTGGAGCTAATCGAATTGACAGAGTCGACATATGAGGAGTGCATTGAACGAACCTGTCAATCAGTATTGGCAGGTGAATTGATCGCTTTCCCGACGGACACCGTATATGGACTTGGGGGCATGGCTTTCAGCCGGAAGGTACTGGACCGGCTCATGACGGTGAAGCCCGATCGCTCGTCCAAGCCAACGGCAATTCTCATTGAGAGCATGATTCGATTAAGTCAATTTGGCGGAGAAGTTCCCGGACCCAAGATCGTGCACTTGGCCGAAACCTATTGGCCGGGTCCTCTGACGTTGGTTTGGCATGTTTCCAAGGCAGTTCCCGAGGAATTTCACGGGAAGGACCGCTCTTTGGGATACAGAATCCCCAATTACGAGTTCATATTGGAAGTGATGCGGCGGACGGCACGGCCGCTCTGGGCAACAAGTGCCAATCTGGCGGGAAAGCCGCCTCCGAGATTGTTTGGCGAACTTGACCCTGTTGTCATTGAAGCCTGTGATTTGGTGGTGAAGACTAAGGCACTGCTGGGAGGCAAGGCCTCGACAGTGGTGGACGTACGAGGTAAGCAGCCTCTTGTGGTTCGAGAAGGGGCAGTGATGGAATCAGACATTGAGAAGATTTGGAAGAAAGGATAGCCATACATTGAGACTTTTGCCCGCACTTCTTTGCGCGATGACCTTGTATTGGGCATTCCCTGGATTCGCGTTGGCGGACTCCATGGAGACATCCGATTCGACGACGATCTATGCGGTTCGCCGGGACTCGGTGGGAATCCCTCCACACATTCCTTTTTCAGTTGGCGAGCGGATGACCTATCACATTTCTTTCAGCTCAGTTCCGGCCGGAAAAGCGGAGTTGCAGGTAGTTGATACAGTCAAAGTTGGTGATCAGTGGGCTTGGCGAATTCAGTCAAGCGCGCGCTCGGCCAAGGGCTTTGATTGGGTGTTCAAAGTCCGGGATACCATTACGACTTGGGTAGACACCGACTCCATCTATAGCCACAAGTTTCACAAGAAGCTCATGGAAGGCTTCTTCAATGATGAGAAGCTGGTGAAATTCAGCCTTGCCGACAGCCTTGCCTATTGGTGGGATGAAAAGACTGAAAAAGTTCCCAAGAAGGTTGAACCGCGAGTTCAGGATGTTCTTTCGGCCGGTTACAGAACAAGGACGGTCTCGCTGGAAGTTGGGGATACGATCGCCATCAGAACCCATGACGTAAAGGTCACGTACGATCTGCTGGTCGTTGTTCATGCCCGAGATACCGTTCAGACTCTTGCCGGTGAGTTTGATTGTTTTGTCTGTGAACCTGTGTTGAAGAGCGGCGGGTTGTTTCAGAAGGAGCGGAAGGCAAGAGTGTATGTTTGGGTAACAGCTGACGAAAGAAGGATACCGGTCATAATGAGTTCCAAAGTGTCTTTCGGTTCGTTTATCGTTGAATTGGAGAGTTATGTTCCCGGGTTTGCCAAACCGGGAGTAAGCGAATCTGAGAAATCAAGAGCCCGAAAGGATGGGCGAGCAGACCTCGGGGATTTCGCCCCCTAAGTTCCCCATCTCAAGGGTTTAGGAAGAATTTTGGTGAGTTTTGACAAAGGACGACGAATCCCAAACTATTTAATAAATTTGCCTTTAAGAGCTTGACACATAGTCTTTAAATAGCTAATTTTGGTCATATTCTGGTAAATAGCCGGAATAATTGCAGTCCTCAGGTCCCCCCTGCTGTCCTACCGAGTTCCTCGGAGTTCACGATCCGACAAGACCCTTATTACAAACCAGGATGGAGGAGTATGCTCCTTAAGTCCCTTTTGTTGGCATTCATACTCACAGTTCAAAGTTTTGCCGCGCTCGGTCAGTCTGACACGGCAATTGTTGTTTTGGGACAGGGAGCGGCACCGACGCAAGTCGTTGTTACAGATGTTCCGAACGACGGCGGCGAGGCCTTCAGCGTTACATGGAGTCCGACTTCTCAGGTCGGATTCTCTGTTTTGCGCTTTCTCGTGATGGCAGCGGAAACGCCAAGCGGACCATTTCAGATCATGGCTGAAACCGACTCAAAGACGTCACAGGCGAGGATTTCGAGCGGTGAAGGCTGGAAGGTGGAGCCAGAAAAGTCGTTTTGGGTGAAGGTTGTTGCAGTCGATTCAACAACTGTAGCCGTTCCCGACTCGTCGAATCCCGATTCCGTTTCAGTTCGATTTGAAAAACGACTGCGCTTAAGTGAATCGGCTATTGTCGGCCCAGTGTCCTCTGAGGTTTCGTGGTTTAACTGGAATCGCGTCAACATTTTTCTCATCGTCGTCTTGTTTTACGTGTTAGTGATGTTCATGGTGAAGCGCGCGAAAACAGGTCAACCACTTTGGTTCAGGCGAATTGCAGGAATTGACGCGATAGACGAGGCTATTGGCCGCGCGACGGAGCTCGGCAAACCGGTTCTGTATGTTCCGGGAACACAGAACATTGAGAACATCCAGACAATCGCCTCTATTCAGTTACTTACGTCCGTCGCCTCTAAGGCGGCAAATTACGATATACCGATCATCGTGCCTCTTAACCGGGCCTTCATGGTCACAGTGGCGGAGGAGGCCGTTAAGCAGGGCTTCCTCAATGCAGGGCGTCCCGATGCGTTTATGCGTGACAATGTGCGATACATGTCAGACGAACAGTTCGCGTTTACGAGCGGTGTTACAGGAATCATGATGCGTGAGAAAACCGCGGCGCACTTCTTCCTTGGTGCATTCTATGCGGAATCACTGATTCTCTCGGAAGTCGGTTTCACTTCGGGTGCCATTCAGATTGCCGGAACAGCAAACACACACCAGCTACCGTTCTTTGTGGTCGCGTGCGATTACACGCTGATCGGAGAGGAATACTTCGCAACGAGCGCGCTTGTCACCCGCGATTTGGAGATGATGGGCACGCTGAAGGCTACGGACTACATGAAGGGGTTCATTATCGTTTGTCTGCTTGCTTCAATGGTACTCGAAATGTTTGGCGTGCAGTTTCTGCGCTCCTGGTTCCAAGTAATTTAGGTGATTACCGATAGATGAAACGCGAAATACCCATTCTAATTACGCTGATTTTCGGCGTATTCATGATCGTCCAGTTCTTCATTCCGCATCCGACTGTCAATGAGATTGCGAACAGGCTGCAGAATTGGGCAATCATTGTGATATCATTCTCGTATGTTCTGGGCTCAGCGAACATTTTGCGCATCAACGGTGAACTTGTTTATCGTCGCGGCCCTGGCTGGCTGTACAAGCTTGTGCTTGTTGTGGCCTTTTTCATGATGATGCTTCCCGGTTTGTTCATTGGAATTTCTGAGGGCACGTGGACAAACGATCGTTTGTTCACTTACACTTATGTGCCGCTGGCTTCAACAATGTACGCGTCATTGGCGTTCTTCATTGCTTCTGCGGCCTTTCGGGCGTTCCGGGTGCGCACGTGGCAGGCATCCGTACTGGCAATTACAGCCTTGGTAGTGATGCTTGGCAGAATTCCGATCAGCCATCTGATTTGGGATGACCTGCCGGCAGTTGTCGATTGGGTTATGAGTGTTCCTAATGCTGTTGCGCAACGTGGAATTTTGATCGGCGCGGCGCTTGGTGCAATCGCCACGGGTCTGAAGGTGATCCTTGGCATTGAGCGCAGTTACCTGGGAAGAGAGTAAGGAGATATAATGGCTCACACAACTTTACAACGACTTGAGAAGCTCGATCGTCGCTGGGTGTTTCTGGCGATGGCGATCGCCGTAGCCTCTCCCTTATTCTTCAAGCTTGGTCTGGCTCCGAAGACCACTCCGCCTGTTAAAGCATTCTATGACTACATAGAAGCGCTTCCTCCGGGATCGCGAGTGTTATGTTCGTTCGATTATGATCCAGGATCAAAAGCAGAGTTGAACCCGATGTGCATCGGAGTTCTTGAGCACTTGATGGTGAAGGGACACAAACCTGTTATCATTACACTTTGGTCTACCGCACCTGCACTTATCGAGCGGAATATCAATCTTATTTGCAGGGACAAATACGGCAAACAGTACGGCACTGACTACGCGTATTTGGGACTCAAAGAGGGACGGGAAGCAGTAATGGTAGCAATGGGCAAGTCGATAAGGTCAACATTCCCTGTTGACTTTTACCGTACCCCTGTAGACCAGCTACCACTCATGAACGGTGTGGAGAATTACGAACAGTTCTCGGCCCTAATCAACGTTTCAGCAGGCTATCCCGGCACAAAGGAATATGTCCAGTATGTGACATCACGCTTCGATATACCGATGCTGAGCGGATCGTCTGCCGTGTCTGTCCCAGAGTATTCTGCTTACTTTCAGAGCGGTCAGTTGAAGGGCCTGTTGACCGGTATTACGGGCGCGGCGGAATATGAAACGCTGATCAACAAGCCGGGATTGGCAATGACGTCGATGGACGGCCAAACAATGGGACACTTCGTCATCATAGCGTTCATTCTGTTCGGAAACATTGTGTACTTCATCATCCGTCGCGAAAAGAGCAAGGGATAAGGAAGAAATATGGACTTCTTTTGGTTGTCAATAGCCGGTTTGGCGACAGTTGCCGTGCTGAGCTTCCTGTACAAGGACAATCCGCTCTATAAAATAGCAGAGCATTTCTTTGTCGGCATCGCCGCGGGATACGTTGTGTGTACACAATTCTACAACGTATTCATACCGAATCTTTGGGATCCATTGACCAGCGGCCGCGACATGTGGCTGATAATACCATTAATCCTCGGGCTGGCACTTTTCACGCGATTCTCAAATAACTTGGGCTGGATTTCCCGCTGGCCGATGTCCGTCATTATCGGGACGTATGCCGGCCTGGCTGTCATCGGATTCGCGTCCGGCGACATGGTGCTCCAAGTGCAGGCAAGCCTCATACCGGTGTTTGAAACGGCAACTGTTTCGGATTTCACAAATAGTCCGAGCATCATGAATTTTCTGCAGATTCTCACAAATCCGCTTTTCACACTTGGACTGGTGTCTGTACTGTTCTACTTTTTCTTCTCAGTTGAGCATAAAGGCGGCTTGCGGCACGTCGCCTCGGTCGGCACGACTTTGTTAATGATCGGCTTCGGTGCCGGGTACGGGTATACGGTCATGACTCGTATCGCGCTGCTTTTCGACCGATTCTACTTCCTGTTCGTCGAGTGGCTGCAGGTAGCTTCGGCGTAATTCAAAGAATAGCTGCAAGAGCCAGAAGGCCGGTTCATGAAGAACCGGCCTTTTTGTTCCATAACGACAAATAGGTGGACTTATCAGACTATCCAATCGCCAATTCTGTTAAAGCGGATGGACTTATAAATCTTCGATAGACCCTGGTTCTTGTCCCAACTGAAGTAGATGATTAGAGCCTTCCCGACTATGTCCGATTCAGGCAGAAATCCCCAGTAGCGTGAATCGGCGGAATTGTCCCGGTTATCGCCCATCATGAAGTAATGGCCTTCCGGAACTGTAACGGGGCCGAAGTTGTCATGATTCCACGATGCTCCCCACCTTCTCACAATTTCCGGTTCACCGATTCCCGCTCGAATAGGTGCTGGTCCGGTGAACTTGGATTCCGGCGGATTTGGCCAGACTTTGCCGTCAACATACACTTGACGGTCTCTAATTTCTACTGTCTGTCCCGGCCCGGCTACACATCGTTTGATATAGTTTAGATTTCGGTCAAGCGGATACTTGAAAACAACGATGTCCCCTGGTTTGACCTCTGAGGGTGCCGGTAATCTCGTTGACGGAATGCTAAATCCGATTTCAGTGAACGGGATACCAATCCAATCAGGCGTCCTGATTCCATATACGAACTTGTTCACCAACAGGAAGTCGCCAACCAACAAAGTATTTTCCATTGAACCGGTTGGAATTCTAAAAGCTTCGACGGTGGTGACCCGAATGAAAAACACCATGATAATCAGGGTGACAAAGAACTCCGTCCATTCCCGAACGGTGCTCTTGCTGCGTTTGTGCTGGATCAGACTTTCCGAACTCGTTGCCGAACTGACGACAGACATTTTGTTCCTTAGGAGTGTGAGCTTCTGCTGTTCCTGATACTCTGCGACATCTTTACAGGTTTCATTCCGCTTTCAGAATGGCAAGGAACGCTTCCTGCGGGATCTCGACATTACCAACGGCCTTCATGCGCTTCTTGCCCGCCTTCTGTTTTTCAAGCAGTTTGCGTTTGCGTGTGATATCGCCGCCATAGCACTTTGCGAGAACGTTTTTTCTCATTGCACGCACAGTGGAACGCGCGATGATCTTGGATCCAATCGCAGCTTGAATCGCAACTTCGAACATTTGCCGTGGAATCAGGTCAACCAATCTGTCACAGACCCTCCTTCCCCAGTCGTAGGCCTTGTCCTTATGCACAATCACAGATAATGCGTCCACTATTTCACCATTGACAAGAATATCCAGGCGGGTCAAATCGCTCTGTCGATAGTCCATGATTTCGTAGTCAAACGAGGCATAACCGCGAGATATGCTTTTGAGTCGATCATAGAAGTCAAAGATTATCTCCGCGAGCGGCAACTCGTAATGCAGATTCACACGGGTGCCGTCCAGATATTCGGTATTGATGTATGTTCCGCGTGCTTCAATACAGAGCTGCATGATAGCCCCGATGTATTCTTCCGGTGTTATAATGGAGGCCCTCACGTAGGGTTCCTCCATATACTCGGTGTCACCGGCAGAGGGCATTTTGACCGGATTCTCAACCAATACGACTGACTGGTCGGTCATCACAGCCCTGTATTCGACAGAAGGTACTGTACACACCAAATCCAAATTGTACTCACGCTCGAGGCGCTCCTGAATCACTTCAAAATGAAGCAGGCCAAGGAAGCCCACTCGAAAACCGAATCCGAGCGCAACAGAAGTCTCCGGTTCGTAATTCAAGGCGCTATCGTTTAAGCTAAGCTTGGCAAGCGAATCCCGCAACAACTCGTAGTCGCTAGTGTCAGCAGGATACACGCCAGCGAACACCATCGGTTTGACTTCGCGATAGCCAGCAAGGGGCTCCGCAGCCAAATTAGCGGCATCAAAGATCGTATCCCCAACCCGAATATCGCGCACATCCCTGCAGCCGCTAACAACATATCCGACATCACCAGCAACCAGTTCATCCCGCCGAATCTGTGCAAGTCGAAGGACTCCGACCTCCTGAACGTCAAACTCTTTTTGAGTTGCTCCAAAGACGATTTTCTGACCGGGCTTGATTACACCGTCTACAACTCTAACATGGCCGATTGCACCGCGGTACATGTCATACTGTGAATCAAAGATCAGCGCACGCAAAGGCAATTCCGCGCTGCCTCTTGGGGGAGGTATTCTATCGACTATCGCTTCAAGCAATGCAGGAACACCGATGCCGGTCTTGCCACTTACTCGGAGAATAGAATCGGGATCCATTCCTAATAAGTCACCGACCTGATGGGCGATTTCATCAGGTCGGGCTACTGGCAGGTCCACCTTGTTCAAGACAGGGAGAATTTCGAGGTCGGCGTCGAGGGCAAGATACAGGTTTGAAAGGGTCTGGGCCTCCATTCCCTGGCTGGCATCTACAACAAGAATTGCGCCCTCACAGGCCTTTAAGCTTCGGGAAACTTCATACGTGAAATCCACGTGTCCCGGTGTATCAATGAGATTCAGTGTATATGTGTTCCCATTACTGTGCTTGTACAGCATTGTAATGGGATGCATCTTGATCGTGATCCCTCGTTCCTTTTCAAGATCCATGTTGTCAAGCACCTGCGTCGTCATCTGCCGCTGGTCTAAGGTGCGAGTCTCCTCAAGCAGTCTGTCAGCGAGAGTGGACTTGCCGTGATCGATATGAGCTATAATGCAGAAATTGCGAACGTCAGGTCGCATGAAGTTCCTTATGTTTGACTGCGGGAGACGAGGTCGGGATCGACATCAAGCGGCATGACAATCCAGAGAATCAAATAGAGAAGCAAACCCGTGCCACCGAGCAGAACAGTCAAAATCCACAATACGCGCACAAACGTTGGATCGACATTGAAGTACTCGCCGAAACCACCGCACACACCACCAATCTTCTTGTCCTTGCTCGAGCGCTTCAAGCGCTTTGTTAGTGAATTCGAATTACTCACGATCTCGCCTTCCACTGAGTATGTATTACTGTTCACTGCCGCATCTGACTTGCGCGCAAGCAGAATAACGGCGAGAATAATAACGAGCACGGGGCCAACGTATGCCAGACCATTATCGCCGTTATCGTTCATGAGAGTTGCAATTCCCAGTCCGAGCAATCCAATAGCCAGAAGCATGAACGCCATGACACGGCGACTTTTGGACACTGTTGCCGAATTTACCCGATGCATTGAACCGTCATCCTCAGGGACGAGAATCCAAGCCGCGATGTAAACGAGAATTCCCGGGCCAACACCTGTAATCAAAGTGACAGCCACAAACAGAATTCGTGCCAGGGCAGGGTCGATGCCGAGATAGTTAGCGGCTCCGCCGCAAACACCGGCAAAAATTCTTTCCCGGGTTGAACGAGTCAGGCGTCTGACGGTAGTTTCCATGGTTTCATCCTTTCCTCCGCCTATTCGAGCGGAAAGATTTCCAGAATTGTCCATTCCACGACACCAGCTGGAATTGTAATTTCTACAGTATCACCGACCTTGCCACCCATTAGTCCTTGGCCAATGGGCGATTGGTGGCTGATTCGGCCTTCTGCGGGGTTGGCCTCGGCGGGCGAAACAATTGTGAATTCGCGTTCTGACTTCTTCTTCTTGTCAAGAACTTTGACACGAGTCAGCAAACGAACCTGGTCTGCGACAATCTTGCTTGAATCAATCATTACCGCCGAATGCATCATAGCTTCAAGCTGATGAATCTTCGCGTCAATTCTGGCAAGATCTTCCTTCGCGGCATGGTATTCGGCGTTTTCAGAAAGATCGCCATGCTCACGGGCAATCTGAAGCTGTTTCACCATTGCCGGCCGCTTAACGTATTTCCATTCATTTAGTTCAGCCTGCAATTTTTCCATGCCGGCACGAGAAATATACTGTTTCTCCAAACTTACCTCGCGGGTGCATTTCTGAAATAGTCGAGGAGTCCGTTAACGACTCCGCGGGACAACGTATGCAGAAACTCCTTATCAGCAAGTTTCAGCTCTTCGTCGGGATGCATCATGTACGCGGCCTCAATGAGCACCGCGGGAAAGTCCGTGGGGCGAACCACGGCGAAATTCGCGTCGAAAACTCCATCATCGCCAAGAGAAGTTGCCTGAAGAATCTCTCTCTGAATACTCTCGGCAAGCGGACGACTCAAAGTCTGGTAATAGTACGTGCCACAACCCCGGCGACTAAACGGATTTTCTCCGTCCGGCAACGCGTTACCATGCAAGCTCAGAAAAGCGTCGCAATTCTGCCAACGTGCCATCTGGACACGATCATGCAAGCCGATGGCCACATCCTGTGTCCTGGTTCGAAAGACATCCGCACCCGCTTTCCGAAGCTGCTGTTCAAGAATCTCCGACCAAACCAGAACAACGTCCTTTTCCTTAAACCCTCGAGGTCCTATTGCGCCGTCTGCTGTCCCGCCATGCCCGGGGTCAAGTACTATCTTCTTCCCGCGTAAGGACTTTGCCTCGACTGACTTGGCATATATATCCAGACGCAGTGCCGTTGCGGATGCAGTAAGTGAATATCCGTGAGTAATCTGCATCGCAAGATTGATGTCGAGCTCAGTTCCCCACGAATGCTGGCGCCATGAGATGTCTTCGACAAATTCTCTCGCCGGGCCGACATAATGCACTCGGTCAATTGCACATACAGCTCCCGGAATCCCTATCGTAAATCTCCGTCCAGCGGGATCGGTTCTGCATTCTGTCAGAAAAGCCCAGTCCGTCTCGAACAGAATCCGTATCGTATCCTGCTGAACTGACACTTCGCCGTTTTTAATGAAGTTTGCAGTCCAGTTTTGCCACATACCAACACTGTCCGCATATCGTCGCTCAATTACACCTGCGAGACCAGGACCTGCTTCAAACTCGAGCCAATTGGGCGACACCTTGTTAACTGCCAACATTGTGCCCGAGTCGGGAAAGAAATAGTAGCTTCCACCCACAGCTGTTCTCGTGTGAGCGTTAGATACCCCGACCCGAAACGCGGCGGCCTGTTCAAGGGCTGTCCAGTCAACTGGCTCGGGTTCAGCCTGGGCGGCAAAAGGAAAGAAAAGCGTCGAAGTTCTTTGTCCCCTATCAGTTAGACTCGCATGCCAGCCTAAAGTTTCTGCCTGCCAAAAGAGCGGCAGGTACGCCAAAAATGCCCCATCCTCCGTCAAATCGACTGGAATGCCATTAAAATCCAGCTGACTTCCAGGTTCACTGGGAGCGATATGACCGAAGACGAAGGTCGAATCCAAGTTTGCCGGGTAACGAAAAGTGTCCTGGCCTGATTCAAGTCTGGGATAGATCAACAGGATTTCTGCACCATATCCGGTTGCAAAGATCAGAAATGCCGCAAGAGTGTGGGTCAGGACCATACGCCGGTTGCCAAGACTCTAATACCGTCCAACACAAGCCTTGAATTGACGTGGTTGATAGTAGCGCTCTGTCCCTCCAACAGTTTGGCAAAACCACCAGTCGCAACTACAGTTGCAGGTCCGTATTCCTGGTGAATTCGTAACACCAATCCATCTATCATGGCGATTGCGCCATTCAGAATGCCGCTTTGAATGGCCTCAATAGTATTTCTTCCAACAACTTGAGGTGGAAAAGCAAGTTCGGCTTTTGGTAGTAGTGCGGTGGACTGGTGAAGGCTTTCGGCGGCAGTTGCAACCCCAGGGGCGATGATTCCACCAAGGTACGTCCGCGATTCGTTGACAACATCTATAACGGTCGCAGTACCTAAATCAACAACAATGACTGGAACACCATAGTCGTGAATAGCTGCAGCAACACCACAGAGCCTGTCCGGGCCTACTGCACTTGCCGGTTCATAAGCAATATTCAGACTCTTCACATCATCAATTCCGATTACGCGAGTCGGCAAACCGAGCTGCTCAGAAGCAAAGCTTAAATGTCCGGTCATCGCCGGAACAACCGACGAAATTGCAATCATCTGTATCCGGGAATCCGGAAAACCACCTCGCCGGAGAATACCATCAAGAATCACAGTCCATTCGTCTCGTGTCCGCACAGCCTTTGTGGTCAAGCGCCACTCATGTTTCCATCGGTCCTCGTCCCACCATCCGATAGTCGTATGTGTGTTCCCGATATCAATTGCAACGAATGCGCTCATTGAAGCTGAATGTCTCCGCTAAAAACTTCCTGGATTTCGCCTGACGATAGCCGCAGCAGAAGTTGCCCATTCAAGCCAAGGCCGACAAACTCTCCTTCAGACACACTGTTGAATTCGACGCGTCGCATCCTCGAACCGTACCGAGGCCCCAATTCTTCCCACGATTCGCGAATTGAATCAAACGCACCATCCATATACGCGTCAAACAGCGGCTCCCACGCATTAAGCAGTTCAGCAAGCAGCACTTCTCTGCTCGGATGCCATGCAGATCCTTGCCAAAGCGAAATAGCCGGCCAAGCGAACTCGATCGACGGAATAGAGTTGACATTAATGCCAACGCCAATCACAATAGTCTCACCGCTTTCCGTTGAACTCGACTCAGCGAGTATACCTGCGACTTTTCGATGGCTTAGCAAGACGTCATTAGGCCACTTGAGCTCAACATCGGCGCCTGTATCATGATTGCGAATCGTGCGTCCGAGTGCAATTGCAGGCAACAAAGACAACATTCCCTTGCTGTCACTCTGACCGTGAAGTCGAAGGGCAAGTGAAAACAGCAAAGAAGAATCCGCACAATCCGACCACAATCTGGACTGCCGGCCTCGTCCAGCTGACTGGTGACCCGCAATAAGAACACCACCCGATAGTGTAAAAATCTCAGGGTTCTCCTTCAAGAAGCGATTGGTGGAATCCACTTCGTCCAAATAAACGAACTGCCTACCAAATCGCCTTGTCGTAAGATGCCAATGCAGCTGCTTCTCGTCCCAGGCTCTCACTTTTCCGAATAAACTCCCCAAGTCTGCCGCAGGCAATTCGAAATCTCGCCTAAGGTGGCCTTCTGCTGCACTGCGCCAATCAAATGTGGCATCAGATTAGAATCGCCTTTCGCCGCCGAGACGAGTTGATCGAGTGCGCTCGAGACCTTTGAATTGTTCCGTGCTCTGCGAAGATTAGCAAGTCTGTCACGCTGCTTCTGTTCGATCGATGCGTCCACGTTCAGCACAAGCTGCTCAGCAGCGTCACCAGTCTGAAATCGATTTACGCCAACAATTACACGTTGCGCTTCCTCAATTTCACGCTGATACCTATAAGCTTCCGTTGATATCGAGTCCTGGAAATAGCGCTTTTCAATCGCACTTACAGCACCACCCAGCTTTTCAATGTGCTCCATCTCTTTCCAGACTGCAATCTCGATACGATTTGTGAGATCTTCGACAAAGTAACTTCCACCCACGGGATCCACGGTATCGGCAACTCCACTTTCGTGTGCGATAATCTGTTGAGTTCGAAGCGCTAGTTGTGCCGTCCGTTCAGTAGGTAACCCAAGCGCTTCATCCAGGGCATTTGTATGCAAGCTTTGTGTCCCCCCCAGAACCGCTGCCAGCGCCTGAAGCGTGACGCGCACTGCATTGTTGTCCGGCTGCTGTGCAGTTAAAGTGCAACCAGCAGTCTGCGTATGAAAGCGAAGCATCCACGATCGATCATTCTGGGCTCCGAACTTTTCACGCATCAGTTTCGCCCAGATGCGGCGCGCGGCGCGAAATTTTGCAATTTCCTCAAAGAAATTGTTGTGGCAACCCCAAAAGAACGCAAGTCTCGGAGCGAAACTATCTACATTCATCCCACGGTCAATCGCAGACTGCACATAAGCCATCGCATTCGAAAACGTGAACGCAAGTTCCTGCACGGCGGTCGAGCCCGCTTCGCGAATGTGATAACCCGATATGGAAATCGTATTCCACTTGGGCATATTCACACGGCAGTAGTCAATGATGTCTGTCACCAACCTCAGAGACTCGCGGGGAGGATAAATATAGGTTCCCCGGGCAATGAATTCCTTTAGAATGTCGTTTTGGACCGTACCTTCAAGGTCCCTTTCCGATAAATTTCTTGAACGCGCGACTGCAATGTAAAGTGCCATCAGTACAGCCGCAGTCGCATTGATAGTCATCGACGTGCTGACTTTGTCAAGCGGAATATCGTCAAACAGCACAGTCATGTCATCAATACTTGAAATTGCAACACCAACGCGTCCCACCTCGCCCACCGCTTCGGGTGCATCGCTGTCGTATCCAACTTGAGTCGGCAAGTCAAAAGCGACCGAGAGGCCGGTCGTTCCCTGACTTAGCAAATACTTGTATCTGGTGTTCGACTCTTCCGCCGTCCCGAAACCGGCGTATTGCCGCATCGTCCAGAAGCGGCCGCGATACATGTTGGGCTGAACTCCGCGCGTGAACGGAAAAAAGCCCGGAAAACCGATATTTGGATCTGCACTCAAATCACCGGAAGGACCGTACAATGGCGCAACTTCAAGGTGACTCTCAGTCTCAAAACGGTTTCGGCGCTCCTTTTGGCTTGAGATCAGCTTTTCGAGCGCAGCCAGCCATTGATCACGCGAACTCATTTGTGGGCGAATACGCTACAATTTGAGATTGACAAGATGAGCACCTTTTTCGACAGAGTCTCGTTCCTTGACATGTATATCACTAACCATTCCATCCGCCGGTGCACGAACCTCATTCTCCATTTTCATTGCTTCCAGAATCAGTATGGTCTCGCCCCGCTTAACCTGCTGACCTACGTGCGCTACAGTTCTCACAACCAGACCCGGCATGGCAGCTTTCACGATTATGCTTCCGCCTTCACCAGTGGTCGCTTGTGCCGCAACTTTGAGCAATCTGTCTCTTTCGGTTTCGATTGACAGAGGTAAAACCCTGCCACTCATTATTAACCACAAATCATCGCCATTTCGATTGACGGCAAATCGCACAACGCGATCTGAGAGTCGCACTGTAACTAGTCGTTTCTCCAGGGAAAACTCCGGAAAGTCAATCCTTGTGTCATTCACAAACAAATCAGTATCTGATCGCCTAACGTCAAACTTTGCATCGCCAATGTGAATTGTTGTCCTATCATACATAACGTCAACTCCGCAGTGCACGCTTGCGACCTGTGAATTTCCAGTCATTGCGTGCTTCAATTGATTTCACAGCGTAAGGATGCGCTGCTTCGGTTCGATAGGCCTTATTTGCCAGTGCAATCGCGGCAGGCAACCAATCCGGCAAGTCGACGGTTTCACGAGTATACTCGCGATAATCGGGAAGAAACTCTCTTTCAACCGAGCCCGTGTCAAACGCAGCCGTTCTGAACTCTTCTCTTTGCAGCACAAAATTACAAAAGCCCACATTATTCATAACTCCCGCAATGAAATACTCGTTGAGAGCGCGGCGCATTCTCTGGATTGCGGCTTCCCGCGTTTCACCATATGCAATGAGCTTTGAAATCATTGGGTCATAGTGTCTGCTGATCTCTGCTCCTTCATACATCGCGCTATCCTCGCGAAGTCCTGGTCCTGACGGCGGTCTCCAGACTTCAAGTGTACCGGTGGACGGTAGAAAACCAGCCAGCACATCCTCAGCGTAAATTCTGACTTCAATAGCATGGCCACGGAGACTCACTTCACTTTGAGTGTATGGCAGTTTCTGCCCACGTGCCGTCTCAATCTGCAATCTGACCAAGTCAATTCCCGTTACCATCTCAGTAACGGCATGCTCCACTTGCAAACGCGTATTCATCTCGAGAAAGTAATACTCCCCGTTTCGATCGAGCAAGAATTCGCATGTACCAGCGTTCACATAGCCACATGCCTTGGCAGCCATGACGGCAGTCTCCCCAATCTTCATGCGCAGTGATGGTGATACTGCTGCAGAAGGAGCCTCTTCGATTATCTTTTGGTGACGACGCTGCAACGAGCACTCCCGTTCACCGAGATAAACTGCATTGCCGTATGAGTCCGCGAAGATCTGAACTTCAATGTGCTTTGGCCGCTCCAAATATTTCTCCACATACACTGAACCGTTCCCGAAGGCTGAAAGAGCCTCGCGCTGAGCGGCAGCCAGCGCGGTTTCAAGGTCCTGCTCCTCACGGACCACTCTCATTCCTTTTCCGCCTCCTCCAGCGGCAGCCTTCAATAGCACGGGGTAACCGAATTCTCGCGCAAAACCAAGAGCTTCGTCAGCAGTCTCCACTGCTGTCTGCGTACCCGGCACGACCGGAACATTGGCCGATATCATCAAAGCTCTCGCCTCGGTCTTTGAGCCCATTGCCTGTATAGCAGATGCCGGGGGGCCAATCCAAATCAGTCCGGCCTTGACAACACGATCGGCAAATGCTGCGTTTTCAGAGAGAAAGCCGTATCCAGGATGAATTGCTTCCGCTCCACAATGCTCTGCAATTCCAATTAACTTCTCTTGACTTAGATAACTTTCGGCCGGTGTAGCTCCACCAAGTGAATATGCAGAATCAGCTTCAGTGACATGCAGACTATTTTTGTCAACATCAGAATACACAGCTATGGTCCTGATGCCCATTTCGCGGCAAGTACGCGCAATCCGTACTGCGATTTCGCCACGATTTGCAATCAACACTGACTTCATTGTAATACACGGCTACGTTTCTTAAAGTAGCGCTCCAGGTCAATACATAGAGGCAACTTCACGTGCGCACCCGATTTGTCCTCATACAAAATAAAACCATTTAACAACGCAAAAGTAAGAACGTCGCGAGTAATCTCCACATCCTTTATGCAATATTCCCGCACCAAATCAATTCGCCCATCACGAAACCATTGGAGTGACTGCAGACCGTCCGCGCTCTTACCGACTCCAAGAGTCGCTTTTGCAATCGTATCCAATTTCAGTCGACCTCCGCGATTTGCGACAACTTCATCTATTAAGTCGAGCACAGGAAGCGATTGAAGGTTCTCGAACGTATACCCGCGCAGGACTTCCAGATCAAAACTCCGAACATTGAACCCGCAAATCAGGTCTGCTAACTTCATGTGCTCTAACAAACTGTCAACGGTGGATTCATCATAAGTTAGCACTTTATCTTCAATACTATCCCAGACCGCGGCAACGGCGACCCTCATTTGGCGAGCCTCATTCCAGCCGCCGACTTCGTCCGCAGCAAGCTGTGTTTCCAAGTCAAAGACCAGCACTCTCTTATCAGCCGGCAGAACTTGAGCTTGGTACACACTTTCCACTACTTCCGAAACTTTTTCAGAAGTTTGCACAATCTGGCATGGAACCACAGTCTCTGCAACCAAAGAACCAAGAACATCAAGAGTGAACACAGAACCAGACTTATCCAGAGGTCTATTTCCAGATCCGCACTTCGGTGACTGAATACACGAAGGGCACCCCTCATCGCACACACACGACGCAATCAGATCTCGAGTACGTTGAAGCAAATCCTCCATCGAAGTGTAAATACATTCAGCGATGCCGACACCGCCAGGATAACCGTCATAAAAGAAGATCGCCCCATTAGAAAGCTGCGGGTGGCGTGTGAAGCTGATGCCTCCTAGATCATTTCGATCACAAAGCGCAAGCAGAGGAGTCAAAGATATTGCTGCGTGTTCAATTGCATGAATTGAACCCATGAAATGGAAGTCTTCTTCATCAAGCATGGCTTTCAATCCTGCCGGCAATTCGATCCAACAACCAAGAGTATTGAAGCTCTGTGGCGGTAGTTCCAATGGCTCAACGCTCAATAACTCTTGCGAATAAAGATGTCGTCTCTCGTAGCCGACAAAATATTCAGTAACCTTTAGCAACCCTAATCGGGTGACAAATGAACCTGCAATTCGAGTATCACGCACATCAAGGATTTCTGTTTCCTTCTGTGAACGTACCATCGTGTACACTCTATCGTCAAACGGGCGAACATGCACAGACTTCCGGCGCAGATCAAGTTTCTCTACCAGATAAGGTTCACCGCGATGTAAGTAAACAGCACCATCATGACATTCACGAAATACGGAATTGCCAGCGAGCGAACCAATAGCCTTCTTGTCATTCCGAGATTCATCGATAATGTCGAATACCCCACCCACGTTCCTCAAATTCACGTATGCATGCGGTCTCGGTCTGCCGGGAAACCATTGTTTTCCGGATGCACTCCTAAGCAACATCCGCTTTCTTTCCAGATCGGCGATTGTCTCAGCATGTTCGGCAACATTAATGTATGGGTCGTCATACATGAGAGGAACTTCGGCTGCAGCGGCAGGCAAGTGTTGCTTCAAGATGTGATCATTCCTGGCATTCACAAGCGCTCGTTCTAACGGACGGCTCAGGAGTGAATCAACATTTCGCGCGAAGTACTGATCCAATTGATCAGCACCAGTTACTAGAATGATTCCGCTTGGCGAACCCCGTCGGCCAACTCGTCCAGCCCTTTGCCACAAGGACATCATGCTCCCGGGAAAACCCGCAAGAATGCAAACATCCAGGCCCCCTATATCAATGCCAAGTTCAAGCGCGCTAGTGCTTACAACACCCTGCAGTTTTCCGGAAGACAAATCATGCTCAATTTCGCGGCGCTCTTCAGGCAGAAACCCAGCCCTATACGAGCTAATTCTCGACGCAAGATCCGGCCGGGACTCTTTTATTGAACGGTAGATGATCTCGGTCGCTACTCTGCTCTTCGTAAAGACAATTGTCTTGTACCCAAGATCAAGGGCATGAGTCATTGCCCGTGTAACGGTGCCTGATAACGACATTTCAGGCGCATTCAATACCATGAAATCGCGTTCAGGGACTGGAGCACCAGATTCCTTAATGACTGAGACTCTCTCTCCAATCAGCCCCGATGCGAACTCTGCGGGATTCGAAATGGTTGCGGACAGGCAGACAAATTGCGGCCTGCTGCCATAGTAATGCAGCAGGCGCTTCAGGCGTTTGAATACTTGAAGAATATGCGAACCGAAGACGCCGCGGTAGGCATGAAGCTCGTCGAGAACGATGAACCTAAGACGCCTGAAGAGTTTCTCCCATCCCTGATGATAGGCCAGGATACCCATGTGAAGCATGTCCGGATTGCTGATTAGCAAATTAGGCGGACTCTTCTTGATTTTCTGCCGAATCGCCGAAGGAGTATCTCCATCAAAGATGGCCTTGGAGAAGATCAGATCATTCTTCAGCAGCTGTTGCCAAACGTCAAGTTTCGCTGACTGATCTTGCTCGAGAGCCTTTAGTGGAAAGAGCAGAAGTCCAGTTGTTTCTGGTTCTCGCTCAATCCGTTCAAGCAAAGGTAAAACGTAGCTTAGCGACTTGCCACTTGCCGTGGGCGTTACGACAACGATGTTTTCGCCATTACGGAGTCGATGAAGAGCCTCATACTGGTGACTATATAGCCTTTGAATACCCTGAACACTTAGAGCCGTGCGGATTGATGAAGGCAATTCGTAGTGAGTGTAATCGAATGAAGCTTCCCGGCCGGCAAGAGTTCCTCGATAGATCAGAGAATTGCCGAGGAGTGGATCACTATTTATCGCCTTCGCCAGACCGTTCAGATTCACGATCGTCTCCATATAGCCAATTGCCGCGGTGCTTAGGCCGGCGCGTGTATGCCTTGGGGTTATCCTCTATTTTCGGAGGCTTCAGTGGCAATGGTATTCGCCTTTTCACTTTTTTCTGCTTCTTCCCCATCGCCTGTGGTCATATCCAGTTTCGTTGACGATAAAATTCGAAGGTTTTGCGAACGACTGACTCCAAGTCATCCTTGCACTGAAAGCCAAGTACCGACTCAGCCTTGCTAACACTGCACATCCAGCTCTCGGCAAGTATCTCCTTCACCTTCTCAGAATTCAATAGCACGGGTTTGCGACTAATTCTCATAGAATAGTCACCGAAAACTCCGATTATCCGAGATACAAAAGCAGGTACAACAACTCTACGTGGCCTACGACCACAAACATTGCTGAAAGCATGGGCGACGTCCCTCCACTCATATGGCAATGACATTCCTACAAAAAATGTGTCGTTTGTAACAGGCGAGAATGCTGACAACTTCAATGCGCGTACTAAATCATGAACGCCAATCATGCTGTATTTGCGCGGATGCCCGCCAACATCGGTAAAGACTCTCCATCGCCACATCATTTTGAACAATGGTACAAACTGTTCATCACGCGGGCCCATGACGGCTGGCGGACGGAGGATCTGCCATGACGTATTTCTCAGGACGCGTTTTAATGCAAGCTCCCCCTCAAACTTGCTTCTGCCATAGTTGGTGATGGGTGAAACTTCATCCTCTTCCCTATGCGGAACATTCTTTGAAGGACCACATACTGCGAGCGTCGAACAATAAACAAAGCGATTGACACCTTGTTGCTCGCTCACTTCCGCAAGGAGCTGAGTGGCATCTTTGTTTATCCGGTAGTATTCTCCGATATCAACTGCTTTTGTAACTCCCGCACAGTGGATTACGATATCGACAGACTCAACGGCACTACTTAGCACTGCGGAATCAGTCAAATCACCCACAATAATTTCATACTTATTCCTGTCAAACCATCTCAGTTTGCGAGGATCTCTAACAAGCAATCTGACAATGCAACCATCTGCCAACAGACTTTCGGCAAGATGACTCCCCACAAAACCCGTTGAACCTGTGACAAGTATGCGGACGCTCATGATTGATAGAACTGCTTAAACGAATCGGGCGGCCGCTTTGGCCGACCCTTCGAATCAACGAAGCAGTGTACAGTCGATCCTTCTGCAATCAACGCATCAGACGTCGCATCCCGAACTTCATACTGAAAATGAAGCTTTATCCCCTCAAGCAACAGGACAGTATAGATATCAAGTTCGTCTTCATATCGAGCGCCACTAACGTATCTGCACTTCGCTTCAATGACGGGGAGACGTAAATCATCTTCTTCCTCAATGCTGCGATACGATTTCCAAAGTGACCGAATCAAGTCAGAACGTGCAACTTCAAAGTAATGCAAGTAACATGCGTAATAGACCCAGCCCATTGCATCGGTCTCCGCATATCTAACACGAATCCGAGATGTGTGTGTTTTAGAATTGACGCTCAAGATTCGAGGAAGAAGCCAATTCGCTCATACTTTTTGTGTCGAGCTTCCAACAGTTTCTCGCGAGATTCGGAAGAGAGTTCCGGCAATGTTGTTAGAATTCGCTCCTTGACTCGCGCGGCGATCTCATCAAAGTTTTCGTGTGCGCCGCCAGGAGGTTCCGGTATTATTCCATCGATGATACCCAGTTCAAGCAAGTCATCTGCCGTCAACTTGAGGGCCTCAGCCGCTTGAGGCGCCTGACCGGCATCTCTGTAAAGTATTGACGCGCAACCTTCCGGTGAAATGACTGAGTAGATCGAATACTCCAGCATAAAAATTCTATCAGCAATGGAGATAGCAAGGGCGCCTCCGGACCCACCTTCTCCAATAACGAATGTTACAATCGGAACTCCCAATCTTGACATTTCATAAAGACTTCGTGCTATCGCCTCAGCTTGGCCACGCTCCTCTGCACCAAGTCCGGGATACGCGCCCGGAGTGTCAATGAAAGTCACTACAGGCAACCTGAACTTCTGAGCGAGTGCCAAGTGACGTATCGCTTTTCGGTAGCCTTCAGGATTCGCCATCCCAAAATTCCGGAATATGTTCTCTTTAGTGCCACGGCCCTTTTGGTGGCCCATGATAAGAAAGCTGCTTCCATCAATTTCACCAATTCCTGAAATCAATGCATGATCGTCAGCAAAGCAACGATCACCATGAAGCTCCATGAATTGAGAGCAAATCCGTTCGATATAGTCCAATGTATAAGGCCGTCGAGGATGCCGTGCCAATTGCACTTTTTGCCAGCGAGAAAGCTTGGAAAACACTTCCTCGCGCATTTTCAGCGCCTTCTTTTGCATGCGATCGATCTCGACGGACAAATTGCCCATGCCGGAACTTTCGGCAAGCGCCCTCATTTCCGCGATCTTGTTTTCAAGCTCAACTATTGGTTTCTCAAATTCAAGAACAAAGCCGGAAGCGAAGCCTTGCTTTGCTTGAGCTGTACCGTTTTGAGACATTGAGCCAGTGCGAGACTTGTCTTGAACAGCATGGCTACTCATGACCGTCCTCCGTGTTAGGGCTTAACAGACAGAACAAGTTAGTGTCCAATGTATTTCTCCAGCCAGGCGCGAAAGCCAATTCCCTTGTCGATCAGATCAAATGCGGGCGGAGGAAGGTGTCTCCAGTGCTTAGACATGTAAATTCTCATCGCACGATAAAACTCGTAGTTTGCAGTGTCTCTTACTTGACTCATACTGTGACCGCCGATGTGCGTAATCCGTGCTGATGGAACAAACCATACTTCACGGCCGACGAGCGAAATTCTCTTGCATAGATCAACATCTTCGCCAAACAAAAAGAACTGCTCGTCAAAACCACCGATTCTGTCAAAATCAGACCTGCGAATCAAAATGCATGCTCCCGAAATGCAGTCGACAAGTGCCTCACGATTGAATCCGAGCCAGGGCAAGCTGTAACCCGATATGCCCCGGCTTCTGGTAAACAGCTTTTCAAGAAAGAACAGTTTACCAAGAGCATTTAGAGGAGTCGGGAATCCCCTTCGGCAGGCCGGGTCCGGCACACCTTTGCCGTTTCGAATAAGCGGACCGCAGCATCCCGCCGCTGATCTGGAGTCAAGAAAGCAGACCAAGTTTAGTATCGTGTCTCGGTCAACAGTTGCGTCTGGATTTAGAAACAGTATGAACTCTGAATTGCTCTCATCGGCACCAGAGTTGCAAGCGCGACCGAAGCCTTGGTTCACTTTATTTTCGATCAGCCGAATGCCATTAGAGTTCTTCCTGATGACATCGCATGTACGATCTGATGATGCATTGTCAACGACAATGAATGAATCTATCAAATCAATTGAAGTATCAAACACCGAGCTGATGCACGCCGAAATCGTCGATTCCGAATTGTAAGAGACCACCACAACTGACACGCATTTACGCGCAATCATCTAAAGTCTGCCAAACATGGATTTCAGTCGGAGTTTCCACACCATCCAAACGGCTTCGCGAACAATTGCCTTCGACATTTTAGAGTGGCCGGCTCTCCGATCAACAAAGATAATCGGGATCTCGACATATTTGAAGCCCTTCTTCCACGCCTTAAAATTCATTTCGATTTGGAAGCTGTAACCGTTTGACTTGACACCGTCAAGATCAATGGCTTTTAGCGTTGAGGTCCGAAAACATTTGAACCCTCCGGTCGGGTCCTTGATAGGCATGCCCGTTATCCACCTTGTATAGTACGAGGCGAAGTAGCTCAACATAAGCCGGGAAAGCGGCCAGTTTACGACAGATATCCCGTTTACATACCGGGAGCCAAGAACAAAGTCGTGATCTCGGATTTTCTCAAGGAACTGAGGTAAGACAAGCGGATCATGGGAGAAATCTGCATCCATTTCAAACACTGCATCATAATCGTTTTCAATTGCATACTTGAAGCCAGTTACGTAGGCAGTACCTAATCCCATTTTCCCGGGGCGCTCAATTAGATGCAGACCAGCGAGATTCGCCTGCAGATTTCGCACAATTTGTCCAGTCCCGTCGGGAGAGTTATCATCCACAATTAGTACATCAACACCAAGGTTCTGATCGAGCACGGCGCGAATGATTGCTTCGATCCCTTCTTTCTCGTTGTAGGTTGGGATGATGACAAGAGCTCTCACAATCGAGCTCCGGCCTTTTTGAAATCGCGCAACTTCTCTCTGATTTCAGGCTGCTTGACCGCAAGGATTTGCGCTGCGAGAATGACAGCATTGCGTGCGCCCGCTTTTCCAATTGCAACCGTGGCTACCGGCACTCCGGCAGGCATCTGAACAGTGGAAAGCAGTGCGTCCAATCCACCCAGTGTGGATCCCGCACCGGGCACTCCGATAACCGGAAGTACGGAATGCGCGGCGCACGCACCCGCGAGATGGGCAGCCATCCCGGCGCAGGCGATTAACACCTCTGTTCCTTGCTGCTCTGCTTCGGCAATCCTATTTACGAGTCGGTCAGGATTCCTGTGTGCTGAGATTACTTCCAAGGACCAAGTCAGTCCGAAAAACTCAGCATACTTTGCCGTATCGTCAAACTGTTCGCGATCGCTTTCGGATCCAAGCAGGATCAAAATATCTGTGGCCATAAGAATTCCAGTTTATTGGTCATATTAGGAAAAAGACCACCCTGCCGTGCAGCCAGGATGGTCAGTTTTCCGGAATACAATAAGTCAGATTAGCGACTGAAGTCAATCGGCTTTGTGACCTTGTCGAAGTACATACGCAGACCAAGTTGGCCGTAACCACCTGTCAAATTCACTTCCATCGGCCGGCTGCCGCCAAGGACGGAAACGCCTGACCGGACGCCGGGTGATGATTCGTAGGTAAAGTTATTCGAGTTTACCAATCTCCCACCTCCACCGAGGTAAAGACCAAGTCGTTCACTCAGTCCCAGCTCGATACCGAGTGATCCGACAAGACCGAAAGCACGGCCGACCGCATCGTAATAGAATCGACGTGTAAAATCGTCTTGAACTTGAAGCTCAGTATTGTAGTAGGCAATGCCGACACCGAAGTTCAGGTTAAGGCGTTCGGCCGGATACGTTACAATCACTGCCTTTGCATAGAATTCATTTCCATGCATCAGAATCTGTCCACTGGAATCACCGGCGGCGTTCTCAACCAGATTCTCAACGTCAAACAGCGGGTTGTACCCCACTTCCCACATTTGGTGACGGGCAGGGCGATAAATAATCGCGATATTGCCCATCGGCCCGCCATCGCTGGTCGAAGCAGTATTGCCGGGACGCAGTCCCAACAGATAATCAGTGCCGAGCGATACATCGCCCATGTCATAAATGCCAAAGCCTCCACCCAACTGCACACCATACTTTCGCGGGCTGTCGTACGCGAGACTTGACGTCGTGACCGACAGTGTCAACAAAGCTGCGATGCACAAGAGTCCCATTAGTCGGTTCATTCTCTGCCTCCGGATTCCAAAGGTTGCTAAGGTTGCTTAGTAATTGCTAATTTGTTAAGAGCTACTGCGCGGAATTCGTGTCACGAACAGCGACACGACCGCGCAAATCTTCAAGCCGTCGACGCGCACTCGCGTCATTTGGTGTAGTCACCAGCCAGTTCTCGAGTAATGTAATTGCCTTCTCAGTTTGACCAAGGCGCTCGTAGCTTTGAAGCAAACCGCCCACGGCTTGACCGTTACGCGGATCAAGTTGCATAACCCGTTCAAAGAACTCAGCTGCCATGTCAAATGCTTCCGAGCCATACATTGTGGATCCGGCGGAATAAAGCTGCTCGGCAGTCGGATTCTCACCAAGCGATGCGCGTGCAATTTCCGCAGCCCGAGCTTTGTCCTTCAGTTGACCTGCGTAAGAACCGGCAATTCGCAGTCTTGCGTCAAATGGTAAGTCGCTGCGCTGCTCAGCCCAATCGAGCCTGCGCCGAAGCTCCTCCGTGTCACCCAGATCGCTAAACATTCGCCCTATTTGAAGAGACAATTCGACATTTGAAATCGGTCGAACCGATTCTGGAATCAGTTCATCCATTCTTCGCATTAATGCTAGCGCCTTGTCGCGATTGGAAAGCTGATCAAAGTTCGCGAGTTGCTCTGAAAGTGACGAAAACTGTCGTGGCTGGAAACCTGCCGGATCCGGAGTCGATCGGTAATGATAGGCAAGTTGAAGGAATGCTGACCGGTAGTTCTGCAGCAGCTTGGAAACATTGTCATCAAAATGAACCGAAGGATCATCAATTCCACGGAAATGGTCCTTGAAAACGACAAGGATGTTCTCTCTCAGCTTTTCATGGTCAATTCCTCGGCCACTGCCACCTGGAGAAACCCGGAATACAAGTCCTTCCATGCTCAGATAATCCCGCAAACCAATCATGTTCGTATTGGCAACTGTAACCGAAAAGTAAATCGGACGCGGGTTAGCAGTTTTCGCAGGATCATAGTTCGTACGAAGAATATCCAGAATCATCTGATCCTGAACCCTAAGGAAGTTGGGTTCTCTCGACTCGCCTTGCTTGTACTGAATATACATTGCGCCCGGCACATCCCAAGACATTCTGCCTTGCGGTGTATTGAGCTCGACTCGACGTTTTTCCGCCGGCCAGTACCTCGAAAGCAACGCCTGTGCATCTTGACCATCAATGTACCGGTCAATATACGTATCGTTAAACGAGATTGGCACTTTCGGTTCGCGGTCACGAAGCTGCTTTATGTACCACCCAGTATTTAACAAGCTCAGATTGACAATTCGAACATCCTTCCGGACACCTTCGACTTCCTGCAGGTACCATACAGGAAATGTATCATTGTCGCCATTCGTGAATAAAATTCCGTTTGGCGCACACGACATCAATGTATTGTAGCTGTAATCCCACGCGACTGCGTTGCCTGAACGGTCGTTCATGGAGTAATTGCGAGCCAGCAGTATACCCGGACTTAGGATCAAGAGAAGTGCCAATGCACCGATGACGGCCTGCTTTGAGCCTTTCAGCTTCTTGGACACCCATTCCAAAGCTGCATATGCACCAAATCCTATCCACAACGCGAATGCGAAAAACGCGCCCACATAGGAGTAGTCCCGCTCACGCGGCTGAGGATCATCCTGATTCAAATACAGGATAATGGCATAGCCGGTCATGAAGAAAATGGTCGCGACGACCAGCCACCCGTTGCGATCCCGTCCGTATTGGTGAAAGAAACCCCAAAATCCAAGTAGTAAGGGAGCGCAGGTCAGAATCGCCAGCCACCTCAATATGCCAGCAGGGCTTGAACTCAACAAGCTTAGAATGGAATACTTCGGATCTACCCCAGCATCCTGAAACTCCTGCTGCGGCGCACCTTCACGACCAACAAACTGCCACAATAGATACCTATTGAACATTTTGTTGATCTGATAGTCCCAGAAGAAATCCCATTCGCTTGAATATGCAGGATTTCCCTTCCAGACTCGGGGAAACATTGCCCTGTCACCGTACTGCTCGCGATTAAGATAGCTTAGAAACGCTGCCGGTGTCTCAGGATCATTCTCATCGATCGGCGGATTCAACCCCGACCGAATGTAAATCATCGTGTAAGTTGAATAACCGATAATGACCAATAAGAGACCGGCCATGGCCGTACCTATTATGCCATGACGTTCCTTGACTGCCCACCAGAATATTCCGCCAAGCAACAATACGACAATAAGAGGAGCATAAAGACTTTCAAATCTGCTTGCGAGGGCTGGCAGCCACTTCACGACTCCGGGATAAACCAGTATGAACACAAGTCCCGTAGCTACAATCAAGCCGACAAAACTTTTCAACTCGAACTGGCGGCGGCGGAAGTACATCACCAATGCCAGCGCGGGAATTGCGAGGATCATGAGCAAATGGACACCAGTCGCAAGCCCAACAACATAACCGATCAACAGCAGCAAGCGTTCGTTACCCGGCTCATCTGCCTTTTCATGCCAAACCAGAATCAGCCAGACCACCAGATGTGTCAGCAACTGGCTCATTGCATAAACTTCAGACTCTACTGCATTAAACCACATCGAATACGAAAACGCGAGAGTCAGCGAGCCTATCATGGCACCACCGTAAACAAGGAGTTTGTCAATCTCAGACTCCTCGCGTCCACGGAATATTCGAATCAAGCGTACGATGATCAAGAAAGCCAGAAGAATAGCAAATGCGCTTGAGAGAACGGACATCCAGGTCACACGGACAGCAATGTCCGAAGAAATCGGAACCATCGAGAACACCCGGCCGACAAGTAGAAACAACGGTGAGCCCGGTGGATGCGGAACAGACAAGGTATAAGAACAAGCAGCAAATTCACCACAGTCCCAAAACGAGACGGTGTCCGCCATGGTCAACGAATAGACCACCAGCGATATTGCAAAAACGGCGGCGGCGAACCACCACTTCGTATCTAATTTCACGAGTTCTTTCTTAATTGAGTGTACGTCTTCTGCTTCCGAACGTAATAGCGATACACAATTGAAATTGGCAAAATGACATGTTGAAGGTCTTCATCACTGACAATTCGTTCAGCCTGCACTCCCCTTCTCTTCTGAAGGATTCGCGGAATTGCAGCCAAGATGTAAGCATGAGCCCACATTATTGCCAAGGACCTCTTTGGTTCGCCTTTGAAGGGAGACACAAAAAAAGCGACCCAATCGAGTAATAACCGGACGGGCAGTCTGAAGCAAAGATTTCGCAGCCCATAATTCTTGATCATCATGGCAAGGCTGTTCCGATGGTTCAGATACATCTTGCGCACTCGATCAGCAGACAGCGCGGCACCGGCCCAATGATACACTACCCCCTTGGGTACCACAACAATTCTCTGGCCATTTAGCCAAATTCGCCAACACAAGTCGAGTTCTTCCATGTGCATGAAGAAGTCCTCGTCAAGCCCCCCGACCTTGAGGAAAGTCTCACGTCTGACGATAAGAGATGCTCCAGTTGCCCAAAACACCTCAACGGGATCATCATACTGCCCACTGTCCGGCTCCGTTTCATCAAAAATCCTGCCCCGGACGAATGGAAAGCCGTAAGCATCCAAGAATCCGCCAGATCCGCCAGAGTATTCAAAGCGATCGTGATCTTGATACTGCTTAAGCTTGGGTTGCGCCGCCGCAATCGAGGAGTCTTGCTCCATGAACTCAATCGCATCATCCAGCCAACCAGGCTCTACTTCGACATCGAAGTTCAATAAAACACAATACTTACCACTGACTACGTGAATTGCACGGTTATACGCACCACTGTAGCCGTAGTTAGTCCCGAATTCGAGTACTCTGACGTCAGGATGTTGTTTGCGGACGTATTCAAGGCTGCCGTCACTCGATCCATTGTCCGCTACTACTATTTCAACGGGTGCATATACTGTCTTTCCAAGGCTTTCGAGACATCTTGGAAGGAACTTTAACCCGTTGTAATTTAAGATTATGATGGTGACAAGCGGGCGCGGGGTCATTTGCCCCCATTTGGCGGGAAATGTAAAAAAATAAGGAATATCCGAGGGAATGTCAAGCCGCAGAAAGCAGTCAATTGGATTGACTAATTGGTAATTTTTAGGACGCGTGCATCATAGAATCCGCCAGCCATAGCTACTCGGTACAAGGAATCCGCAGATTCTCTGCTTAAGAATTCGCCAAATCTGATCCTGAAGAATGGCCAGTCACTTAAAATCTTTCCTGTTATCCCGAGCACAGCGTTCGCACGGGCACAGAATTCATCAGCCTTATCGCGGTCAAGGAATGTACCCAGCTGAACAGTGAAATAAGACACAGATGGCGTCTCTATTGCTGGCAAGACAGCCGCTTGGGAAACGTTCAATACTGAGTCTGTTACAACCAGTTTTCCATCGCCACGACTCTGAACACCAGTAGAATCTGAAGCAACGCCTCTTGCACCTATTATCGTTTCAGCACCTAATCTGCTTTCAACGTCAGCCTGTGGATTCGGATAGTTTCCAAACGTATCCTGTTGAAACACATCCGGTCCGAGTGACCACGGATCAATTAGTAAAAGTGTCGAATCAATTGAAGTTGCTGCTCCGGACGGACGATGAAGTACAGACCGGGTTGAACCACAGCTTGTGACGCCAAACATGGCAATCACAGTCATTACAACTGGAATGCTCAACACGATTCTCTCAAATAGTCTCAACATCATCACTGGCTATCCAACCCTTTCGACCATCAGTGAGCTGTATCTCTGTCCAGGCAGAAAGCTTCTCACCTATTGAAACCTTGGTGCCGGCATGCAACGAGAAAAGTTGAGTAGAATTCTCAGATGGACTCGAGTATACATCCGTTTTCTCGACCATTACAATCGCGTAAGGGTTCGTCAGTGCACTGCTGCGCCAGGAATAAAGAAAAAGGACAATAACCGCCAATCCGGCAAACAAAAGCACAGCTCGATTGGCGATTTCACGTACTCTGTCGTTGGCATAAATTATAACTCCAACGATAACCGCCAGACAGGCGTTCGAGACAATCAACAAAGTTCTCAACAATCCTAGCGAAAAATAATCTCGAACTGATATCAAGTAGCTCCAAACACCAAGTTTCGGCGCGGTCGCAATCTGATCAACTATGCCTCGATTCGCAAGCGCCAGATTCTTGATTGCGTCATCGTCACCGGGATTTAGTTTGAGCGAACGCTCGTAATGCAGAATTGCGCGTTCAATATTACCTAGTCGAAAATAAGCATTCCCAAGATTATACTCAACAGATGCACTAGTCTGTCCGGAAGCCGTAATACTCTCCCACTGTTGAATTGCGCCTGTCCAGTCCTCCTTATTGTATGCCAGCAGTCCCGCTTCAAATACTGTGTTAGCAAGTACAGACTTGCACATGAGAAGGACCAACACAAGTGCCAGTTTCACTTTCCGTTCCCCTCCAACTCCATGCACACTTTCTTCAATTCTCCAATTGCCGATCCTAACTCCGCAGAAACTGTCGTACCACCGGCAAACCTCATTCGCTCGCAGGTCTCCTTTGCATTGACAAGAGCCACCCACAGTGAATCGGGGAGACCATGCTCGTGCCAGGCAAGCGCAAACTCCTCGATCGTAGCAGTAGGACTTTTTATTCCAGTCCACTCACGGGCAATCGCAGTTACTGCATCCGAAACGATTCTTGTTGCGTCGACTTGTTTCCTCCCCACCATTGCCTCTTCCGCCGTGGTCAATTTAGTGCGCAATGACTTCAGTAGTTTCTGTCTCCGCGCACCTGAAGTTTGACCGAACCTCTCGCGACGGCGGACGGCAAATACAGCGCCTGCAAGCAATACCCATGGACTTGCCAATCCGATCCAGAAGCCCGAAGTATTGTGCGGCAAGCGATCAGCGATTGTGAGTGTACCAATAGAGTTCTTCACATAGGCTATGTCTTGACCGATGGATTGAACTTCTCGTTTACTTGCGACCGGTAAGGAATTATCGCTTACCCTGTTTGCTCCACGTTGAACCTCCAATCGTAACTCTGGAGAAGACACTTCCTCGTATCTTCGAGTTTCAGGATCAAAAAATGTAAGCGAAACAGGAGGAATAATTTGTGACCCGGCGGCACGGGGAATGATTACATACTCATAGGTTTTGCTGCCGCTTATGTGATCAGGTCCACGTTTGATCTGATCAACAGTCTTAGGGTCAAACACTTCAAAGTCGGTTGGAATCCTCACTTTTGGAATCGGTAGCGTCTTAATATTCCCAGTACCCCGGACAAGAATCGACAATGTCACAGCATCATTAGTTTCACACTGGTTCTTGTCAAGCCTCGCCGAAACTGAATACCGACCAACGGCAATGTCACCGACTGGCTTTCCATCATCAGGCAAAGGCTTTATGCGCAGGGTTAATGAACGGCATGAGACTTCAACCGATTCTCTTCGCCTTCCAAAACTGAAAAAGGGGTCGTTGAAAGGATCATTGGTGCGTCCGCGTGAGCCCTGTCTTCGTTCAACTTGAACAACTGCAGTTAACGGATCAACCGTCAATTCTCCAGACGTAGTACCGAACAACGCAACCTTGCGAATGACAACCGACTTGTAACTTTGACCGTCAACGACTTCATCCCGTGGCACAAGCTGAGATGGCATGTCGAATTCTTCCATCCAGAACCCGGGTGTCTTCGGCAATTCCTTGAATTCAGGCGCATAAACAGAAGTTGCGAAATAGAGTTTGTAAGTCAGAACAATCTCTTCGCCAACAAATGCCTCGCGCTTATCCGGAACGACCTGGATGAAAACTTCTTCACGCTGGCCCCCACGCGCACGCTCGCCTGCGGGCGTGACTTGTATCTCAATGGGTGCAGTGGTGTAGATTCTGCCTTTTATGTTCGCCTGCACGGCTCCGATTACGGCCTTGCCGGGTGAATTTGCCCGAAAATAATATGTGAAGCTCTTTTCGGAGGAAACTCTCCCGTTGACTATGCTTGTTTGCGTCGATGTGGATGGTCCGCCGACAAGATCCAGATTTGAGAATTCCTTTGGCTGAGGCGTTGGAACACCCGTTGCCGCGCCGATAATCGTAAATGTAACTTCAAAAGTTTGACCGGCCGCAATCGAAGATGCACTCGCATTCGCCCTAAACTCAATTTGGGCCCATACATTTGATGCCAACAACAGTAGAGTGAGTGCCGCGTAGAACATTACCAATCCTTTACACGCTTCTTGCGTTGGGCAACTTTAGCTTTCCTTACATGTTCAAGTGTGTTCTGTTCATCCTGCAAAAGGGCGTTAAGCAATTGCTCAGCTTCTTCCTTTGACATTTGCTGCTGCGGCACAGGTTCAGGCGAACTTTGGTTCGAATCAGCAGGTTGCTGTTCGTTTTGCTGCGCTTGATCCTGATCTTGCTGCGGCTGCTTATCATCCTGTTTATTGTTCTGTGATTCGTTATTCTGTTCCTGCTTCTGATCGTCACTCTTCTCTTGCTGATTCTGATCCTGCTTTTCTTGCTGATTCTGTGACTCGCGTCTCAATTTCAACGCCAATTCAAGATTCTGCTTTGCATCCATATCGGTAGGATCATGGCGAAGTGCTTCAATATACGAGGCTATGGCTTCATCATACTTCTGAGCTTGAAGGTGTGAGTTGCCCAAATTATAGAAAGTGTTGCGCAACTGATCATGAGATCTTGATGAGTCCAATGCAGCGCCATATACTTTAACTGCTCGATCATACTCTCCGGAATTGTACATCACATTGCCAAGATTATACATCACGATAGAAGTATCGGCACCAAATTCGAGGGCCTTTACATAGTGATACTGTGCTTGATCCGACTGCCCGGCAAGTGCAGACTCATTACCTTTACTTACTTCACGAGAGGGCAATCCCGCAATAACGATTTCAGCAAGCAACATTACTATTGCGAAAGCAACTGTCACTTTGCCCTCCTCGGCTTAAAGACAAATCCAGAGAATTGGCCGATACGCTCCCCAATCAGGAACTCAAGGACTAATAGAAAGAGTGCAGGAATTGCAAAGTACGCGAATCGATCTTCGTAACCCGCGAACTGCATTTGCCCAAACTCGGTTTTCTCCATCTCGCTTAGGTTTTCCCAAATCAAGTCAAGTTCCTTGCCGCCGGGGTTAGCGCGCTGATACACTCCCCCCCCTGCCTCTGCTATTTCTGCCAAATGCGTTTCATTCAGTTGTGATACAATCACTTGCCCGTTCTGGTCTTTCTTGTATCCGGCGCGTCGACCGGCAGCGTCGATCAACGGTATCGGTGACCCATTTGGAGTGCCCATTCCTATCGTGTAGACTTTTATGCCGGAAGCGTTAGCTTCAGACGCGGCGTCTATTGCCGCATCTTCGTGATCTTCTCCGTCAGTGATGATAATTAGAACCTTGCTTTTCGACTCCGCGTGCTCGTCAAAAGTTTGGATCGCCATGCGAATTGCGTCAGCTACTGCCGTGCCCGGTTCAGGTACAATCGAAGGCGACAATACACGATTGAGCAGCTTTACAGCGCCATAGTCCGTGGTCAACGGGCAATGATAAACAGCGCTCCCTGCAAATGCTATCAAGCCAACACGATCCCCGTTGAGGCCATTCACAAACTTCTGTATGGCAAACTTCGCGCTCTCAAGTCTAGAGGGTGAAAAATCCTCGCTCAACATGCTGAAAGAAAGGTCAACCGCAATCAATACGTCGACTCCTTCGCGCTTTATCTCTTCGAGCCTTGTTCCTATCTGCGGCCGTGCCACGGCAATAATAAGAAGTGAGAAGGCGAGCAACCATATTGACATCCGCAACCATTTTCTGGTTTCCGACTGTCCGTACGCGACTCGAATCAGATTCGGACTTGGAACAACTCTTTGCGCATCCTTCTGACTTCTTCGCAACAAAACAATCCAGCCAACCAAGACGACCGGTACAAGCAGGAGTAGCCAAAGAAGCTCAGGGGATTCAAACTTGATCATGGCAGCTTCCTGTACCAAGTCAGACCAAGAATCGCCTCGAGCACAAGGCAAAAGAGAGCAGTTGATAGCCATGGACCGAACAACTCTGCGGTCTCTTTGTACTCCTCAACTTGAATCTTCGTTCGCTCGAGCCTGTCGATCTCGTCATAAATGTGAGATAGGGTCGCTTCGTCCGTCGCTCGGTAGTAACGCCCACCTGTCTCCGTGGCTATTTGCTTTAGCATTTCTTCGTCAATGTTCACTTGCACGTTTTGGTACCGTTTTCCGAACACGGTTTCGATCGGATATGGAGCCATTCCACGTGTGCCAACGCCAATTGAATAAATTCTTATGCCAAGGGCTTTTGCCGCTTGAGCGGCCGTCACAGGGTCTATTTCGCCACGGTTATTCTGCCCATCAGTGAGAAGTATGACTACCTTTGACTTCGCGTCCGACTCTCTGAGACGATTAGCCGCAGTGGCCAGTGCCATTCCAATTGCCGTTCCATCTTCAACCATTCTCATTTGGATCTGGCTCAGAAGGCTCAATACAACTTTATGGTCGGTTGTTAGAGGCACTTGCGTAAAACTCTGTGCTGCAAACGGTACGATTCCGATTCGGTCATGATCGCGTTTTTCGACGAATTGGGCGGCGACGCGTTTGGCGGCTTCAAGGCGGTCAGGTTTCAGATCCTCCGCATCCATTGACGTTGAAATATCAATGCAAAGAACAATGTCTATACCTTCAATCGACCGTTTGCTTTCGCTGTCAAATTCTTGCGGTCTGGCAAGCGCAACTGTAAGTAAAATCAAGGCCAGGGACCGCAAAAGGAACGGAATGTGCCGGGTTTTGACGCGAAAAGTCTTTGCAAGCGCTGAAACATGCACCAGAGTTGGAAATCTGAAATCTGTCAGCCTCTCTCTTTCACGAAAGAAGTTTATGTAGGCTAAAACTGGCAGAATTAGCAGCAACCAGAAGAATTCGGGATTCGCAAAGTTCATTTCACTTCGTCATTCACGACTGATTCTGCGTGCGGTTTCGTCATCTCGATTATTCTAAAGCCCAGATCCACAATCAGATTGGCAGAAGAAAGCGTAGGAACTTCCTTTGCGAACTTGACAAGATCTGCTTCCCGCAACGCCGGCAACAGTTCCTCGTAAAGGCAGCTAGGCAGGTCTTCACGCTTTAATTCATGTGCGAGTTCAAAGGTTGTCATTTCCAAAGCAGGGAAACTCCACGATCGCTCCATGTAGCGGCGGAGAATCTCCGAAAATTCGCTATAATGCTCTTTCAGCATGCCGCGTTCAGGATACTTCTTGTCCCGAAAGGCAATTAGCTCACGAATGGCGATCTCCGAGGGCGGCAATTCAAGAACTGAAGGCACTGCCGAAATTGCCTGCTTGTTTCGAAAGTACTTGCGCCAAACGTACAAGACACCAAGTGCCAGGATTCCGAATAGAGCCCAAGGCCAGAATTCTCGCACGACATCCGCAAATCGAAGCGGGTGGCTTTCAAAAGGCTTGATCGGCCGCGGAGTCAATGCCGTATCAGGCAGAATTGCCTCAACTATTATCTCACGATCTTCAGTTACGACGGAATCAATAACCTGCCCGTTCTTTAGCAAGAGTAGTGTGAATGGCGGAACTTGAATAACACCTGTGTCATATGACGCCGCGGAAAATTCAAACTTTCCATCGCGCTTAGACAATTGGTCATATGGCAAGATTCTAATTCTTGCATCAGCAGGTTCAATTACGACCACACTATCAGCTTCTGGAACATTTACTGAATAGTGAAACGGATCACCTATTTTCAAAGACTGAAGCGCGAATCCAGTTTGTACGAGAAACGCGAAGATGAGGAAAGCAGCCAACAACTTCGAAATCTGACTCACCTTCTCAGTTCCCGTCTCTTGAACATCGTGACAAGACTGCGAACATAATCTTCCGAAACATCGAGCTGCATGTAATCAGCGCCGGATCTTTGAATATTCTGCTTGACAGAATCCTGCCATCGCATAAACTGACCAAAGAGTTCGCGCTTCCCTTGCTTCGATGAACTGTCAACCCATAGCGGCTTTCCAGACTCTGCGTCATGCAGTTTCACCAAACCGAGGTCCGGCCATACATATTCACGCGGATCAATCAAGTGAAGTGCGAGGAGATCGTGCTTTCGCGCACAGATTCTCAAAGGTTTGGCGTACCCGTCGTCAATGAAATCAGAAATCAAGAAAACAATCGCTCTCTTTTTCGTGATATTCAGCATGTACTCAAGCGCTTGAGACAGGCTTGTGCCGCATCTTTTTGGTTCAAAAGTTATCAATTCACGAAGAATCCGGAGTATATGCGATCTCCCTTTGCGCGGAGCGACAAATTTCTCGACGTGATCGGTAAAGAGCAGCAGTCCGACTTTGTCGTTATTCTTAATCGCGGAAAACGATAGCACAGCGGCAAGCTCGGCGGCGATTTCCATCTTAAGCGAACGTCCAGATCCGAACAGCGACGAGCTAGAAACATCACACATCAGCATGACGACCAGCTCCCTCTCTTCTTCGAACAGCTTTACATGCGGCTTTCCAGTTCGTGCAGAGACATTCCAGTCAATGGTTCGGACGTCATCACCGATTTGATACTCGCGAACTTCGGAGAAATTCATACCCCGTCCTTTGAACACCGCATGGTACTCTCCAGACATGACTTCGTTTACCAGCCCGCGCGTCTTGATTTCAATTTGGCGGACCTTCTTGACTATTTCGCGTGTTTCAAGCACGTTTACGGTACCTCAACTGCACCGAAAATCTTCTCTACGATCGACTCGCTGTTAATTTCTTCAGCTTCCGCCTCATAAGTTACCCCGATGCGATGTCGCAGAACATCCATACCAATTGCACGAATATCTTCTGGTACGACGTATCCTCGGTGCCGCAAGAACGCGTGAGCACGTGCAGCCTTGAGAAGGAAAATCGAGGCTCGCGGCGAGGCGCCGTATTGAATCAGTGGTTTGAGTTCAGGGAGTTTGTGTTTGTCCGGATGGCGACTTGTAAACACTAGATCCAGCACATACTCTTCAATCTTCGGGTCGACGTAAATGGACTCCACCAAGGCCCGGATGCGGATCAGCTCGGCGGTAGTTGCCACTGGATTAATTGACGGCTGTGCACTTCTGGAAAAAGTCCGCATTATTCTCGCCTCTTCTTCCCTGCGAGGATAGTCCACAGTGACCTTCAGCATAAAACGATCAACCTGCGCCTCGGGCAAAGGGTATGTTCCCTCTTGCTCGATGGGGTTCTGAGTGGCGAGTACGAGAAAGGGCTGTGGCAGCGGGTAAGTGGAATCTCCAATCGTCACCTGCTGTTCCTGCATTGCCTCGAGCAAAGCGGATTGAACCTTCGCCGGCGCCCTGTTAATTTCGTCAGCAAGCACGAAATTTGTGAAAACGGGGCCCTTCTTCGTCGTAAAAGCTCCGTCCTTCTGGTTGTACACAAGCGTTCCAACAAGGTCGGCCGGCAATAAGTCAGGCGTAAATTGGATGCGTTGAAACTGTGCGTTGACAGTGGAGGAAAGAGTCTTGATCGTCAGAGTTTTGGCCAAGCCGGGGACTCCTTCGAGCAGCACATGCCCATTGCTGAAGAGTCCAATCAGGAGCCGCTCTAACATGTATTTCTGACCTACAACAACTTTCCCAGCTTCGGCGAGTATTCTGTCCGCAAGTTCAGCCTCCCGCTCTACTCTGAGCGTCAATTCTCGAATATCTGCATCCATGCAAGTTATTGCTTTCTATGTTTTTAGGTACAATATTTCGAATTATCAGTCAGTAAACACAGTTGTGCCACTGTAGGTTCCCGTGTGCACAAAAAATTAGACCCCCTCTCGGGGATCTATGTGGCACAACAAAACGCGATTTTCGCTCATCCTTGCTTTGCAGCAGAGTCAGGCGTGCCAATCAGCTTATTTAACTCATCTATCTCATTTACGTCCTGACCAAGGTGGTCAAGCTCCCACTGGGCGTCCTTGACGAGACTGTCATCAGGATAGTTACGAATGAATGCCTGGTAAGCCGCCCGGGCCTTCTCTGTGTCTTTCAAGTGATTCGCATAAAGGTAACCCACCATAAATTGACACTTTGGAGCATAGTCCGACTTGGGATATCGCTGGACCAGCTCTTCATACGCCTTGATTGCTGTTGGGAAGTCACTTTGACCTTGAGCAGTATTTGCTCTTTCAAAAAGTTCCTGATCTGTTGGTCCCGACTTGCATCCCAAGCTGAGCAGGGTCAGCGCTAGCCCCGTGAGAATACTTCCACGAATCAAATATCGCAGCATTTGAAAAACCTCTTATTTACAATAGCTTACAGTTAACCGGGCGGCCAGCGAAACTCCCGGCCTCCAAGGAGATGAACATGCAAATGGGGGACAGATTGACCTGCAGACTCACCGTTATTGATGACAATTCGATACCCGCTGCTCGAAATTCCTGTTTGTACTGCCAACTCCCTTGCCGCGCTGATAAGCTTCCCAAGCAGAACTGTATCCTCAGAAGATGAATCCGAAACACCGACAATGTTCTTCTTGGGTATAATTAGCAGATGAACAGGAGCCTGAGGATTAATGTCACGTATTGCAATTAAATCTTCGTTTTCCAATAACTTATCTGCCGGAATTTCACCCGCGATTATTCTGCCAAAAATGGTCTCTGGCATACTAACTCTTTGAAGCAGCTTTACTCGCCTTGATTTTTGCTTTCACGCGGCGCTTCTTGCTTCTGTGGTGCCGCTTCATGATAGTCTTGTTACGTCCCATGTATCACCTCGGTTGTTTTATAAGCATCGCTTCAATATAGGGCTAGTTGCGAAAATATTCAAGCCCTTAGCCCAAATTTGAAGCTTGCCAGCAAAATGTGTTCTTGACAAGTTCAGGGAAAATCATTAGATTCGTGCTTCTTTCCGGAGTAGCTCAGCGGTAGAGCGGGTGGCTGTTAACCACTAGGTCGGGGGTTCGAATCCCTCCTCCGGAGCCGATGGCCGTCAAACTAAGTTTGACGGCCATTTTTTTGTTATTAACCAAGTGATTATGGATGAATTAGTCCGTTTTTGTGCTTGAAGTTCAGCAAATTTCCCTCTATATTGACTAGGATAGAAGCCTACCACAGGTCTAACGATGTCCACTCAAATAACACCACACGATCGATACTTGTTTAATGAAGGTAGCCATTTCCGGCTATACCAGAAGCTGGGTGCACATTTGGGACATCAAGATGGACGCCACGGGGTATCCTTTGCCGTTTGGGCACCAGATGCTCGAAGTGTATCGTTGATCGGGGATTTCAACGGATGGAACCCGGACAGAACACCGATGACTCAAATTGAATCAAGCGGCATCTGGCACACATTTGTTGACGGACTTAAGGCAGGCGATGCATACAAATATCACATTTGGTCTCGGGTCTCCCGCTATGAAGTTGACAAGACCGATCCTTTCGCTTTCAGGACGGAAATGCCGCCAAAGTCTGCGGCGATTGTCCATGACAATTCGTATGCTTGGCACGATCAATCATGGATGAAAAACCGGGCGGATCGAAATGCGGACCGCGCACCCATCAGCATTTATGAAATGCATCTTGGCAGCTGGGACAGGGTAAGGCACGATGGAAACCGGTCACTTCATTACAGAGAGCTTGCACCACGCCTAATCCGGTACTTGAAAGAGAATGGGTTTACGCACGTGGAGTTCCTGCCAGTCATGGAACATCCGTATTATGGTTCATGGGGATACCAGACGAGTTCTTACTTCGCCCCATCAGCACGCTACGGGACGCCGCAAGACTTGATGTATCTCATAGACCAGCTGCACTTGAATGAAATCGGAGTCATTCTGGACTGGGTTCCGTCTCATTTCGCTACAGATGAGTTTTCACTGGGATACTTTGATGGCACGTTCGTTTTTGAACATGCCGATCGGCGGCAGGGCTTCCACCCCGACTGGGGCAGTTTCATCTTTAATTATGGCAGAGATGAGGTGAGGAGCTTCCTGATTAGTTCAGCCTTCTATTGGCTTGACGTTTACCATGCTGATGGTTTACGTGTTGACGGAGTCGCGTCAATGCTGTACCTTGACTACTCACGAAAGCACGGTGAGTGGATTCCTAACAAGTACGGCGGGAAGGAAAATATCGATGCCATTGAATTTCTGAAGAGGCTCAATCACGAAGTCGGTACCGCGTTCCCTGGCACAATTTCGATTGCAGAGGAAAGCACATCTTGGCCAATGGTATCTCGGCCTCCGTACATTGGAGGTCTGGGATTTCGGATGAAGTGGGATATGGGATGGATGCATGACACACTTGAATACATGCGGCTGGATCCGATATTCAGGAAGTACCATCATCATCTGCTGACCTTCAGAATGCTTTACGCATGGACAGAGAATTTCGTTTTGCCGCTGTCCCACGATGAAGTCGTTCACGGCAAAGGATCGCTCCTGAACAAAATGAGCGGTGACATGTGGCAGAAGTTCGCGAATCTAAGACTGCTCTATGCTTATATGTGGGGAATGCCGGGGAAGAAGCTTTTATTCATGGGAGGAGAATTTGCACAGTGGCGCGAATGGAACCATGATGACTCCCTGGACTGGAACTTGCTTGACTTTGATTCGCATGCCGGAATGCAGCGATGGATCAAGGATCTGAATCATTTGTACGCAAGCGAGCCGGCTTTGCACAAGATTGAGTTTGATCAAGTCGGATTCGAATGGATTGATTGCCACGATAGCGATCAATCTGTATTCATATTCATTCGAAAGGGAGAGGAGTACGATTCTCAGATTCTGGTCGCACTGAACTTCACACCGGTAGTGAGGTACGATTACAAAATTGGCGTTCCGATGGCCGGCCATTGGCACGAATGTCTGAATTCCGATGCTGTGAGTTACTGGGGATCCGGTGTTGGAAACTTAGGGGGAGTAAACACGGTCGACGAACCTTCACATGGTCATAAGCATTCTATTCATTTAACCATACCGCCTTTGGGAGCCGTGTTTCTTAGAAGCCCGAAGCCGCATCAAAGCAAGTAATGTCTGAACTCCGAATAGTCACATTAACTGCAAGTGCCACGGAGATTGTGTGCGCGCTTGGCGCCGAACGAAACCTCGTCGGCATTAGTCATGAATGTGATTATCCGGAACATATTCTGAACCGTCCACGATGCACAAGGACCCTTATAGACCCGAATCTTGAAAGCAGTGAAATCGATGAGCAGGTCAGACAATTTTCTGCGAGCGGTGTCTCCCTGTATCAAGTAGATGAATCTTTGCTCAAGTCGCTGCGGCCGAATGTAATCATCACTCAAACGCAGTGCGAAGTTTGCGCGGTGAGCCCAAGTGACCTAGAATTTCTTGGCAGCAAGGAGTTTGACGGTAGCCCCTTGCTCCTGAATTTGGAAATGTCACATTTGTCAGGTCTCTACGATGACATTTTGGAAGTGGCAAGGGCTATTCGGAAGGAAAGCGCAGCGTTCGAATTGTGCGCAGCATTGCGAAAAAGACTTGAGCGCATTCGCAAACGGACATATTCCTTTCCGAAGAGAAGTGTTGTTTGCATTGAATGGTTGGATCCAATCATGATTTCAGGGAATTGGATGCCCGAGCTTGTGGAGTGCGCTGGCGGCAGGTCCTTACTCAATGATGCGGGTGGCAGAAGCGCGACCATTTCCTTTCAGGATATTGTGGCCGCTAATCCGGATGTAATCGTTTTTCTGCCTTGTGGTTTTCCACTTCTGAGAACCTTGAATGAATTCGAAAGGGTAGTTCAATTACACGATTGGGAATCGTTGCCCGCATTCCGGAGAGGCACAGTGTATGCCGCAGACGGCAATGCGTACTTCAACCGTCCCGGTCCTCGACTGGCCGACTCTGCTGAAATTCTCGCTCAAATTCTCCATCCAGCTGTTTTCGATTTTCCTGATATCGAGAACGCCTACAGGCAGATTACTTCTGACTTTCACAAAATGAAGCAAAAGCAGTGAAATCAAGAACACAGCACCTGTTCGGACAAATTGCGCTGTTTGGCCGCCCGTTCTGGATGGTAAACGTGATGGAGATGATCGAGCGTCTCGCCTATTATGGTGTGCGCGTGGTCATTCCAATTTACATTGCCCAAGCCGACGAAATTAACGGCCTGCATTTCACGCAGATTCAGAAAGGAATAATATTCTTCTATTGGGCATTGGTTCAATCACTTGTGCCAATGTTTTCTGGAGGATTTGCCGACAGGTACGGTTACAAACGTACAATTGCATTAAGTATTACGCTTAACATTGCGGGATATCTCTTGATGGCAACCCAACGGGAGTTTTATCCTTTCCTCTTCGCGTGCTGCGTACTGGCACTTGGCACTGCAATCTTTAAACCTGGAATACAAGGGACACTGGTTCAGTCGATTTCAAAGGATTCGTCCTCGGTCGGATGGGGCATGTTCTATATGGTGGTAAATATCGGCGGTTTCCTTGGGCCTCCGCTTGCGCACTTTCTTTATGGGATATCTTGGCCGGCCGTTTTCTACGGATGCGCTGCAATCATTAGCCTGAATTACTTGATGCTCCTGACGTATAAGGAGGTTCAGGCAGGCGGTGATCAGACAGGAACTCCGTGGACGATCTTCAAGACCACGTGCGTCAATATGGTCAGGCCATGGTGGCTGATTCCGGCTGCAGCCGGCACTATCATCCTGTCTTTTATTCTTCCGTTGCCGGGATCAATTCGCGTTGGTACGGTTCTGGTTTCGCTCGGAATGCTTATTATTCGGACAACGCGAGTCGGTGCGTTTATATGGCTGATGTCAGGTTTCTGGCTCATGTTCATGCAATTGTTTGACATACTCCCCAATTTCATCGTCGATTGGGTGGATAGCTCAATGATTGTACAGTCACTTAATTTGCCCTCATGGATGACCGACGTCACGCCACGGGGGACAATGATCACCCAAGAATGGATGATCAACGCGAATTCGGGACTGATAGTTCTCTTTGTTGTCTTCGTGTCCTACATGGTGGCAAAAATGCGTCGTCTCACATCCATTCTACTTGGGATGACCATATCGGCCGCCGGACTGGTGGCTGCCGGCTTCACAATGTCAGGATACTTGTGCTTGATGGGCATACTGTTGTTTAGCATTGGAGAAATGCTGGCCAGCCCGAAAATGAACGACTATCTCGGAGTGATTGCCCCGGAAGGTCAGAAGGCTCTCTACATGGGCTATGCGAATATTCCGCTTGCCATCGGCTGGAGTTATGGTTCGCTAATGGGCGGTGAGGTTTACGACAAAATGGGGGACAAGGCAAATCTTGCGCTTAGGTACTTGGAAAGCAATTTTGGATTTACCAAATCGCTTAGTATTGAGGATGCAGTCAACAAGGCTCAAGCGGCAGGCATCGATTCGCTTGCAGCAGTGAACGCGGTATCGGAAGCATTTGTTCAGGGAGAGGGAATTTCTCGTTCCGGAGCAACAGCATTTTTGGGCACGATTAGTAATATGGATGCCGCGCAAGTGACTAAACTGTTGTGGGACACCTATCATCCCTACAAATTGTGGTACCAATTCGCCGCAATAGGCATCGCTTCCGCCATAGGTGTCGCAATTTACGCTCACTTTGCGCATAAGTGGCAATCAAAGGACATTTGACCAAAGGGATTTTCAACTAACGAGCTGGATCTTTATGAGTGTAATGAAATCCATCAAACCCGCAATCAGAACCGAACGAGTTACCTACGCCGTTCGAGACGTAGTTGTTCTTGCAAAGCAAGTAGCGGCGACCGGCAAGGAAATGCTCTATCTTAATATCGGCGACCCCAATCTGTTCGATTTTGCAACACCTGAACACGTCATAGAAGCGACGGCAAAGGCAATGCGCGAGAATAGAAACGGTTATGCGCCGTCTTCAGGGATTGCAGCAGCACTTTCGGCAATTGCGCGTGACGCAGAGAGAAATAACATTTCCAACATTCAAGACATTTTCGTTACAACCGGTGCGAGCGAGGCCATTGACATATGTCTATCAGCACTTGTAAATGCTGGTGAGAATGTTTTGACACCTACCCCGGGTTACCCGCTGTACACTGCTCTGCTGGCCAAGCTGGAGGCACAGGAAGTACCTTATTATCTCGACGAAGACAACGGGTGGCAGCCTGATCTTGACGACATTGCTTCAAAGATTAACAACAAGACGCGGGCTATAGTTCTCATTAATCCGAATAATCCAACCGGATCTGTTTGCGATAGAAAAACACTGGAAGGAATTCTCGAGCTCGCTCGCAAACACTCTCTTGTTGTGTTTGCGGACGAAATCTATGACAAGCTGATACTCGACGGAGGCCGTCATGTCTCGATCGCTTCACTGGACAAAAGTCACCCGATTGTAACATTTAACGGACTCTCAAAAGCGTATGTTGCACCTGGGTTCCGAATTGGATGGGGCATCATCAGCGGTGACAGGTCACGAGTCAGCGATTACGTTGAGGCGGTTAACAAATTGCTTCGCGCAAGGCTCTCCGCAAACCATCCCGAGCAGTTCGCCATTGCACCTGCATTGGACGGAGACCAATCTCACTTGGAAATACTGAAACAGAAGCTTTCGCGTCGTCGCGATATTTCTGTTGACATGCTGAACTCTATTCCGGGTGTCTCGTGCGTGGCACCAACCGGCGCATTTTACGCGTTCCCTCGTCTGCAGATTGAACAAGAGGACGAATTGTTTGTGCAAGAGCTCATCAAAGCGACCGGCGTTGTAACAGTCCACGGCTCCGGATTTGGCCAGCGGCCTGGAACAAAGCATTTCCGGATTGTGTTCTTGCCGCCTGAAGACACGCTTCGCAAGGCATACGGTCTGATCGGCCAATTCATCTCCCAATTCTCCGCAGTTACGGCTTAGACCGGCCCTAACCATGAATGTAGAAAGCCCTTGCAGCGATGCAAGGGCTTCATATTTTACTGTTTGTCAATCGTCAAATCACGGAACGGCTCTCAGCATAGCCTCGACCAATTGGTCTGGAAACATTCCAATGACAATTATGAGTATCGATGAGATTGCCAAGGCAGCTTTATAGCCAAACGGCTGGGGCACAGTCACGTCCCCTTCGGGCTTTGACATATACATCGTGGATATGACTCTCAAGTAATAGTAAGCGGCAATCGCACTATTGAGCAGACCGATGATGGCAAGGAGTAGATGACCTTCCTTAATGGCAGCTGAAAAAACATAAAGTTTGCCGAAGAAGCCTGCCGTCGGAGGAATGCCGATCAAAGACAACATAAAAACTGCCATCGTCAAGCCCAGGACCGGATGCACAGTTCCCATTCCCTTCAAGGCGTCAAACGAGTAGTCACCCTTGCCCCTCTGATTCAAGAGAATCAAAACTCCAAAAGCACCGAGATTCATCAGCGCGTAGCCAATCAAATAGTAACCTGACGCGGCAAACGCCTCCCGCGAACCTGCAACAATACCTACGAGTAAGTAACCGGCGTGTGCAATCGACGAATAGGCGAGCATTCGTTTCAAATTCTGCTGCCTAAGGGCTACCACATTTCCGACAGTCATCGTAACTACCGCAACAGCAGAAAGAGCGGTAACCCAATGCTCAGACGTCGTCGCAAGTGACTGACCAAAAACCCGAATCAAGCCGATGAATGCCGCGGCTTTGGCACCTGTCGACATGAACGCGGTAATCGTTGTAGGAGCTCCCTCATAGACATCAGGCGACCAGAAGTGAAAAGGAACTGCCGAAATCTTAAATGCAAATCCGACAAGTAACAGCGCAATTCCGCTGGCAGTCATCGGGCCGATTCCTTCGCTTTCACGAAGAGTCTGCGCGATGACATTGTATTCAAGCGACCCAATTCCACCGTAGATAAGTGCCATACCGTAAAGCAGAAATGCTGATGAGAAGGCGCCGAGCACTAGATACTTCATCCCACCTTCTACCGAGGCGGGATCATCGCGCCTTAGTCCGACAAGCACATACAACGAAATGGACATTGTCTCCAAGCCAACGAAGAACAGCAACAGACTCGCCGCAGAGGCCATGACCATCATGCCGAATACGCACATCGCCAGCAAAGCATAGTACTCACCAAGTCGTATATGCCGGAACTTAAGGTAGATAGGTGAGAAGATTGCCGTCAAAACACCCACAAATGCGAAAAGAGCACGAAACCAGGCGGCGAAGCCGTCATTGAAAACTTGCCCATATAACAACATCTCGGCGTCCGTTGCGGCGAATATGGAAAGCACTCCGGCTATTCCCAGTCCGAAGACCACAACACCCTGCGATGCCGATACATTACGCTCCTTCGCGGCAATATCAACAACGATCGCGAGCAGTGCCGTAAAAACGACTACTAATTCAGGCAGAATTCCGAGTAGATCGTTCAAACTCATCGTGGCAACGCTCCAATCATCTGTGAGAACTCAGACTGCTGGAATTTCTCGAGCACAAGTTGAAGTGACGGTTCCATCCTGACGATCAGCGGGTCCGGATAAACGCCGATCCAAATTGCCAAAATCACGAGGATGATTATCGGAAACGCTTCGACAGCCGTAATGTCCTTCAGCTTCGCGTTTTCTTCGTGAGTAATTTGTCCGTAAAATACTCTTTGATACATCCACAACAGATAGACGGCGGCCAAAATCACGCCCGACGTGGCGATGACACCATATAAAGTATTTGCGGAAAATGCACCAAGCAAGATTAGAAACTCGCCGACAAATCCATTTGTCGTCGGCAATCCGATCGAAGACAAGGCAATGATCAGAAACAACGCAGCGTACAAAGGCATGGCTTTCGCGATGCCGCCGTAGTCCGCAATGATTCTGGTGTGCCTGCGTTCATAGACGACTCCAACCAGCAAGAACAGTGCTCCGGTCGAAATGCCATGGTTGATCTGCTGCAAAAGCGAACCGGTCAGACCTTGTTGATTAAGAGCAAAAGTACCCAGCATGACAAACCCGAGGTGCGCGACGGAAGAATAAGCAACGAGCTTTTTCATGTCCTTTTGGACCATCGCCACAAGCGCTCCGTATACAATTCCAATGAGAGCAAGCCAGCTAATCCACGGAACAAACTCGAGAGTCGCTTGGGGGAACATCGGCAAGCAGAAACGCAGAAAACCGTATGTCCCCATTTTGAGAAGAACACCGGCAAGGATGACCGAACCAGCAGTCGGAGCTTCGGTGTGTGCGTCCGGAAGCCAGGTATGGAGAGGAAATAGGGGAACCTTGATTGCGAAAGCTAAACCGAAAGCCAAAAACAGCCAGCGTTGCACGTCGAGTGCGTACTTTGCCTGTTCAGTGGCAAGTAGCAGGTTGAATGTGTGTGCACCGGTAGCAGGATCAACTGTATTGAAATATACGTACAGAATTCCTGCCAACATCAAAACCGAGCCGGCCATCGTGAACAGGAAGAACTTGATGGTCGCGTAAAGTCTGTTCTTGCCGCCCCAAACGCCAATGAGAAAGAACATTGGCACCAGCATGACTTCCCACATTACATAGAATACGAACAGGTCAAGAGCCGCAAATACTCCTATCATCCCCGCTTCCAGCAAGAGGAAGAAGAAGTGGTATTCCTGAACTCTTTCGTGGATACTGTTCCAGCTGGCAATGATACAAAGAACAGTTAGTAGAGTCGTAAGGATTATCAGAAACAGACTAATTCCGTCAACACCAAGATGCCAATCCGCGCCAATCGATGGGATCCATGCAAGCTTTTCCACCATTTGGAAGCCCGCTTCCCCGACCTGGAAATTCGCGTAAATTGCCAGTGAGACAATAAACGCAGCGACCGAGGCGCCCAACGAAGTCCAACGAATCAGGCTGATCGAGGTTCGCGGCAACAGGAGTACCAACAGACTCGCGATTGCAGGAATAGCTATGGAAAGAGTCAGGAGCATTCAGGTTATCCCAATACCGACCATATTAGCATACCAAGCAGAACCACGGTACCCATACCCATCATCACGGCGTAATTCTGCGTCACTCCGGTCTGGATCTTACGGACAAGCCCACCAAAACTGACAACCGTCGTCCCCACCCCGTTCACGGCACCATCCACCGTCCCTTGATCAACATACTTCGCAAAAATCTCCGACACCTTCACTAACGGTTGAGAAATCACTGTATCGTAAATCTGATCAACCCAGTACTTGTTATACAGAAGATTTCGCATTCCGGACTTCCCAAGGGATTCTACCGTCGACGACTTTCCAAGGTACCAGCTGCGAGCGAGCATGATTCCAATCACTGCGACAAGTACGGAGACTGCCATCAAGACATACTCTGCCGTCGGAACGCCGTGATGTTCGCCTCCATGTGTAACACCATGAGATGAAAGCACCGGCAAAAGCCAATCGTGAAAATAATTGTGCCCTCCCAAAGCATGCGGCACACCGACGTATCCGCCGATGGCAGACAAAACCGCAAGTATAATCAGCGGTACAGTCATCAGCTTTGGAGACTCATGAACATGATGCTCTTGAGCCTTTGAACCGCGGAACTTGCCGAAGAATGTCAGGAACAAGAGCCGGAACATGTAGAAAGCAGTGCAGAAAGCAGCAGTTATACCAATTCCCCACAGGATTACGTGGTGTGACTCATAAGTCTTCCACAGAATCTCATCTTTCGAAAAGAATCCGGCTAACCCGGGAATGCCCGCAATGGCAAGTGTGCCAATGAGAAAAGTCCAGTAAGTTGTGGGCATTTTGCTTTTCAAGCCACCCATAACCCGGATATCCTGCTCATTGGACATGCCGTGAATGACTGAACCGGAACCTAGGAATAGCAGTCCCTTGAAGAAAGCGTGGGTCATCAAATGAAAAATGGCCGCAGTGTAGGCACCGACACCGCAAGCCAGAAACATGAATCCCAGCTGGCTTACTGTAGAATAGGCTAGAACCTTTTTTATGTCCGTTTGAACAAGGCCAATGGTCGCCGCAAACAATGCCGTCAACCCTCCAACCCACGCCACAACCAGCATGGCATCGGGCGACAGAGAGAACAGGAAATTCGAGCGCACGATCATGTATACGCCTGCTGTAACCATTGTCGCAGCGTGGATGAGTGCCGAGACAGGAGTAGGACCTGCCATCGCATCAGGCAACCAGGTATAGAGCGGAAGTTGCGCAGATTTGCCGGTTGCACCTGTAAACAGCAAAAGGCAAATAGCCGTGATTACGCCAGCTCCAACCGGATAGGCCTGCGCCATCGGTTCAATTTCAGCGAAATTGATTGTACCGAAGGTGGTCCAAATCAGGAAGATTGCGAGCAAGAATCCAAAGTCGCCGATTCTGTTCATGATGAAGGCTTTCTTTCCTGCCGAAGCCTTCAATTCGTCGGTGTACCAGAATCCGATCAACAAATAGGAACACAGTCCTACGCCTTCCCAACCGACAAACATGACAAGGTAGTTGTTGCCCATAACAAGCAACAACATGAAAAAGACAAACAGGTTCAGATATATGAAGAATTTCCGAAATCCTTCATCACCGTGCATGTACCCAATTGAATAAATGTGAATGAGTGCAGACACACCGGTAACGATGAGCATCATCACCATCGACAGCGGGTCTGCAAGGAACCCGGCTTGGGCTGCAAAGTCCCCCACGATTATCCATCTGAAGAGATCAAGTTCAAAGTGACGCGAGTCTGCTGGCATTCCCAGCAGCTCGAAAAAACCTCCCAGCGCCACTATAAAGCTTGCCGCTACCATAAGCGACGCCACTCCGCCAACAACCTTTTCTGATTGTCCACGAAGCGCGAATGTGTTGAGCAGCACGCCCAACAATGGAAAAACCGGTATTAAATAGAGAAGCTCCAGCATCAGCCTTTTAGCGCACTCATCGCGTCCACATTCATACTGCCGCGTTTGCGCCACACAGATATCAGAATTGCCAGTCCGACGGCCACTTCAGCCGCAGCTACACACAAGACAAAAAACACAATGACTTGCGCCTCCTGGTCTGCAGCATGCCTCGCAAGCGCAATGAAACTCAGATTCACGGAATTCAGCATCAATTCAACGGACATCAGTATGATAATGAGGTTCTTTCGTGTCAGAACTCCCATGGCTCCGATGCCGAACAGAACTGCTCCGAGCAGGAGGTAATGCGCAAGTTCAACTTGCATCTTTACCTCCCTCCTTGCCGTCTTTCCGGACAAGCGCTACCGCACCAATCATGGCCGCCAGCAGGAGCACCGAGGTCGCCTCAAATGCATAAAGGTATTTTGTAAAGAGAATTTTACCAAGTTCAGAAACCTTGCCAAAACCGGTCGGAACGTCCGGCATCGCGGGCAATACAGAGCTTCCTCTAACAATTGCCAGAAACATCGTAAACAGAATCAGCCCGGACACAACCAGGCCGGCCACTCGCCAAGTTTTGGGTAGCACCTCTTCTATGCGCCGCAGATTGAGAAGCATGATAACAAAAAGCAGGAGCACAATAATGGCTCCTGCGTAGACGATAATCTGAATCGCGGCAAGAAACGGTGCGGACAACAAGACATAGAGACCGGCAAGACAAAACATGGTCCCGACAAGGTACAGGGCCGACCCGATGGGAGAAGGTGAGGTGACGACCAGCAAGGCCGTCAAGACCGCACCTACCGCCAGTAGCAAGAATAAGATTGTCTCAAGGCCCATGAAACGGTCAGAATCTGCGCGGGTACTCTATAACATCCATAGATTGCTGAATATAGCCATATCTCTACAAAAAGTCAATCATTTTGTGAAGGTTTGCTCAAGCATGATTATGCGTAAAATAATAAATATCAGAATATTACAGAATACCGTGCTGAAAACCATTGAAAACTCGATGCTCTCAACAATCTCATACTATCGCAGGCTAAAGTCAACCTTAGTACTTAACCAGTTTACGAAGTTCTCTGAGTCCATAATCTCGAGGCTATAGGGGATGACTACAATTTGCAAACTACCGCGCCACGGATACATACGTATATAGTCTTTAGAAGTTGTAAGAATGACATCTGCTCCCGCATTCTCCGCTTCACGTGAAACATTCTTGAGTTCCTGCTCTGAAAATACGTGATGGTCCCGAAATGCACGCTCGCCAACGATCTGAATACCCACGGATTCGGCAGACAATTTGACTCTGTTGGGACGTGCCACACCCGTCACCAGAAAACAGGGTCCCTTTGGCTTGTCCGCCCAAGTTTGCGACAATTTAGCCGGCAGTGCCCTCCAGGAAATCTTGTTGAATGACTTTGCATAAGGCACGGCTGATTCCCCAGATCCAACCGTTACGAGCGCCGTCGCCCGCCCCAAGGATGAAGGATGCTCTCGCAGGCGTCCTGCCGGTAACATCTTGCCGTTGTCAATCGGCATCATGCTGTCCAGCAGAACGAGATCAACATCCCGGGCAAGCCGCCGATGCTGAAACCCGTCGTCCAGAATAATCAGCTTCGCTCCGAAATCGTTGGCCGCGACCTTGGCCGATTCGACCCGGTTCGCATTTGAGATGACAAGGGTTTGTGGACAACTTCGTTTAATCAGAAGCGGCTCGTCCCCGGTGTCCTGCCAATGCGAGTCTATTTCGGCAATGGTCAGTTCCTTGGACTTCCTCCCATAGCCCCGGCTGAGCACGGCAATGCGGTTGCGCTCTCTCAGATGCGGGAAATGCTGTTCAAGCAACTTGATCAACGCAATCACAAACGGAGTTTTGCCGTTGCCGCCCACAGTTATGTTGCCAACCGATATCACAGGAACAGGTGCGCGCCATCCGCCGCGCCTATCCCAATGGCGATGATAAGCTCCGGCCACGACACCGTACGCATATTCGGCTAGCGCGAGGATCATCGAGTCTTAGTTCGTCCATCCATCATGAATAGACTTGAGTCCATTGAGAAGGTGGTCATACCACGTTCGTTCAATGCTCGTGTCTAATGAATCGCCGATTTCCGTGCTGTGCGGAACCGTTGGATCAAAGTCTTCTTCCAGTACCTTTATGGCCATAAAGCTTGCATCGGCAATTCCTGCAGAATCGCGCGAGCTGTAGGCAAGTTCGAGCGTCAATCCCCAGCCTACAAATGAGTTTTCATTATAGTGAAAGATTGTGTCAATCCACGTACGCGCCTTAAGAGTATCTCCGTCACCCCATAAGCGCCAGAAATTCCCTTCGTAGGCCGCGATGCTGTCCATCAGGCTCTTTGCCGGGAAGTTGACATACAGTTCCCCACCTGTTCTTCCATGAACGTCATTGGGGATACTCGCTGAAGGGCGCATGACTAATTGCCAGTTGCCGACAGGCAGGTCCCAGACATCATAAAGCAGCACTACATCCCTTTGTCCGGCGCGAACTTTCATATCAATTGTCCCCGTCCCTCCCATTCGCCGAAACCTGTACTTGACTTGCGATGAATCAAGATACGGCTGTGCCTTCATTACATCGGAAGACCCATCAAATATCTGCGGTTTGAACCAGTTCTGCGGAGTTTTGCCGCTCAAATTGTAGTCTTGATCTGAATCGTTCAACAGTGTAATTAGCACTTGTACTGTATCATTCAGTCCTGGTGCCAGCGAAAAATGATTTGGTGGCGAGTACTTTTCTACGAGGCTTAATAGGTAAGGATCCGTGTTTTGCATTGCGCCATTCAAACGTCCCTCACCTTGCCAGCTTGGGCGCGCCGGCAACCAAACACCGGGCATATAGTAACCGACATCACTGAATCCCATTTGAAGCCCCCGAAAGTGCGCTTGTACATCCTTTGAACTGAAGATCGCAAAAAGGACGAGTATGCTGACTTCAGGGGTCACTTTGCGGAAAGACTCAGTCACTCGAGTGAACCCTTATCCAGTCTTCGCTCGTACTTATCACTCTGAATCTTCTTCAGCTCTTCTAAAAACTCATTAACCGACATATATCTCTTATAAACAGAAGCAAACCGCACATAGGCAACTTCATCCACATTGACCAGCTCCTCGAGTATCCATTGACCGATTTGGGCGGCTGTGACTTCGCGGTCGGTTTCAGCGAGCACGCGGGCTTCGATTGCATCGGTCATGTTTTCAATAGTATTGGGCGAAACAGGCCGCTTAATGCAGGCAATAGATAGCCCGCGATACACCTTTTCACGATCGAAAGGTTCGCGGGCTCCGTCGGATTTTATAACGTGTACGATACGGACTTCGATGGATTCGTAGGTTGTAAAGCGATGGCCGCACTTCAGGCATTCGCGGCGGCGGCGAATCGCGCGACCTTCCTTTGCAGGCCGCGAGTCTATGACCCGGTCATCGTCAGTGCTGCAAAACGGGCAGCGCAAATTTACTCCTAAACATTGTAACGCAGTGCTTGCGGATAAAGCGGGAAGCCGCGGGTCAACTCATGAACTTGAGCTTTTACCTTGGCAATCATTTCAGCCGACTCAAGATTTTGAATAACATTATCCATCAGTTCCGCAATTTTCCTCATTTCAGTCACTCCCATTCCGCGCGATGTCACAGCGGGAGAACCGATACGCACACCGGATGTCACCAGCGGCTTCTGCGGATCGTAGGGCACCATATTCTTGTTGACGGTGATGTCGGCGGCTTCGAGTGCCTTTTCGGCAGCTTTACCCGTCTTCCCCATGGGTGACAGATCGAGCAACACCAGGTGCGTGTCCGTTCCTCCGGAAACGACCTTATATCCGCGCGACATAAACTCATCAGCCAGCGTCTTTGCATTCTCGACAACGTTACGAGCATACTCGCGAAACTCCGGTTTCAGCGCTTCGCCGAATGCGACGGCCTTGGCCGCAATCACATGCATCAGCGGGCCGCCCTGTACGCCCGGAAAAACCCAGCTGTCAAACGCATCCCAATAGCTTTTGGGTTTAGGCATACCTCCGAGCAGCAGCTCTCCACCCTCTTCATTGGACAGCACAATTCCACCGCGCGGCCCGCGAAGAGTCTTGTGAGTCGTGGACGTTACGGCATGACAGTACGGCAGAACATCGGGATGAATTCTACCTGCCACCAATCCGGAGAAGTGCGACATATCGCAAATCAGATACGCGCCGATTTCGTCCGCAATCTCTCTGAACTTCGCCAGATGCCAATTGCGCGGATAGGCAGAAGATCCTGTCATGATGAGCTTCGGCTTGTGTTCGCGCGCCTTGGCAACAACATCATCCATGTCGATCAAATTCGAATCGCGTGTGACACCATAGCTGACCACCTCATACATGCGGCCTGAAAAATTCACAGGCGAGCCGTGTGTCAAATGGCCGCCGTGCGCCAGATCCATACCCAGAATTTTGTCGCCGGGTTTGAGCAGCGTGAAGTAAACAGCCATATTCGCCTGCGCGCCCGAATGCGGCTGGACGTTAGCCCACTTCGCTCCGAAAAGCTCTTTTGCTCGGTCAATCGCCAATGTTTCAACTTCGTCCACATGACGACATCCGCCGTAATACCTCTTGCCCGGAAGACCTTCGGCATACTTGTTCGTCATCACATTTCCCATTGCCTCCAGGACAGCGGGTGACACGAAATTCTCCGAGGCGATAAGTTCCAATCCTTCATTTTGCCGCGACCGCTCGCGATCCATGATTGCGGATACGTCCGGGTCGCTGTTTGCCAATATGTTTCTTAAGTGATTGCTCATGATTCTCAGTCCCGCAGTTTGCGCCGTTCACGATGGAACCAGCGCTCATGCATATCAAGCTGTAAATATAGTCTGGTAAACGTTTCGTCAACATCCACATCCGAAGCGGTGCGCACGCCGAACTCAAGCGCCGCATGAAGTTTGCCCGTGCTTTGCGCAAGAGGAACGGAGACCCCAAGCGAAAGCGCTGTCTCAATCACATCGCCGACCGCTCCTTCAGAATAGACCTGCCACGGCTGCAAGCGGTAAGCGGCACCCGCACGATAATCCCAGCGGTCGAATCCTTCATCAGTTATACGTGTACCGCCCTGTTTCTCAACACCAAACATGACAGCAAAACCGCTGCGCTCCTCGAGTCCCTTTTCTTCAAAAACGGGCCCGTAATGCTTTTCCTTCCACGATTGGGATCTCAGGTCGGCGTATGCAGACCAATCACGCCTCCATTTGTGTCCGATGCCAAATCCGAACTCTCCCGGTCGCGATCCATTTTCTTCAGAAAACCGGTATTCTCCGCCATGATTCACTCGCTGCTCAAACTCCCATGTCCCGTCCGCTTCTGATTTCCAGTATCCACCCAAAGTCCAAGCGGGGGAAAGTTTAGCGAGTGCCGACACGCCACCCCAGAAACCGTGAAATCGTTGAACATCGTGGTAGTGCACATCGCGTGCTCCTCCAGAATTTCCAGAAGTCGGAAAGTCCAATATGGAATTCACTTCAAGGTAGGTAGTCGTAAACGCTGCCGTCAGCCCGATGCTGAATTTGTCGGAAAGACCAAATGCGTGGTCCCAACGAATGTCCGTAGCGCTGCCTAGCCAAACATTTCGGCGCTCAAATCGCTCGACAACTGCGCCGGTGTCTGATTCATAGGTTAAACTGTCGTTGGCGAATGTCCGTAGGTCAGTCCGGGAAACAGGGTCTAATCCAAACGCCATTTTGTAACGCGGATGAATATTTAACATTAAACGAAAACTCTGCCAACCAAACTCACTGTCAAGATCTGATTTGTTTTGGTCAGAAGTGCCGTAAATGCTGCCATAGAGACCGGCGCGAAGCACCGACCCTGTCAACTGGGTCATTGCGGCAGCGTTTTCTCCATGGATACCAATGCTGTCAGTTGCCGCCAGACCCGCGCCGCTCAGCCCCATTGATCGCACGCCGCCATTCGGCAGAGGATCTCCCGTTGGCTGTGTGCCGAATATTGAACCTCCAGCCCATGCAGTCGCTGCAAGTATCAAGAGTGTCAAGATGTTTATCATGGCTCTACCCACCAGATCTCAAGTTGCGGCCGAAGTGAATCCACTTCGCTGTTATGGCCATGGAAATACTGCCGGGAGAGGATATCACTCTCAAGTGAAGCTTGAATTGAAAAGCCTCCGTTCGTGGATGGATTTCCGACCATTCCGACAAGACTGTTCGTCACTTCAAATGATATTTTTCTATTGTCAGATTGAAAGGCCGTGGAGTTTAGAGCAATGAAATTCTGCGTGGCACTGTCAGGTACCGCAAACCATGCGGTGTCTATCAAGGAAGCATCTTTGTACAGAAAGTTTGAACCTTGGTACACAAGGCTGTTCGGAGCATTCAGGTCGGCGTAAAAGTGCACCCAGGCCCTCACAACTGTCCGAAGAGGGTTAACCGTCATACTGTCTAACGGGAAATAAAGCAGCGCTCGTCTGTAACTTCCCTGGCTGACTCGCAATCGGCCGGATAAGGAATCGCTCAAGTCTGTCGCAAGATAGCCATCATCTGCAGGAAGCACGATTTGGGACCAAGGTGTTTCCGCAAAATTGGAATCTTCCGGAAACTGTGACCCGACAAGCTCAAGCTGAATACGATAGGCTTCGGCACCCTCCTCACTTTGGATGCCGACGATTACATTGGGATTCTCCGCTTCAAGCAATATTCCGTGATTCAGTGTATCCTCGGTAATCCATGCATTCAATATTGAATCCGGAACAGTCCAATAAACAGCAGGAGGAAGCGTGTCTCCTGCTCCCAGCGGAGCCGTCGTAAGCAGTATCGTATCAATGACTGAATACTCACTGCGATTGGGAAGGGTATCTTCCTTCAGCTGATCCTCCGTCCAATCTTCTGCCACACTTTTTATCAGCATTCGCAAGTCCGGCGCATTGCCCCGTCCGGGATAAACTTGATCCACCCGGAAGCGAATTCGCGCAGTGTCAATAACAAAGCTGTCAGGCAGAATCGCTGCAAGTTCAAATCTGACAGCCGAAACGACTTTGAAACCTTGCGCCTCCCCGACTTGGAGCACTGCGCCCCGGCCCGGAGACAGGTCAAGGTCCCATTCGGCAGAACGTGTTGCTCCGACAAATGTTTTTCCCTCGCTCTCATCCGGAGCAACAGGAATAGCATTTACTCCAACGTCGGTTTCGCGTTGAGCACACGCTGCCGCGAGAAAAAGTGCCGACAGCACAAGCAGAAGTTTGATTGATCGAGTTTGCAAGCTATTGAAAGGTTTGAGGTGTTTAATCGGAAGACGATGCGACTGACAAAAAGCTAAAGCGTAGATTCCTGCGTACCCGGACGCAAAGCAAAGCGAAGATTTCGGACGTAGATCACCATGGCAAGCAAGTAGCCGGCTATAAAGACCGGATCTTTACGGACAAAGGAATACAAGAGCAACACAAGTGCTCCCAATATTGAAAAGTACCAGAAAGATGTTGGCACGACAGTTCGCTTGGCACGTTCGGTAGCAATCCACTGTATAATGAATCGCATGAAGAACAAGACCTGACCCGCAAGTCCAACGATTGTCCAGATGTCAACTTTGAAGTCACCAACAAACGGAAGTGACATCGCTTAAGACTTCGTCATCAATTCGAAAAACTCAGCGTTTGAACGTGTATCCCGCATTTTGTCCAGAATGAATTTCATCGTTTCGACGGAATTATTGTGGTCGAGAACACTTCGCAGTGCGTACATTTTCTGGAGCACCATTGGAGTCAGAAGCTGTTCCTCGCGTCTGGTGCCGGATCGAAGCACATCAATGGCAGGGAAAATGCGGAACTCGGCGAGCCTGCGGTCAAGAACCAGTTCAAGATTGCCTGTTCCCTTGAACTCTTCGAAAATGACTTCGTCCGCTCTGGAGCCGGTTTCAATCAGCGCAGTTGCAAGTATCGTGAGGCTGCCGCCTTCTTCAATATTTCGTGCGGCGCCGAAGAATCGCTTTGGCTCGTACAATGCGCTGGCATCAATTCCTCCGGACAGCACACGTCCGGAATGAGGCATAACCGCATTGTGCGCTCGCGCCAATCTTGTAATCGAGTCGAGCAGGACAACGACATTCTTACCCATTTCAACCATGCGTTTGGCGCGCTCGAGCACCATATTGGCAACTTGAACATGACGTTCCGCCTTTTCGTCAAAAGTTGACGAAACAACTTCACCTTTCACAGAACGCTCCATGTCAGTGACTTCCTCTGGCCGTTCATCAATCAACAGAACGAGCAGTTCGACATCGGGATGATTTGTTGTGATTGCATTAGCAATCTTTTGCAGGATAATGGTCTTGCCTGTTCTTGGAGGAGCCACCACTAAACCGCGCTGTCCCATTCCGACAGGCGAGAAAATATCTACTACACGTAGAGTGAGGTCTTTGGCGTCCAACTCCATTTTGAACTTCTTGTTCGGATATATTGGAGTCAAATCGTCAAAATGAACAATCTCTTTTGCAACGTCCGGATTCGTTCCATTGACGTGGTGGACTTTCAATAGAGCGAAGAATCGCTCGCCCTCTTTCGGTGGACGGACCTGACCGGATATCAAGTGTCCGGTTCGCAACCCAAACCGCTTAATCTGGGACGGTGATACGTAGACATCGTCGGGGCTGGGCAAGTATGAAGCCTGCGCGCTGCGCAGAAAGCCATACCCGTCAGGCAAAATCTCCAGTACCCCACTTGCCGTCAGGATTTCATCCTTGGCAGATTGCCGGTTCAGAATCTTGAAAATTAGCTCATGCTTTGGCAGGCCGGACGTTTCTTGCACCTCGAGTTGCTTACCGAGGGTAATCAGATCGGGGACAGTCATCGCCTGAAGTGTTGAAATATCCATGGCTTGTAGGTGAAAAGGTAGGTTTGATTGCAGGTGGGAAAACTCAGAAATTCAACTGAGCAAATTCCATGTCAAACTTCTGTTGTGGGCTAGCTTTGCGGCAGGGCGACAAATTTTGAAAGGCTTTCGACCGAAACGGCGGACACTTCTACTTGGAAATTCAAAGGGAACAAAGACTCGACTACGCGATATAGGGCTTCTGTCACATCACTTGAAAACACTTTAACGCTGCCAGGTCCAGCTGTCTCAAGCGCGTTGTGCGACTCAAGCCATTGATCAAGTTCAGCTGCAGTAGCACGGGGCGTGTCAACAAGAATCACATCATCTCCCATTGCATGCTGAATATGATCACGAAAGTACTCGTAGTGAGTACATCCCAGAACAACTGTGTCCACTCGCGCCTCAATAAGCGAGCCCAGATAGTGTTCCACAATAGATCGCGGGATGTCGCCTTCGGTCCACCCTTCTTCTACCAAAGGAACAAGAAGGGGACATCCCTGTGACGTGACCTGCACACCAGGGACAAGTTCATTAAGAACGACCGAGTATGTGTTGCGTTTTACAGTGGCTGAAGTTGCAAGAACCCCAATCCTCTTGTTGCGTGTGGCTTGAGCAGCTGCCGCGGCAGTGGGATGCAAGACATTGATCACAGGGATGGAAAAGACTTTTTCCACCTCCCGCAGGGCGACAGCAGATACGGTATTGCACGCAATCACCGCCGCCTTTGGCTCATGAGAGCTTAGAAATCCGGCCGATTCACAGGCGTATCTGGTTATTAAGTTAGGGCTGAGCGACGCATAAGGAACGCGTGCTCTATCTGCAAAGAAAACGAAGTTCTCGTGCGGCATCATCCTATATAATGCTGCGACCACCGTCAGTCCCCCAAGACCCGAATCAAACACCGCGATCGGTTTCCTGCTCATCGAGCGGCCGCTTCCATTTCTGATTTCATTTTCACAATGGACATTGCGATCGCATCGGCGATTCTCTGCCTGCCACGCTCGGCTCCAAGCATTCGGGCATCGTCCGGGTTCGACAAATAGCCGCATTCCAGAAGAATCGCAGGCATGGATGCTCCCATCAGCACATAAAAACCCGCTTGGTCAACTCCTCGAACATTCATTCCGGCGGAGTTTTTCAGTTCATCAATGACAATTTCAGCCCATGTCTCACTGTCATGCAAGTACTGACTCGTCGCCATGGAAAGCAGAATATAGTTCTCTTCGGTCAGCGCATCGTACTGCTCTGCATCGCGTTCAAAATCGACAACTTGATTTTCCCGTGCCGCAACATCAATCGCGCGCTCGGTTCTGGCGGGCTTAAGGATGTAGCACTCCGCGCCGCCCACATCGGGATCTGTAAAATGATTACAGTGGAGTGATATGAACAAGTCGCCTGACTCTGCATTCGCCTGGCGTGTCCTTTCCCCTAAAGTCAGAAACTTGTCGTCCCGCCGTGTCATGACGACTGGAATTCCCTTTGACTTTAACGCTGTCTCAGTTCGTTTGGCAATGTCAAGTACGATGAATTTCTCTTCAAGTTCCAACAGACCTTTGCACCCCGGGTCCTTTCCGCCGTGTCCCGGGTCCAAGATGACCTTGCCGAAGGTCCATACCTGTTCCAGCGGTTTAGAGTGCTGAAGCGGTGTAACTACTCCCGAAGCAGAATCGACAATTCCAAGCAGCCTTATGTAGTCTTCTGAGTCGCCAAGTTCCACAGTTGTCGGAAACAACTCAGGCAGTTGCTGAAGCGGTATCCACAACGAACCATCCCACACTTCAACAGGTACCGGCAATTGAACGAAGGCGCCATTCACTTCCGCAAAACTGTTTTTTGGCGAAAGTGTCGTCTGACAGTCATATGATTCCACAAGGTACTTTCCACGATCAACGGATATCTCAAATCCGGCGAACTTTCCAAGCATGCTCAAAGGAATAATGCGCACGTCACCCCGATTCATAAAAGGCAAACCAGTGACCGGCGCACCGGCAAGATCAGTGACTTTGACGACGGGTGCGGATACTGAAGGCAACGCGATCAACACGAGTTGTGCAAGCACAACCCAGTACTGAATGATGAACTTTCGCGAAAAACTGAGTGATACCATTTCACTTTCGTCCGATCTTCGAAACAAGCGCGCTCAATGGGTCCAGAAACAGAAGATAAACGTAAGACATAAACTTAGCAGCCGGCGAAGATTTTAGTCTTGCGTGAAGCAATCCGAGACTTCTGAGCTTTCGCTTCTGCTTTCTGAGACTGCTATGCCCGCCGAGAGAAGATGAAACCTTGTGCCAAACCCGCGCAGTAGGCACATAAATCGTCTGTATACTGCTTTTTCCGGCACGCAAACAGTACTCGACATCTTCATAATAGAGTTTGAAATCCTCGTCGAGCCGACCAATCGTCTCGATAACTTTGCGTGGTATCCACAGCGCACAACCCGTTCCCCAGGACGTGGGCTCCTCCACATCATACTGTCCTTTGTCCCTGTCACGAATTCCACGATGAGCAATTCTGCCGTACTTCCAGATACCGCCTGCATACCACAGAGTCTCACGGTCGCTATAGTACAGGATCTTCGGGCATAAGAGACTCAATGGGTGTCTCATAGACGCTTCGCGCAGGTCATCTAGAGTGGACTTCTCGACGATCGTGTCATTGTTGAGCAGCAGGATTGCGTCACAACCTTTTTCCATCGCTGTCTGCACACCGGCATTGTTACCGCCCGCAAAAAGCAAATTAGTGCCTGTTTGAATGAGACAGATACTGTCTCCAAACTCCGACTTCAGTATCTGAACACTATCATCCGTTGAGCCGTTGTCAACAACAAACAGTTCAACCCACTGAGGCACAGGTAAAAGTGAATTCAGACATTCACGGGTGTCCTGATAGCCGTTCCAATTCAAGAGTATCACTCCCAGCTTCATGGAGGCTACCGGGAAATACTCATCGATACAGCAGTCTCAACGTCATCGGACGACACGGAGCTACTTGTCCAGGCAAGCTTGGTGCCAATGCTGATCGACTTCGTGACATAAGACATCCAAGCGATTAATCTTGTACCGTTGCCGAACAGCTGTTCAAATGGATACGCACCTGAAACATTTCTCTCATAAACCGAGAGTGGAAAATCCAATTCAGACAGATTGAACTCCGCGACACGAACTCCAGGTCTGAGCTTGCCGCGGTTCTTCATCACCTGCATGTGGATATAGCTCCCATTGCCGAACTCAGAGCCGTCATTAGTTTCGAATCTGCGATACTCAAGTCTAGCCGATACATTTATGGCTTCGCCCCAGACCGGGTCACAGCGAAACGTCAAACTTCGCCGGCCTCCGCTCTCTGAACTTCTCTCAGACAATCGCAAGCGCGACGTCAAACCAAAAACCTCATTGAAAGGTGCGTGCCACAGCAATGCGAAATTGTTCCGGCTATCTCCGGGCACGGTGTTGGATTCTTTTGAGCTGTTCAGGTCAAATGCAAATTCGTGGCGACTAACATAGGTACCGGCCTTGGCACCGACGACGGCAGTTCCCTCAAGTTCCTCGCCAAAATCGAAAGGTCCTTGACTTCGCGGTGCAAAGTAGCCGGCAGGCGCATATATCGAATATAACGCTCCCTGCCATTGCAGAGTTCCGTGGGTAAGAGTCGCCGCCCATGCCGTATTATCTGCGCTTCTTGCGATTTCGCTGATAGCGAATCCGCCTTCCCACCCAATTTTGAAATAGCCGGACTGCGAGTTTAATGTTGGTGCGTTCGTCGGTGACGGTTCGAAATTACTTTGTTGAGCCAAGACACCGGCATGGATAAGACTGTGACGAAGCCCTACAAAACCACCAAAACCTGACTCTGACACCTTGTCGCGTACGTCGGAACGAAAGTTCAGGGGCGAATACACCCCGGTAAGTGAAACTTGACCGGAATCGTTGACGGCATTCCAATCGCGCGAGTTTGCAAATACTCCGAGGTCTAAGCAACTAACTTGCTTTTCAATTGTTACTCCTCGCAGCCAAGCGGACTCACGGCTTGTGGTACGCGCAATTACTCCCCGACCTTCCTTTATTCTTGCGGATCGGACAACCGAAAGAGAACGCATGGCGCCGAAGGAGCCACTCGATAATACGCCCATCCCCCATTCGATCTGATACGTGCCAAGCACGTACTTTATGCCCAGAGAACTGTTGACGCCCGAAATAGACAGGTGCAGTTCATCAATAGTGCGGGGATCATGCGCCCTTCGTACCAGCAGCAAGTCTGCACTAAGAATGTCCCGCGTGTACACAGTCAGCCTTGTTCTCGCCCACGTACCTCTTAAGTCTTCGAGCGAACTCGAGTTATCCCATGAGGCTGAAGTCCAGAAACGGACGCGTTTCGTCAGTAATGGCAAGTCATCATGGGAACAGGAGTCACTGCCGGCCGAGTATAAGAACTGCGCTGCTGCCAGTTCGAGTGAGTCTGCAAGGGACGACTCCCCGTCGGCATTTGTAATCAGCTCTTCAATATCACCGTCAATCGCTTGTGCCGCCATTGTAATTGGCAAAAGGAACACAAACGCCAGCAGCAGCATCATCGGAAGAAAAGGTCGAAGCCAATCGTATGGCTAGCACCGAGTTCACCGTGCCACAGCAACGCATAGTGCAGGCTTGCCGCTCTATGTTTGACAGAGAAGCCCGCAGTGTATTCAGATGGATTGAAGCGTGCGCCGGCGCGAACCGTGAGCTGCTTCAAGACCTGATTGCTCACACCGACCCTGAGTTCCATCGGAAATCCCCGGGGCTGTTCCGCTTCGACACCAAGGCGTGTGGTTTCATCAACTTGAGCGAGTGCGCCGATTCCTAACGATGTGGGAAGCTCGTCTTGATAATTCGACAGGCTTGATCGAGTGAAGTTGTTCCATGCGAATCCAGCGGTAATGGACTCAGTAATTTCACCAATAGCACCAGCATTGAAGACCGCCGCACGTCCCGTTGGCAGGCCGGAAATCCTGACAATATTCGCTGCAGCCGAGAGTCCAATCATCACTCGATCTGACAGCGGTGTACACCCTGAAATCAAGGCTGACTGTTCTTGATAGATGTCATCACCCATACGGGAAAGTGATACCCCCAGGCCAATATTACGAACCGGAAGCGATGCGACAAGTCGTTCAGATTGAAGTTCCTTGAGACCGTAGGGCTGTTCCCACCAAACTCCCAAACTTGGTCCGTAACCTAAAGCCGGGTTCGAGAGAAATCCCCCGGACCTGCGGGTCAACATTCCAACTTGCCCCATTCCCATGGCCTGCGGGTCCGAAACCATCCTCTCGAAAGCCGGGTAAGCGATACTCGGCACCAAAAGAACAAAAAGAACAACGATTAGTGCGATGTCCTTGACAATCCCGTCACCAATCCTTATACTCTTCGGCATGAAGTACCCATTATTCTTATGGATTTCCCTGACCGTTACCCTTTGCGGCCATTCTGGACAGGCAGTCGCGCAGTTGCTTTATCCTGAAGTCACGGTTGATCTGCAAAGACTACCTGAGGAAGCCCAAGTCAAACTGCGGGGAATCGACTCCACTCTCACCCAGTATATCACAGAAAGCAGACATCCGTGGAATCGCGATGACGGTGGCTACGACGTGGATGTGCAAATCAGCATCTACTTCACAGAATACAGCCCGAACCCGACGGAAGACAAATTCAAAGCCAACTTAATCGTCACAAACAAGCAGGATTTCCGTTACGAAGACAAGCGCGTCGAATTCGGTTTTCGAACGCCGTATCAGCCCGGACAGGGTTCGTACGATTCGTTCTTTGCGGTAATCGAGTTTTATTTGTGGTTGATTATTGGAAATGAAGAAGACAAGTATGAGAAGCTGGGCGGGAATCGCTACTTCGACCGTGCCAGACAGGTTCAGCTGTCGAGCACGTCATCCATTTACTACAACGGATGGGATAAACGAGGCGATTTATTGAAGGATATTACAAGCGAGAGCAACAAGACCTTCAGAGAGTTTGAGTTCTTTTACCACACCGGCTTGTATTATGACGAGCAAATGCAATACGAAGACGCAAAGGCATATCTTCATTACGCCCTGCTTAAGCTGGACGCTCTGCCGCTGGACAAACGCAACGAGATACTTGAAAGCGAGCACAGGAACCTGGCTGTGGCCCTGAAGAACTGTAATTATGAAAAGGGTATTGAGGCCCTTCGGCAAATGGATTTCGTCAGAAAGAACGTCTACGATGAGATTTTCCGGACTCCTTAAGCCAATGGAATATAGACAAACCGCCTCGGTTTGTCAAGCCAGAATTGACTCTATATTAAGCAGAATCCGGCTCTTCGAGCCGGATTCGCTTTTTCGAAGTTTCCCCAAACTTCAGAACTTTCGCATCAGCCCGACGACCTTCCCCAAGATATGAAAACCGGGAGTCCCCTGCTCCACAATAATCGGCTTAAACCTGGAGTTGGCGGGTTCCAGGAGTATCCGACCAGCCACGGGCTTGTAGTACTTGACCGTTGCCTCTTCACCGATTAATGCCACTACGATATCCCCTGCATCCGCAGTTCTTTGCGGCCTGGCAAAGATAACGTCACCTTCACGAATTCCAGCGTCTATCATTGATTCACCACGGACTCGAAGAGCGAAGGTATCATCCGCAGGGGCAAACGACTTGTCTACCGACAGGCGACCTTCAATATTCTCAGTTGCAGTAACCGGCAAACCTGCCGCAATTCGCCCGATTATCGGCACTTCCCGAACCTCGGATTTCGGTGCAGCCTTGCCAGATCGGTCTGTCAGCTCTATTCCCCTCGATAACATAGGACTGCGCTCCAAATAGCCCTTCCGCACCAGAGCATCCAAAACATAACGGACCCCATTTGTGGAGGACACGCCGATTTGGCTTCCGATTTCGCGAAGAGTTGGAGGGCGTCCCCTGTCTGTGATTTCCGACTGTATAAATTGCAGCGCACGCTGCTGTTTTTCTGTAAGTTGCATTCCCATTGATTGTCCTTCTAACTTGACCTTGAACAAATATACAAAACATCTGTTCATAAGTCAAGGGGTCAGACAGGGTTTTTTCCGTTTAGTTATGCATTTTCTTCTCGATAACTAAAGTCACCGGGCCGTCATTTACAATAAAAACCTGCATTTTCGCGCCGAATACTCCAGTGGAAGTTGTAATGCCTCTGTTTCTCAGACCAGATACAAACCTCTCATAAAGTGGAACGGCGACTTCCGGAGCCGCAGCCTCAATGAAGCTTGGTCTCCTGCCTTTCTGGATGTCTCCGAACAAAGTGAATTGACTGACGACCAGTACCGCGCCCCCTACCTCTTCGAGACTACGGTTGAACTTCTCGGCAGAATCCGGGAAGATCCGCAGCTCGCAGATCTTGTTCACACCCCAGTCAATCTCGGATTCAGAATCCCCCTGTGCAATACCAAGCAATATGACCAGCCCGATCCCTATCTCCCCCACAGTTCGACCGTTCACCTCGACGCGTGCTTCCGAAACCCGTTGCAGTACAATCTTCACCCTTCACTCCAGAAACGACATACACTGCGGTATCGGCTGCACAAACAAAGTATCCTGGACTTCCGGAGGTGAGGTCTCAGGACTTACTCTGACGAC